>CAZCMD010000022.1:15069-40102 GCA_964499695.1 uncultured Desulfatiglans sp.
TTGGTAAAGAGATGCCAGCCCTTTCCTTTCCGTGCACATGCCTCGCGTGCATCATCAATGGTTATGGTATGGGCAGGGTCACGGCCAGGGAGCGAATATCCTCTGCCGTTTTCGATTACATTAAGGTATTTGCTGATATAGATGTAATCCAGCACCTTGCCATCAACTACAAAGGCGGAACAGGGCTTGTCCTCACCACCAGCCACAACATCAGACCAGTTAAAACGCGGTATACGCACCATAACCGAAGGCATGCCGAGGTCATCAAAAAGCAGGGTATTCCTGCTGCCTGATGCAGCCTCAAGGGCGAATTTTGCAGCATCATATTTAAAGGTGTCAGTGGGGTCCGGTTGTCTGTAATCTTCGCATACCCTTTTTATGCGTCTGTGAAGCCGCTGAAATCCAAGGTCACAGGGTTCACCGACCGTGATCTCATAAACCACCTTTGTACCATCAGATAAAAAGCCGTACTGTTCGCCCTTTGGCAGATTCCCCATTGAAAAGCCCTCCTGTTATTTGTAACCACGAATGTACGCTAATAAACGCGAATAATAATTTTCTTTTTTATTCGTGTTCATTCGTGTTAATTCGCGGTTCCTATTTTTCTTCATTTAAGGTTTTTCTTAAGGCTATTCACCTGAAAAATCAAGGGAAAAGATGGAAAGAGATTCAAGATTCAAGATTCAAAATTCAAAATTAAAAATTAAAAATATGGCCTTTACTGTAAGCTTCGTAATGCTTTCCTCTGAAGCCTTTTGAAAAATCGTAATTATCTCTTATATTGTTTTCTTGTTGTCCTGTATTTTTATGATTCTCAAAATCAGAGCCAGTTTTGAATCAGAACGGCCTTGATTGGATAACAAAATGAACCTGATAATTGTCTTCAAGCGTATTCCTGTCTGTTAAAGGGATGCCCAGGTTTAGCCTTCCTGTAAAATATTTTGAGTATTTTATAAGCAGGCCAATACCTGCGCCTGTGATCCGGCCATCGGCGTTCCCCCTGTTTTTAAGTATCTCCCCGTGATCAATAAAAAGAAGGCCTTTTAACCTCCGGTTCAGAAGAGAAGAAAGCCTTCCGCTCCCGGCTGGAACTACAGGGAAGTAAAACTCCAGGTTCGCCATGTATCCCTCATCGCCTATGAGAAACCCCTCCGGGAATCCCCTGACTGAAGTTGAACCGCCAACCTGGAACTGCTCAGATGAGGGGAGCATATTGCTGCCTGTAAGTTGTGTCCTGCCGTTAAATACAAGGAAGGAATTCTCTCCAAGCAGAAGCTGTCTGGAGATTAAAAAGTTGTATTTTAAGAAGCTGACATCTCCTCCCCAGAAGGTTACACCTCTGCTCAGCCTGTGGCTGGTATACCAACTACCTCTGCGGTCGAATGTCTGAAAGTCAAATCCAAGGTTAAGGTTTGTTACCTCTGTTGAATACAGGGGCTCACCATCAAAATCGGTGGTAGATTCGGTAAAATGCAACCCGGTAAAGAGGTTCACCCTGAGAGCAGATTCCACGATCAGCGGATGATTGATATCCGTACCAAGGTCATATGAGTCACCGCTTATATTCAGGGTCTCAAAAGCTCCTGAGATGACCTTTATCTGGTTTTTGTCATATGAAAGAGCCATCCTTGTTCCAAACCTGTTTAAAAGATAACTGTATGACCCTGACCATGCCGTTGTGCTCGAATGCTCAGACGTAAAGGCGCTTATATTTAACTGATCCGCATAGCCTAAGAGCCCAGGGGCAGTGAACATCATCCCGAGGCGGTATAGACCGACCGTATCTCTTCCCGCATTATCAGAAAACATGGTCAGTTGATATCTCTCAGGCTCCTTTGCCTTTATGATGCAGTCGGTTGTCCCTGCGGTTTCTCCTGCCTTTATTTCCACCCTTGCACTGACATCATTGGTATTGTTCAGGTAGAAGATATCTTTTTCCAGTCTGTCTATCCTGATAAGATCCCCGCTTTTTAATGAGATGCGTTTTGTAAAAAATGAATCCTTTATATATTTGTTATCCTCTACCGTTATTTTACCTGCATGGCTTTCTATCAGTTTGATCCTGACCACGCCTTTTTCGACTTTTTGTTCGGGGAGCACAGCGCGCGCTGCAATGAACTTTTGAGCAGCGTAAACCTCATTTATCTCCCTTACGGCCTTAAAAAGCTCAGAGATAGTGATATTTCTGCCTTCATATCTTTCTGTGATCTCTTTCAGTTTTCCTGCTGATATTATTTCCGAAGGACCTGTTTCTATCCTGTTGATAAATATAGTCCGCTCATCATTTTTAATCCCGGTATCTTTCTCTCCCCCGGTTTTATCCTCCACAGAAGTTTTTTTTGAATCGGCATCCCCCGGTTCCCTTAATCTTTTTTCCAGCCGGTAGAAATCAAAGGCATCCTTTGAACCTTCCCGCACAGCACCGGGGTCAACTCCGGATATATCCTGGGCGTAAAGATCTCCATTATTAATAATCAACAGGGGTAATAACAGCAGTAACAGCAGTATTCTCATTTTCTTTCAGGCCTCTAACTTATAATCAACTTCATTTATTAAGCAGGATACATATTTATCTTTCCAGAATTAAATCATCTTCATCAGAAATGGTATTTTTATCATCTATACCGGGCCAGCCCTGACCGTAATCAATGTAACCGTTGAGTGTTGTATTACCGGATAAAGAGATATTTGCCATATCAATAAAAGCATTATCTTCCATCCTCCTACCTGCGTACCCCGTAACAGAAAGAAGCTTTGGGATCATCCTTGTAATACTGTTTTCAGAACTTGGTCCGTTTATAATAAAATCATCATCATAGTTAACGATGTAGGCATTTGTTGAGTATCGATTGTCTCCTTCAGGGAAATGAAGGTAAAACCTGTTACTTTCTGAATACAATTGCAGGTCTGTATCTAACAGCGTCCTGTTCACATTGTCCAGAATGACCATGTATGGACCGTTTGTGAAGACCGCATTCTTGTTGATAATTGCATTATTTATCAATAGCCTGCCTGTCGCGTTAATCTCAGCAGTCTCTGCGGAAAGGCGTTCGAAGTTTACACCGTCAGGAGAAAAAGCAGTTATTGCTACACTATCGGCTGTTTCTGAACTTCCTCCGCCTACGCTGATATTAAATAGACCGGGTCCTGTATGCACCGCGTTTAAAACCGAGATATTATCCGCATTAAGCTTAAGACCTCCTGATATCATGGCATTGTTAACCAGGAGATTACCGCCTGATTTTGAGACAGATAGATCCGCAGAAGCAGACACAAGGGTATCTAATAAGAGATCTCCATTATTCGCCTTAAGTACCATATCCCTTGCTGCTGACAGCGTTTCAATATCCGCCCCACCATCCCTGACAAGTATGTCTATCTGTCCTGTGAGGCTTGAGACGAGGTCGGAAATAAAATCTCCTTCATACTCCTCAAGATAAATGTCACCATAGGCAGTCATGTTAAAGACCCCATCCGAATCGGCAACAAGCCTTGTATTCCCGAAATCACCTATACTGCCGTAGCTGGATGAAAGTGTGATATTTTTACCTCTGGTATTTACGATCCCATCCGAAGCTGAGTTAATGATAGAACCCTCAGCGGCCAGTACAACATCTCCTTCAGAACTAGCCACACGATCAACCCTCATTGTCCCGTCCGTCTCTGTAATATAGATACCATGCAGGGCATCTGCGTTAAGTATTCCATCGAGTGAATTGACACTCAGATGATTACCGCTAAGCCCGATACCTCTTTTAACCGATCTGAGCGTAATATTTGAGGCGATTATGCCTGTACTGTCATCTCCAAGATCAAGGATAGCTCCATCAGCCGTGATAATTGAATCTCCTTTTGTTGCTACAGATCCGATTGTGAGATCGCCTTCTGTCTCAGTTATGTTGATAAGACCTGTTGCATCGGCATTAAATACCCCCTCTGAATCCATCCTTATTGCCTTTAACGTATTTCCTATGTCATCGGCAGCAGATAAGCGGATGTTCTTTCCTGTTACATTTGTTTCTTCTCCTGAAGCAGCATTTAAAATAGAACCTTCGGCGGTCAGCACAACATCTCCTTCAGAACTTGCCACATGATCAACCGTCATTGTCCCGTCCGTCTCTGCGATGTAGATACCCTGTAGGGCATCTGCGTTAAGAGCGCCTCCAAGTGTATTGATACTAACAGAACCGTCAATGTTTCCTATACTGCCATCAGTAGATGAAAGGATGATATTTTTCCCTGTAAGATTTGCCCCACCATCTGAAGCTGCTTTAATAATTGATCCTCCGGAGGAGAGAGTTATATCTCCCTCCCTGCTTGTGACGCGATCAATTCGCATGGCCCCGTCAGTTTCATTAAGATATATCCCTTGAAATGCCTCTGCATTTAATATCCCGTCAAGTGAATCAACTGCTATTGCATTACTATCCTGCCCTATTCCTCCATTTTCTGATTTAAGGGTAATATTCGCAGCAGTTATGCTGGCACTGCTTCCGGAAAGATCGAGTATAGACCCGTCTGCACCGATTATCGCATTTCCTTCAGTGGTTAGATTATCTATTATCAGGTCACCTTCTGTTTCAAAAAGGTTGACCAGACCCGACGCATCTGCATGGAGCAGGCCATCCCTGGTATTTATCCTCAGGGCGCGGTCAATGCTGCCAGTATTACCTGCAAGAGAGGAGAGGGTGATATTACTGCCGGAAAGGTTTACTCCATTATCATCATAGGCATTTAATATTGATCCACCGGATGTCAGTTCTATATCTCCCGAGGCGGCAGAAATACTTTCTATGTTCATATCACTTTCTGAACCCAGGTAAACATAGGTCCCGGCCTGTATATTAATGTTCCCTGCTGCATGAATATTGAAATCCTTGTCCTTTGAAATAATGACATTACCCTCATCATCATACGATGCCTCGTTCTTTTCAGCGTGCACAAGCAGCAGTCTCTGTGCATCCGTGACATTACCTGATACAATATCCTCATGACTGATGATTTCATCTCCGCCATATACCCCGATATTTGCATTACTGATTAGCGTTATATTCCTTCCTGAGACATTTGCCTCCTCAGGACCTATGGTATTCCCGGGTAAAGTGAGTATATTTTTGGCATTTATGAGTTCATCTTCTTTCCATATACTCTCTGCAAAGGCATTCTCTTCATCGCCAGTGAGGCTATATTCCCATTCAGGATCATAGGAACCATCATACTGGTCGTCACCAGGTTCAAAGGGTGTATCATTATCGGATATCCTGTGTTCGTCCTGGTATTCCTCCTTTTTCTGCTGTTTGTAGGCATCAATTGCCTCCTGCACCTTCTCCCCACTGTCCAGTCCCAGGTCTTCCTTTGCCGAGGCAACCTGTTCGGAGGTATCGTCATCAGTGTTTTCAGGAAAGTTATAATCGAGTATAGCTCCATCGGCTGTAAGTGTAACATCACCCTGGGTGCTTGTTACACGGTCTACCCGCATTTCTCCCTCTGTCTCGGTGATAAATATATCATTTGAGGCCCCGGCATTAATAATCCCATCCATAGAATTGATTCTGAAATGATTGTCCGCATTCCCGATCCCGCCGTTTTCGGAAATGAGGGTAATATTTGCGGCACTCAACGTTGTGCTGTTATCTGAAAGACCGAATATTGACCCGTCTGCCGTAATGACCGCATCGCCATCGGTGATAATAGAATCAATGGTCAATGCACCCTCTGTCTCAGCTATGTTGACCTGCCCTGAGGCATCACCTTTAAACAGACCGCCAAGGGTATCAATGCGGACTGCCTGATCTGTACTGCCTATATCTCCTCCGGATGAAAGATGGATATTTTGCCCGGATATCAACGCAGATTGATTCATTGTATAGATATTTCCCTGCTCATTTGCGACAGATACATCTCCATACCGGCTCCTGATATCCCCGTTGAACAGGAGATCACCCGAAGAGGTACTTGATATATCAATACCTGACTGATCACTCCCCATAAATTGAACATCTATCCCGTAATCTGCCTTTTTCCCAAACAGGGCCAGGAGCAAGAATTCAGAGGAAAGCCAGGGATATGGCTTCTGATTGGTAATGACATAATCGTCTCCATATGCAAAATATTCTGCCCCGCTTCTAGGCTTATACTGCGTGATCCTTCCAGTTACCGGATCACTATTCACGCTGCTGTCATCAACAACCTCAATCTTGCCGCTTTCTTCATTCCATCTTATCCGGTATTGAACTGTATTGATATTGCCGTTTGATCTGGAAATCTCGGTTACCAGCGGGTTTCCATTAATATCAAGCTTGCCCGTATCTGTGATCTTGATTTTACCGCTTATCCTGTTGCCCGTATCCAGCTTATTGATAACCATGTCTTTGGAAGAATTATTGGTTACATTGATCTCGCCATAACCGTCAATGACCTTCAGTGCCCCGCCTCCGGTACTGACTATTTCTCCTGCAAGTGCAATATTGCCGCCTGTTACCTTCACGTCATAAAGCATTATGCATTGTTTGTCGTCGTCCCAGTATGCCCTGATATTGCTGTCTCCCGTGGTCGGTATATATTTTCTGCCATATTTATCAGCAACAAGCGCAGACGGGTCAAACTCGGGTATGGTAATGGTCCTGTATGCTGTTCCGCTCTGGATTGTTCCGTTTATATTCAGGACTTCACCGCTTATATTAATGTTTCCGCCTGAAATAAGGGGGTTTGAACCGACCTGCCAGAGACCTTTTGTATATGCCTGGGCAAAATCCTTTCTGGCATAGATAGTTACCTCATCGCCTGTAATATCGGCAAGGCTCTCTATGCTGCCGCTGCTGTTTATAATATCTATTGATCCGCCATTGTTTGTGATATCACCCTTTAACGTAATGTCTGACGCAGCATTTTTATCTGCATCCGGGGCATCCGGATCATATGTGTTTTCTATGATTATCCGTTTGCCGGTATTCTTCCCCGGATCAATAGTCAGGGTATTATGAGAGGTGATAACCCTGTTATTCAGTATCACATTTCCACTCAGATCATCAGGGATCTCCAGGTTATTAACTTCAAGATGGGCGAGCGAATCATTATGAATATCAATAATAAAATCGTTTCCGGGCACTTTCAAGCTGCCGTCTCCGATAAGTGTACCGGTGATATTGATATCCCCTGAACCGACAGTTATATTGTCCAGCGAATAAAGATCATAATAGCCGTATGTCGGATCAGTTAAACGTCCATTATTGATTTCGGTCAACTGTTCTTCATATCGACTTCTCTCCTGTGCAAGGATAGTCCTCACATTTACATCTGACTCATCAGCAATCTGTTCTGTCAGATTATCAATCCTTTCCTGCAACATGACTGCCCCGTCCACATTTTTATTGAAGGTAATAAGGTCTGTATCTATGTTGCTGTTATTGCCAATGGTCCCGTCTGCGTTTATTTCAAGGATCTTGTTGTGGTTTATCCCGCTTTCAAGATTACCGTTTATGGTTACTGAATCACTTTTATTCAGGTTGCTTACCCTTGTACCATTAGAATACCAGGTAATGGGGATTCCGAAAAGGGCATAAGTCCTGAGTTTAGCGCGTGCATAGGCATCCCTGTAGGTTGACCCGATATAGGAACCTGCATTGATATCCCCTCCTGCCCTGAGATAGGCCCCTGAGCCTACAAGTATGTCATTATAATCATTAATATAGGCATATGATTTTAAGCTGCTGAAGGGGATGCCGCCGGCAGAAAAAGAGCGGGTTTCCGACCTTGAGCGCAGGTTATTCTGCAAACCGTTTGTATCTTTTCCGGCGAGGATATTTATGTCCCGCCCGGCTGTCAGGACACTGTTTACACCTATACTGGTGTCATTATCAGTAGTAACTGTTGTAGATGCGGTTCCATCTGCCGATGCGCCAAGCCCGAAACCTTCCGTATAGGTCACGGCTTCAATGTTTGCATTTGATATTGAATCAAGGTTTATATCATTACCGGATGCAATCCTGGCATTCCCACCGACATAGGCTTTTGCGGTATTTGTATCTGTTATTGTGGAATGCACATCCGCAACAGCTATGGCCCCGCCTGCACTCAGCGTGGCCTTGTCATAGGCATATACATTATTGGCGGCTGAAACGGTAATATCATTGTCTGCCTTTATGCTGTTATCTTCATCAGCAGTACTGTTTCCGGCTATGTATGCCTCCGCCGTATCGGTTATGGTTGTTGTACTGTCTCCTGCAGGTCCGCCCCAGAAACCACCGGCCCCTGCGCTCAGATTGGTTCCGATATAGAGTTTGTATACATTATTTCCGGCATTTACAGATATGTCATTACCTGCTTCTATATCTGCTTCCGTACCGATGTAGGATTTTGCGGTTGATGAAACAGTGTTATTCAACCTTGCACCGTTACTTCCTACAAATCCGTAACCTGTAGTAGATGCATGTGAATTGAAGAAAATATCGGATAGGGCCAGCAGGGAAATATCATTATCCGCGAGTATCCGGGCGGATGTATCCTTGTTTCCGGTAATCCATGCGTTAACAATATTGGTTTCATTTGTATTTGCAGAGGCAGATGCACCGGCAATAATACCGCCTGCTCCACCGTATGTGGTTGCATAGGTATCGCTTTTTCCATAACCGTATATACTGATGTAACCGGAAGTGACAGAGCTGTCTTCTCCGATATAGGCATTAACCTTATTATTAGAGGTTGAGGTGGATATATTGTTTCCAAGGGCGGCAAGTGAATATGAATTGCCGTCTACATCCGAATATACCTTGCCCGAATAGCTCTTTGCGTTTATGCTAAACTCTCCTTCCGATACAATCTCCGCATCATCTCCTGCATAGGCATCAACCGTCCATTCACTGTCTGCAGTTGCCGAGGGACTGTTATGGCTTAAAAGGATACTCCCTGCAGTGGCATCATTTTCTGCCCTGACGGTTTTATCGGTCAGCTCAAGGCCATCCCAGTTGTAATTACCGTATGCATTAATATCTATATTTTCTGCCGATATGTCAGTGAGAGTGCCGCCGGTTATAAATGATTTGACCGTGGGGGTCGTTTTGGCCTCTGCCACGCCCACCCCGATTCCGACTCCTCCGAATGATCCTCCCCAGGTATAGGCAGTGCTGTCTACCTCCGCACGCGCTGTTACATTAAGATCATCCTGGAGATGTATCTCTGCATCAGACCCTATAAATGCCTTGACCGTTGGTGTGACATCGGAATCGGATTCATTATAGCCGCCCGCTATTATACCGCCTGCAATATGCTTGGAATCTGTATGTGCCGTGTTTGATGAACCGGCCTTTACGGTTAAGCCTCCGACTGTTTTATCATCTGCTGTCCCGATTTCTGCCTTATTGTCAACATATGACTGGGTTGTACCTTTTGAGTCCACTTCGGCATAGGATACCCCCACACCCAGGCCAAATGATGCAGCAACTTCACCGCTTTTTGATGTATCATCGGTATCTGATTCTGCAAGTACAGAAATGGTATCTGCATTATCGATAATTACATTCTTTCCGATATGGGCATCAACAAGATAATTGTCAGCAGTATATGAAACTGCGCCCGAGACTGAAAGAAGATATGAAAGACCACCGGCATATGCCCTGTTCAGTGTTGTTTCATCCAGTTTTGCATTGATATTGATATTACCATCCGCATTGACTGATGTTTCGGTATCTTCATTGTCATCAATATATGCCTTTACAGTACTGTTGATATCAGCAACACCCACTCCGCCACCCAGGCCGGCAAAGCCTGCTGCCCCTGCGCCAGAGGTAATATCTATATCATACCGCTCTTTTGCGTTCAGGTTGATATTGTTACCAGCCTGTACATCAGCACTCTTACCGATAAAGGAAGATGTCCCTGCAGATACTGTGGCAGGGGAGACCGTGACAGCACCTGTTTCATCACCGGCCTTTGTCTTTACATCATCCATCCCATAGGAATCACCCAGGACACCACCCAGCAAATCATATCCTGCCTGCTCTTCAGCATAGGATGATGGATCTTCATATCCATCATTTCCCCCCTTTGCGGCCATCCCACCAGCAGATGATGCGTCCGGAGTCCGGCCTACTGTAAAAATAGTCACTCCTCCTGCCAGTGCGACTGCACCGCCTGCCGCGCTTATTGCATAGGTCTCGGCCTCTTTATTGGAGAGGGCATTCAGCTCCACATCCTGCAAGGTATCTGCACTGGTTTCATTTCCCAGATATGCGGATGTGTTATTATTGATGTTATGAAATCCAAGCCCGCCGGATATACCTACTCCTCCAAAGGCAAGACTTCCTGAAACGCCAAAATCGTCTACCCTGTTAACAGCCGAGATATTGACATCCTGGAGGCTGCCCGCGTTTTCATTATCCTGGTTTATCTGTGCAGATTCTCCTGTATAGGCAGAGGTATCGGATTCAATATTGTTCACCACCACTGCCCCTGCAACCCCTGCATAACCGCCGGCTCCTGCGCCTGTTATTGTTGAAAAGTCTTCTGATGATGTGGCCTGTATCGATAACCCCTTGATATTTTTCTTTGTAAAACTGCCATCCTCAGCCATCTGGCCCGAATAGGCTGATATCACATTTCCCGAATTGCCCTTTGCGTTTACAACAGCATTGTCACCTGCATAGGCCCTGGTGTCTTTATCAATTAATGTCACACCGACTGCCCCGCCTATACCCACAGAACCCCCTGCCACACTCCCTGCAATGATGTCAGTCTCTGTATTATCCTTTGCGGATATGACAATGTTACCGCCAGCGCTTACATCGGTAGCATCTTCACTGCCTGTTGTGTCAGCCAGGTATGCAGAGGTCTGATTATCTATGGATATGACAGAAACAGACCCTGCAAGGCCGACCGCTCCAACCCCAACTGCCGCTGAACCGGTTATGGAAAGTATATCCTGATTGGATTCGGCAACGACCTCTATATCTTCCTTTGCCTTTACCTCGGCCGACTTACCGACAAATGCAGTGGTATTGTTATCAACCACCGTAACCTCGGCAGCAGGGCCCAGGCCTACATTACCTGAAAAGGCCGCAGCCGCGCCGATACCCAGATGGCGCAGGTCTGTTCCTGCTGCTACAAGGAGAGACTGCTCATCGCCGGCAGAACTTATATCGCTGTTTATAGATGCCCCGTCATCAATATATGCGGTGGTATTATTCTCCACGATATTAACGGAACCGGCAAGATTAACTGCAACGTTCCCCGAACCACCCCCGCTGGCAGCTATACTTGAGATATCGTCCTTAGATATGGCAGTAACTGCAAGCCCCTTGAACTGTTTTGTTTCATTAGAAGAGACTGCACCGGTATCCACATCATCACCATCAATACTCAGGTTCTCCGTATCAGATGAATCAACGCTGTAATCATCCCCCGTGTTATCAACAGACTGAACAGTGAAACGGCCGGTAGCAACATCAATCTCATCCCTGTTTCCATCGGCTGTTACCTTTGCATTTTTACCGATAAAGGCTTCTGTGGTCTTGTCAATAATTGCCACGGTCGCTGAGGCGCCTATCCCGGCCTTGGCGCCTGCCGAGATTGAACCTGCAATACTGTCTATTTCAGTGTTATTTTCAGAGGATATCAGGATATTGCCATCAGCATGCACATCGGTGGTAGAGGCATCTCCTCCGTTGATATATGCCTTTGTATTATTTCTTATATCATATACCGAGGCAGCCCCGCCAAGCGCCCAGCTTTTGCCTAAAGATACTGCGGCGGAGATGGAATTTATATCTTCACCGGACCTTGACTTAAGCAGGATATCCTTTGTCACGTCAACATCTGCATTATTATCGATATAGGCGAATGTGTTCTTTCGGATCACACCCACATCCGCACCTGCCCCGATACCGCCCGACATACTGGCCGAGGCTGCGCCGGCAATACCTAATATATCGGTAAAGTCGTATGCCAGCAGGTTTACGCTCTGCTCAGTACCGTTTAAACGGCCTTCTTCATCCGGATCACCGGATAGCACCTCTGCATCCCCGTCGATATGGGCGGATGTTGTCTCATTAAGGTTATGTACTGCGGCGCTCCCTTCAACCGCCAATTTTTCAGCACCGGCAAAACCTGCCGCAATGCTCAATATCTCTTCATTTGAGGTGGCTGTTACAGATATTCCTTTGATGTTTTCTGTCAGGTTATTCCCGTCATCGTCTTTTTGACCGGTATATACGGCGATTTCGTCACCTTTACCTTTTGCAGTAACCTTACTCCCCGTTCCTATATAAGACTCAACGGTATTATTGGTTGTAAGGACCGATGCTGACCCGCCGAACCCGGTTCCGCTGACCCCTCCTGATCCCTTGGCAAAGGCAATATTACCTGCTATGGAAAGGATGTCCGCATCGTCATTTGCAGATAATGAAATATTATTATCAGCAGTTACCCCTTCATCTTTTTTATCTTTAATATAGGCCCTTGTTGTATTATCAAGATCGTTCACAGAGGCAGAGCCGGCAATGGCCATACCGCTTTTGGCTGCACCCACGGCTGCGGCTACGGTCTTAATCTCGCTCGACTCATCCGAAGAGATTACTATATCATCTTCCGATAAGATATCTGAGTCCATTGAAAATGCCTCAGTTGTGTTTTCCATGCTGTTTACTGCTACGGATGCGCCTATGCCTGCCTTTCCGCCATAACTTGCAGATCCGGCTATTGACCAGATGGTAGATTGATCGGTCGCTGAGATGTCTACTTTATCGGTTGAATCAATTACCGACCTGTTGACATAGGATAATGTATCCCCCTCAATATCATTAACGGAGACAGACCCGGCAAGCGCATAACCGCTGTCTTTTCTTGCCATGGAACCGCTCGCTGATATGGTGCGGATGGTATTTATGGTATCTGCAGAGAGATCCAGTGCCCCGGTATTAGTAACATCCGAATCAATGATATAGGCATTCGTACTGGTATCGAGACTGTTATAGGTAACAGATCCGGCAAGTCCCACGGATGTCCCGTCAGAGCTGGAAATGGCGGCTGCACCCGCTATAGAGTTTATCCCGCTGTTTGACATGGCGGAAAGGTCTATATCTGTGGAATTAGTGATATCAGCAGCCCTTATCCCTGCATCTGTCTTATCTGAGATCATATTTATGGAGACATCACCTGCAATTGCAAAGGATGCCTTTGGCTTTGTATTTTGTGTTTCACCCCCTTCTTTTTTCTCTTCAAATAATTTAGGTAACGATACACCGTCAAGGGGATCATCCTTATCAACCTTATCCGGCACAGGTGTCTTTTCCTCCTTGGTATTATCATCCTTCTTGCTTGATGCTATTGCGGCTGCAAGTGAATAGGAGCTTATAGAGCCTCTATTTTCTGCTGCAAGGCCGATATCACCGTCCGAATCAAATGAACCTTCTTTTGTTACAAGCATGTGGGATGCACCCATATCAACGGAAGCGGCTATACCTACAATCTGTATCCCTTCAGGATCTTTTGCAAGGCGGATAGTGGTAGGATTAACGACAACTACATAATAGGTATCCCCGTCCGTCAGACCCTCTATGCTCGTCCCGCCCCCGCTCAAGTATACCACCGCGTCCCCGGTGGAGTACCCGTGATTATATCCCAGGTTTACGGTATTACCTGTTATACAGGACAGGGGATCAAAGGCAGCGTGTCCAATAAGTGCCTGCGTATTACGGTCGATATTGTTTATGGAAACAGATGCGCCGATACCCAGGTTCTGGCCCTTTACAACCCCTCCTGCCACGTTAAAAAGAATGGTTTCATCCTTTGCGGATACTGTTGCCTCTCCGGTGTTAATGATTGATCCGCTGTCTATCTTTGCTGTGGTCGTGTCATCCTGGTCAACATAGGAAAATGAAGCGCCAACAGCAAATGTGCCAGCACTTGCGCCTGACTGGACAAGGGCAATATTTGTAATATCCGTATCTGCATTAACCGTGAGGTCTCCGTCTGTACCGGTATTGACATGAGCACCGTCTTCAATCTGAGCCACTGTTGTGTTATCCAGGAACATAAGCAGTGCTGCGCCGCCTATGCCGCCATATGATCCCGATGCACCCATGGAGATCCAGTTTCCAAGTGAGTCCTTTTTCTTTTTTAATTCATCAAGCGTTGAAGCCTGCAGGTTGATGTCAAAGATACCCGACATATCAACCAGTTTCATGTTTGTCTCCGCATTGAGTGATACGGTCTGGGTATCGGTCTGATAATCGGTATCCTGATTGATCCTGGCATTTTTTCCAATCACGGCTTCGGAATCATTGGTAAAGCTCATATAATCCACTGATCCCGAAATTCCCCATTTGCCATCATCACCCTTGCCAACGCTTCGTGCCCATGAATTAAAGAGCTTGCTCTGTATACCCAGTTTCTGATCAAGGAGTGTCCCGAGTTTGGCCGGGCTTGAAAAATCTTCAAGGGTATACAATTCCGCAGGTTCTGTGAGGAAGGGATAGGTTATTGAAGAATCGATTGTAAGATCCTGCCCTGCATCAACAGATGCATTGTCATCTATTAACGCCTTTGCAGTGTCGGTGTATGAGCCGACAATCACCGCGGCACTGATCGCATTGTCATTTTCACCATCGTTATTGATCACGCTCTCTGCTGCGGCCTGGACCCTGTCAGAAATAGATGCTGTCACATCCACATCCATTTTTGACTTAAGAACAGCACTGCCTGCTATCTCTGAGATCACGGTGTTAGTTGAATCGGCATAGGCAAAGGTTCCCGCAAGGCTCAGGTCAGAATCCGTACCGAACCATCCTGCATTTTTTCTTAAGTTTTTCAATGTCCCTGTCATGATAAAAGGGAGAAAAGAGGCTATTTCACCCTTTAAAAGGGCATCCTTGACAAGGGGATCACCCCTTAAGCCCGCTACCCCGCTGGATAATTCACTGGCTTCAAGCCCGGCCGTGACCCCGATGCCGGGTTGAAAAAACCTGTGCTGTGTAACAGTTGCTTTGGATGCATCTATTCCTTCTATAGCGGTTCCGGCTACGGCATCCTCCAGGGTCAGTGCAAGCCTCAGCCGGGTCGGATTTGCATCATCGGCAATCACATAATAGGTCATCCCGTCTTCAAGTCCGCCTATGCTGTTACCCTCACCGCTTTCATATACAACCTTTTGTCCGGTGATCAATCCATGGGCATTATTAAGATCTATTACATTACCTGTAATTGCGGATGATGGAACAAAGGCTTTTGACAGAGATCCATCTGAGGTCAGGTTACCGTTTACCTTTGACTGGATATCCGAGGTGTTAAATCCCAATCCCAAAGCAATGCCCGCAAGCCCGTCATCATAGGTCCCGGTTTCTGCACTGGCATAGTTTGTACTCTGGCCCGCAGAATTGACAGAGATCGAGCCTCCTGCATTAATTGATGAGTTCTCTGCCACAGTAGCATGAGATGTTGTATTCGATTTGGCAATGGCCACAGATACTGCAATATTATCCTTATTAGTAGGAGAGACCCCGAGGTTCTGGGATGTCCGTGCGGTCACGCTCGCGGTGGCCGATGCGTCGGATGTAAGGGAGACATCCCCGCCCGCATCAATGGTTACATTCTTCCCGACCTCGACTTTAGCAGTCGCATCCGCCTTGCTGTACCCTACGCTGAATATGTTCAGGACCGGATTCATTGTTATTGGGTCTGTCCCGCCGCTTATGGCCTTTACAGTACCGTCTGCAGTTGAACTGGCGCTGATATTTATGTTTCCGCTGCCGGATATAACAGTGGGAATTGTATTGTCTTCGTTGATCCTGATCGTTGCATCGGCACGCTTTGTCATAACGGCGACAGGTAATGCGATATTTTCAGTAAGCAGGGTTTCAAGCTCCCCGATCGTCCAGTTTTCGAGCGCTGTAGGGTCTCCATCTTCAGGATTAGTATCCCCTGCCTCTGACGTGATTGAGATATCCCCACCCTTGATTGTTGAACCTGTAATAGTGACAGAGGCAGATTTACTCTCATTACCTGCAAGCCGGACCAGTGATGTTTCTTCCGTGTTGACAGCTTTTAATGAGATATTGCCTGCCTTGTAACTGCTTCCGTCCTCTACATGGGCAAGAAGCATGGAACCTGCTGAAAGGGTAATCTGCGGTGCCTCCAGTGTCAGGTCACCCGAGTTCCCGATGGAATCTGCAGTGAGATGGTTATCATTATCAGGATCAGTGAGATTACGGGTTGAGATTATTACACCCGGATTAACCGTGATGGACTGGTTGGCCTGTAACAGGTAATCGCCTCCTTCAAACTTATTATCACTGACTATCTCTATATCTTCAGGGTCAATCAGGATTGACCCTGCGCTGCCATTTTCAGCGTATGCCCTGAATATTCCACCGTCCATGGTGACCTTTTTAGCTGCACTGAGTTCGATAAAACCTCCGTCCCCGGAGATATCCCCGCCCCTCGCATCTATTATGGCGTTTTTATTAAAAAGGGCATCATTGCCTGCATAGATATGGATATCCCCGCCACTGGAATTATTTCCCGCTCCCTTAGCTGAAATCGTGGAATTCGTAAGTAACTTAAGGTCATTACCGGCCTCTATATCGATGATCCCTGCATTGAGATTATTATTCCCGTCTGATTTGATTGTTCCGCTGTTTTCAAGATCCTTTTCAGCGCGGATAAATATATCGCCGTTTTCTATGGAAAAACCTGTACCGTTCTCAATGCCGTCAACATTCACGATGTCGGAGAAATCAGGACGGCTTCCTGAAAACACCGCCCCTGATGCCACCAGACCGGAGTTTGTAAAGCTGCCTGTTTTAAGCCTTATGTCATTTATTGCATTAACCTTACCCCTGATTGATATAAGCCCGCTTTCGGAAACAGGGACAGACCCGTCCAGGAGCATTTCAACGGATGACCGGGATGGATCACCGGAGATATCAAAAAAAATTTTCATATAATCGGCAGAAGGTGTCACAACATTTAATGCCCCTGTATTGATCGTGCCTTTTTCCCCCACCACAAAGCCATAGGGATTGACAAAAAAGATATTTCCGCCTATCTGTCCGCCCATGATTGAATTGAGTTTACCGTCAATGACTGTTCCCCTGGTATTGACTAGGTTGATGAGGTTTGAGGCGTCGTCAGGCACATAGAGGTTTACTACGTTTCCATCATATACATCAAAGACCGAAAAGGAATTAAAGGCATTTTCCCCGTGAACAGTCGACGTAGTGACATCCGTTACATTATCATTGATCGTAAGTGTGGTCTGGGTCTTACCGTCAGTAACGATCTGTTGAGCAAACGCAATATTGTAGGATAAAAAGCAGTATGCAGTTATGATTGATATTATTGAATGGATTTTACGTGACTTCCCATGAAGCCGGCAAATGATCCCGCGAGAACATGCAGTCCCCATTTTCCCCTCCCCTTCCCCTGACCTTCTTTAGTAAATTTCCTGTTTATTTTTCTCTACTATATAGCTTATATTGTAGAGCCCCAGTCAAGAAATTTTATTGTTAAAACCGGTTAAACTCTACCGTATCAACTTGATATCACGCAATATATTTTATTTTTGTTAAGTGATGTGCGGGCAGAAAGCGGCTGTAAATGGTGTATCGGCATATTTTCACAGGCTACCGGCTGATCCTTAATTCCATGAGAAGTCCCTCCAGCCTGTTACGCAGAATGGATGACTTTTTAGAATATCCAAGGACAAATTCGGCTGTCCTGAATATCTTGCCCCAGGCAGGTCTCTGTGGAAAGAGCTCTTTATTCAGATATCTGTCAAGGGTCTGGGTTCGTTCCCATCCATCCTGATTTACATAGACCTTCCACAGTTTGGACTGATGGGCCATCTCCGCCCTTGTGAGTCCTGTTGATTCGGTCCAGTATTCAAGGGCGCAGGTCATTACCTCCGCAGCGAGGCTCCGCCTGCTTTCATAGTTTTCCTCACTCAGGAGAGTAATGCCGGTGTTCTCCAGTGCCTCATCTATAGCATTCAGTTCCCTTAGCAGTTCTGATTCCTTACCGGGGATAAGGGGCATAAGACTGTCCAGGGAGGCCTGAACAGTTTTCAATCTCGACCTGTTCCTGTTCATTATCTCTATTATACTTAAGTTTTGAGCGATCCTCTTTTCGCTCAGCGCTTCCTGCCTTTTCCCCTCCTTTTTCCGGAGTATCATCAGGCAGAGAGGCGCATCATCCACATCAAGCATGGAAATGACAAGATGTACCTTGATAAATTTCCCGTCGACCCTCCTGAATGTTGTTTCCCCAATATCCTGTTTTTTTTCACTCGCAATACATTGCCGTATGGAATCTTTGAATTTTTCAGAGGAACCCTCTTCATCGATGGGTTGTATTATTTCTAAAACCGGCCTGCCTAAAAGATCTTCGGCCTTGTAACCCAGCAGTTCCTCGCAGCCCCTGTTGCAGAAGGTTATCTCCATTTCCTCGTTAACAGCCAGAAGTATTTCATCAAGCGAGTCAAGCATCAGCCCCAGACCCTGGTGCAGAGTCCTGAGTTCCTTTTCTACCTGCTTCCGCTCCTCCAGCTCTTTTCTCAGGGCCAGGTTCTCCCTGAGGGTCAAATATGTCTCCTTCAGTTTTAACTGTGAAACCACCCTGGCAAGAAGCTCATCCCGAAGAAAAGGTTTCACCAGATAGTCATTTGCACCCTGTGAAAAACCCTCTGCCAGGTCATCCTCGCCGTTTTTTGCCGTGAGCAGGATCACCGGCAGCTCAGAGGAGGTATAGCGCTGCCTCAGCCATAGCAGTACCTCATTACCGTTCATCTTCGGCATCATGATATCAAGCAGAACCAGGTCAGGCAAAAGTCCGTTTTCAACAGCCTGAACCGCCTGCTTCCCGCTTACTTTAGTGATAACCTTTACGTTATTAAAGTCGAGATAATTTGTCACAACCCTGAGATTGACCGGGTCATCGTCCACAGCAAGGATCTGCATATCTCCGTTAAGACCGGATAAATCGCCGATGCTTTCCATGCCGCCACCGGTCGCTGCGAAAGACTCTTTACCCATATCTTCCGGCACATGAGGCACAGTAGCCGATGCCTGTTGAGACGGGTTTTTTATAACCGGTATGGTAAAGTAAAAGAGGCTACCGGCATCGGGCTCGGATTGAAAACCTATGCTGCCTCCATGCAGCTCTACCAGATGTTTGGTGATAGAGAGCCCAAGACCCACCCCTCCATATGCCCTTCCCTCCATGGCATCGGCCTGCCCAAATGGCTTAAATACTTCATCATGCCTGTTTTCCGGGATGCCTGAGCCTGTGTCAGAAATGGAAAATTCCATGAGGTCACCTTTGATGTCAGCCGATATGCGAATTTCACCCTGGTCTGTAAACTTGACCGAGTTACCTATCAGATTATACAGGACCTGCTGTAGACGGCTTTCATCACCCCAGACGGGCGGGAGTGTATCGGGAATACTGTTGATAAGCTTAAGGGGTTTGCCGTGGGCAAGCGGCTTCATGACCGTCAGCACCGTATCAGTCAGGGCCTTCATGTCTACCGCCTGCATGTGGAGCTTAAGGTCACTATTCCTGAGCCTTGAAAGATCCATGATGTCATTTATAAGCCTGGTTAGTCTCCTCCCGCTTGCTACAATCAAGGAGAGGTTTTCCCTTGCCTTTAGAGGCAGGCTGCCTGTTACCCCTGTGAGAAGCGATTCGGCTAAGCCCACTATGCCGTTCAATGGCGTACGCAGTTCATGTGATGTATTTGCCAGAAATTCGTCCCTCAGCCTGTCCAGCCTGGAAAGGGCAATATTCTTTTCAGTAAGTTCTCCGGTAAGTGACTCAACCGCCGAAAAAGACCTGGCAAACCGCCTGGCAAGGGCGAAAGACTGGAACAGGATCATGACTGCTATACCGGCTGAGATGAGGTAAATACTGTAGATCATAAGATTCATATAAAGGATATCGTTGATTGCCGTCCCTAAAAAGATGATAAATCCGGTAAGCATCAGGGCGGATTCGCTTCTCCTGTGCCTTATTGCAATGTACAGCCGCCAGCAGATATAAAGGGCTATAGCAATGGTAAATATCTGATAGGGAACCTCTGTCAGGCCTGCCAGTCCGGAAGGGGTGAAAAGGACAAAGATAAAAAAAATGACAGCAATAACCTGTGCTGCCTTTATTACACGGGATGAAAATTCCACTGGGAAGATAGAGGCAAAGAACATGAGAAACAACGGGACGGTTGGAAACCAGGTCAAAAGTTCCATGCGGCTCATAAGATACCAGGGCGTATCAGGCATTATCAGGGTTATAAACCTGCCGCCAGCCGCACCAAAGGGTATACCTGCACACCAGCAGAGACAAAACAACCCGAAGTATGCAAGAGAAGGATCCCTTCTTCTCAATAGATAGAACACCAGATGGTAAACCCCGAAGGCAGCAAGAAAGATAAAAAGTGCAAAATCAATGAGAAAAAGATTGTTCTGACGCTGAAGGATCTCCTGTTTGCTCCCGAGGGCTATCCTTCTATATGGGCCGCCCTGGGACATATGATAATTTGATACCTGAAGGATGCAGTCAAGGGATTGTTCTTCGGTTAGCAGGGTTGCAGTAAGGATCTTTTTGTAAGGTCTCCCGGCATCCGGTTTTTCGGCGACAACCCCGTTCTCCATGATCAGGACACCGTTTATCCAGAGTCTGTAGGCTGTTGACTGGTCTTCGATCCTCAGGGCAAGCTCTTTTTTGCCGTGGGGGAGGATAACCCTCAGCCTGAAGGTGGCACACCCGTCGCCATCAATTGGATTACCATTTACACGGTAACCGTTCCAGAATCCCGGTATGAAGAAGAAACCTGTTTTGACCGGGGCACCATCTCCTCCAAATTCACCGGGTTTATAGAGCCTGCCCCAGAAAAACTCCCATTCGCCGTCAAGATAGGCAAGACCTCTCTCCTGGAAATTCCAGGCAGAGAGATCAAGAACACCGGCCACAGCACGGAGATTTGTATCCCCCTTGCCGCACCCGGAAATAACAAATGATAAAAGCAGGATACTGATAACCAACCAGCGTCCGGCAATAGCCGTGTATATCCTTATCAAATTTTTATAAAACAAGACAAACCCATAAGATGCTATAGTTTATTCGCTATCATTGGCGTTAATTAGCGGTTCCTACATCTCCTCATTATAAGATTCCCTGAAAAGATTCAGCCTGTAATATTTACCCTTCGCGGCCATCAACTCGTAGTGCGTCCCCTGTTCAAGAATCTTCCCATGGCCCATAACAATGATCCTGTCCGCTTTTTTGATTGTAGAGAGCCTGTGGGCAATAACCAGTGTTGTCCGGCTTGCTGTCATTCGGTTGATTGCATCCTGTATAAGCCTCTCTGTTTCAGGATCAACACTTGATGTTGCCTCATCCAGAATCAGTATGTCAGTATCATGTGCAAGGGCCCGTGAAAATGAGAGCAATTGCCGCTCTCCACCAGACAGGGTAGTACCGCCCTCACTTATCTCCTGATTATATTTTTCAGGTAGTTTATCAATAAACCATTTTGCATTTGCCTCTATGGCTGCATCTTCTATTACATCATGGAGAATCGAGTCATTACCAAGAGAGATGTTTTCCTTGATATTGCCTGAAAATAAAAATACATCCTGCATTACAAGCGAAATGCGTGATCTTAAATCCGCCTTTGTAATCTTTTTTATATCCACGCCATCAAGGAGCACTGTTCCTTTATCAGGGTCATATAATCTCTCTATCAGGTTAACGAGGGTACTCTTCCCTGCCCCTGTTGCACCAACAACCGCAACCATCTCTCCCGGATTTATAACAAAATTTATATCCTTTAACACCGGCCTTCCCTCTTCATATGAAAAGGTTACATCCCTGAATTCAATTCGTCCCTTTTTGTTTTCAATATTTACAGGAACTTCAGGGTCAGGGATCACCTCACCATTATCCATGAATTCAAATATCCTCTCGGTTGAGGCCATTGCAAGCTGCATGATGTTGTATTTTTCGGATATGTCACGTATGGGCCTGAAAAACATCTGTATGTAGCTGATAAATGCAACCAGAGAGCCAAGGCTCATCTGCTCAGATATTACCCTGCCTCCGCCATACCATATAATAATGGCAATCCCTACGGCTGATAAAAATTCCATAACAGGGACAAAGATCGCAAAGAGGTGCAGTTGATACATGCCTGCCACATAATTTTCATGATTCAGACCTGAAAATACCTTCATCTGATATTTTTCTCTTGTAAAAAGCTGAATCACCTTCATTCCTGCTATCTGTTCCTGCTGGAAGGCATTCAGTTTTGACACCTTTTCACGAAGTATCCTGAAGGCATCCCTCATCATCTGGCTTACAATAATGGTAAAGATAAAGATTACAGGCAGAATGGTAAAACTTATAAGTGCAAGCCGCAGATTCATGTAGAGGAGCATCCCTATTATACCGGCCAGGATAAACAGGTCTGTGAAAAGGGTTACCAGCACTGATTTGAACATTTCATTTAGATTTTCAATGTCATTTGTGACCCGTGTTACAAGACGCCCGACCGGATGCCTGTTGAAAAAGGCAATAGCGCGACCCTGTATCCGTTCAAACAGGGTAATCCTTATATCCTGCATAATATTCTGCCCGATATACTCAAGGAGATAATAGTCCAGGTAATTAAGTCCAAAGGTAATTAAAAGTAAAAAGATCAGAAATATCCCGACATTAACAAGACCGTCAAAATCAGATGTCCTTACCTTATAAAGCACATCAGCCGGGAGCTTATCTATTACTGCTTTGGGCACAGCAATGCGGCCATCTGACAGGGTGACGGGTTTATAGTTATCACCCAACTCTCTAATAAGGACTTTATATTTACTGCTCTCCAGAAGATACCATGAATCTTTTGATATTGATCCATCAGCCCTGTGTTTTTGCATCTCGGCCGGATCAATCTTCTTTATTTCACTCATGTGAAAAAAGGCCGTTTTGCCATCACTGCTTTTTACCAGTATCTCCTTATATTTAATAAAAAAGTCATCTGAAGTCTCTTTATCAGCATTATCAATTGTGATCTGTTCCCATGAAGAAAGTATGTATCTGTCAATAGCAACCTTTGTAAGATATGGTAAAACAAGGTCTAACAGTGTGATGGCAACAGCCACGGTCAGGGCTATTACAATTATTTTCCAGTATGGTATGGCATATTCACCCAGCCTCTTTAAAAGCCTGAGGTTGTATGGCTTCCCCAGTTTTCCTTCTTCCATGTATCCAAAATCGGCCTGCATCTTATTCTATAACCCTATTCAATATCCTGTGACATAACCTGTTTTTTATACAGCCTGCTGAATTCGCTGTTATTACCCAGTAATGTTTTATAATCACCTATCTCAATAATCATGCCATCCTTCATAACCACAACAATATCAGCCCTGCTGATAGTTGAAAGCCTGTGTGAAACAATGATATTGGTTTTTCCCTTTCTCAGGCTTATTATCTCGTTCAATATCTCCTCTTCTGTCCTTGTATCTATCATGGACAAAGAGTCATCAATAATTATTATTGGCGGATCAAGGATCATTGCCCTTGCAATGGTAAGGCGCTGTTTCTGCCCACCTGAAAGGGTAACACCCTTTTCGCCTATGACTGTATCCATTCCCATTTCAAGTTCCATAACATCATCATACAGCCTTGCACAGCGCATTGCCCTCACTATCTGTCCTTCTGTAATATTATCTCTGCCAAAGACAACATTGTTTTTTATGGTGTCGGAAAAGATTAAAGGCTCCTGTGTGATAAAACCTGTATTCTCACGCAGATGATTCAATGAGATATCACGGATATCTATCCCATCAATTGTTATACTGCCCTCCACTGGATCAATAAGACGTGGAATAAGGTTCAGCAGTGTGGATTTACCTGAGCCTACCATGCCGCAAAGAGATACTGTCTGGCCGCTTATTATAGTGAGATTGATATGCTTAAGTGCCGGTATAATTTTCTCAGGATAAGTAAAACTCACATTGTCAAATTGAATGGTGCCCTTTTCTATCCTGCTAAACAAGGCTGAAGTCTTCATCTCTATTTCAGGCTTTTCATCGAGTATTACATTTATACGGCGCATGGAGGCGGCACCGCGTTGAAAAAGATTTGTCACCCACCCCATTGCCATCATGGGCCATGTTAAAAGATTGAGGTACCCGATAAAGGCCACAAAATCACCGGTTGAGATATCACCAAGGATTGCGAGCCTGCCGCCAAAAAATATTACTATTGCAAGCCCTGTGTTTGTGAAGATGGTCATGACCGGGAAAAAGAATGCAAGTGTACGCGCCAGCTTGATATTTTCATTGGCATAGTTCGCCCCTTGTCTTTTTACCTTTTCATAAGTCCATTTTTCCCTCACAAAGGACTTAACAACCCTTATCCCTGTGAAGGTTTCTCTTACCGCTTCAGTGAGGTCAGAAAAACTCTTCTGTACCGTGTCGTACCCTCTGGACATCCTTTTTGTGTAAACCCTTGCTATCAAAATAATAAATGGTGCGGGTATAAGCGAGAGCATAGCAAGTTGCGGGCTGATATATATCATGAAACATATGGCTGCAATCCCTATAGTTACCCCGTCCACAAGAGAAACGAGCCCCATCCCGGCTGCCATCCTTATGGCATTAATATCATTGATTGACCTTGCCATTATATCACCGGTTTTTGTCCGGTTGAAAAATGACATGCTCAGGGTCTGGAGGTGGCTGAAAAGCCAGTTTCTTAAACGCTCCTCAACCTTTCTTGAAAAACCCAGGATACAAAGCCTCCATACATAGCGAAATATGGCTATAAAAAAGGAGATAGCGAGAATAGCAGTGCTGTATTTTAAAAGAATCGTTGCCGTGGCACTTTTATATGAAAGATCATCAACAACGTTTTTTAATACAACAGGGATCAGCAGTTGAAGCAAATCGACTGAAAGCAGGCAGACAAGCCCAATAGCAAGCCTGTACCTGTTATCGATAAAATACTCCTTGAGCGGCAGAAATTCTTTTGCGGTCTTAACAAGAGGGAGATT
>CAZCMD010000023.1:0-39805 GCA_964499695.1 uncultured Desulfatiglans sp.
GCAAAGCCGGGGACTGTTACCATTAAAAAAGAGACTATTATCAAGGTAAGACCGGAGATACAGTGATCAATTATCAATGATCAATGAACAAAATATGGTTTTACCGCAGACCTCAAACCCAAAACCGTACACCTTTTTGTTCTGTCTTAATTTTTATTATACTGCCCTACTTGTTATCCTGAAAAAGCACTTTATATTCCCCATACCCCTTCTTTTCCAATTCCTCTTTCGGTATAAACCTGAGCGCAGCAGAATTTATACAATACCTTTGTCCTGTGGGTTTTGGCCCGTCATCAAAAACATGCCCAAGGTGAGAGTCACCCTTTTTGCTCTTCACCTCTGTCCTTGTCATGAATAAACTTCTATCAATCTTTTCTATGATATTCTCTTTTACAATTGGCCTTGTGAAACTGGGCCATCCGGAACCAGAGTCAAATTTATCCTTAGAACTGAAAAGGGGTTCTCCTGAAACCAGATCCACATAAATACCCTCCTGTTTATTATCCCAGTACTCATTTTGAAATGGCCTTTCTGTTGCACCCTTTCGTGTCACATCATACTGGATACCTGTAAGCCTTTTCCTTAAGCTTTCATCATCAGGTATATCACACTGGTAGTTATCTGCTTTTTTATCCCCTTCATTATTTTTCCATTTTTCCTGAATAAACTGATCCCTGCCAGAATGATGCCTGTAGTTTTTATATCTGACAGGGTTCTTATCTGAATAATCCTGATGATAATCCTCTGCCGGATAAAATTTATCAAACCTGAGTATCTCTGTAACTACAGGCCTGTCAAAGATGGCTGATCCTGCAAGCCTCTCCTTTGATTCAATGGCTATTTTCCTCTGTTCTTCATTATGATAAAAAATGGCACTCCTGTACTGGCTGCCCCTGTCTACAAACTGGCCGCCTGCATCAGTGGGGTCTATATGTTTCCAGAAGATGTCAAGGATTTCACTGTAGCTTATCTTTTGCGGATCAAACACCACCTGAACCGCTTCAAGGTGCCCTGTCTTTCCGCCTGAAACCTCTTCATAGGTAGGGTTCTCTTTTTTACCCCCGGTATACCCTGAAATAACATCTATTACTCCATCAACATTTTTAAAGTCCGATTCAACACACCAGAAGCAGCCGCCTGCAAATGTTGCTGTTTCTGTTTTCATATTTTTACTATCCATGTCATCCCCCGAAATAGTTGATATAACAATACCTGAACCTGCAACAATCAGGGCTGTAAGGAAATAAACCATATATGATTTCATATCCAAACCTCCTTACTTAATATGGTTTGAATTTACAGGTGCTTTAACGCCTGTGTTTCACCAATATAAGGATGGTTTAAGATTATTCCAGAACAGAAGGATAATTTTTTTAAAGGGGATATACTTTGCTATTTTTGAACGATGACTCTATTACCTGTTTCTGTCATCAATAAACCAGTCTATAAGCCTCCGGGCAATGCTTATACTTGATGGGATACCGGGGATTTCATCCCTTTTAAACCAGCCGACATCGACAATCTCTTTTTTATCAGGCTTGATTTCACCACTCTCATATTCTGCTGTAAACCCTATCATGAGGGAATCAGGGAAGGGCCAGGGCTGGCTATCAAAATATTTAATATTTTTCACCTCAATGCCCACCTCTTCTTTAACCTCCCTTTTTACACACTCCTCAAGGGTTTCGCCAGGTTCAACAAAGCCTGCAAGTACGCTGTAGAACTTTGATCGGAATCTCGGAGAGCTGGCAAGTAAAAGTTTGTCATCCTTTGTGACTGCCACTATTATTGCGGGAGAAAGACGCGGATAATAAACCTGGCCGCATGATGTGCAGACCTTTGCTCGTTCATCCTTTTTATCCGCTGTTAAGCTTCCGCATTTTCCGCAAAATCTGTGATTCCTGCTCCAGGTAATAAACTGACCTGCAAGACCTGAAAGTCTTACAAGGTCTGTATCAAGTCTGTCCAGAAGGGTAAGGGGCGGATGTATAGAGAGGCAACCCGGCAGATGTTCGATTGACTCAATCTCGGCAGCATAGCATGGTACATCGTTATATATACCCATATACTGGATATGATCACTTTTGATATTATATTCCTCAAGGTTAATATGCCGTGGGATAGATATTTCCCCGTTTTCTGACAGTACAATAATCTTCTGCTCATTTATCATAAACCAGTATGAATCAGGATTAATTTCCTGCGGACACTTAAAATCAGATATAAAGTTCATCTCTTAAAACCTTTTTATCAAGATAGGTAATTGTGTTTAAATCTTGAATCTTGAATTTTGAATCTTAAACCCTGCGCCTATCTTTTCTCACACCCCCCGCATGTCAGGAGGCCAGATATATTTGTGGAGCTGCATGTTTAACCTTACCCTGAGTTTATCTCTCAGTATCCATTCAGAGAGTTCCTGCGGTTCTATCCTTCCAAAGCATGGGGAAAAATTTACATGGATAAAACCCCGTTTATCAGCAAGGATCAGGGCAAGGGTCTCTACTGCAAAATCATAATCTCTTTTGTCAGCAATCACAAATTTGAGTTCATCACCCTGATTGAGCCTGTTAAGGTTCTTCAAATCATTATGAATCTGTTCACCGCTTGAAGGGCATTTGATATCCATGATCTTTATACAGCGCCTGTCAACCATGCTGATATCTTTACTACCGTTTGTCTCAAGAAGGACAGTATACTCATTATCAATTAGCTTTGATATAAGCCTTTGTGTTTCATCCTGTATCAGGGGCTCTCCGCCGGTTATCTCAACAAGCGGGTATCTAAAACCCTTTACCTTTTCCATGATGGTTCCTATCTCCATCATAGTACCCTCTTCATATGCATAGGTGGTATCACAGTATGAGCACCTCAGGTTGCACCCTGTAAGGCGTACAAACACACATGGCTCCCCTGCCCTTGTAGATTCGCCCTGTATACTTACAAATATCTCATTTACCTTAAGGGGCAACCTTATCTCCTTATTCTATTCATATCCGTTTGGATTAAGGGACTGCCACTTCCATGAGTCCCTGCACATCTCATCAATGCCTTTATTTGCCGCCCAGCCGAGTTCTTTAAAAGCCAGAGATGGGTCAGCATAACATTCGGCAATGTCACCACTTCTACGTGCAGTTATCTGATACGGGATATCTCTTCCTGATGCTTTTCTGAATGCCTCTATCATTTCAAGGACACTGTAACCCCTGCCTGTACCCAGGTTATAGACCCTGATGCCTGTCGTGGATTTAATCTTCTCAATAGCCCTTACATGACCCTGTGCAAGGTCTACAACATGGATATAATCCCTTGCCCCTGTACCATCATGGGTCGGGTAATCATTACCAAACACCGACAGTATCTTTAATTTACCGATTGCCACCTGTGAGATATAGGGCACAAGGTTATTCGGTATGCCATTAGGGTCTTCGCCTATCTTACCGCTTGCATGCGCACCCACAGGGTTGAAATACCTGAGCAAAATGACATCCCATGCCTTGTCTGAGGTATAAAGGTCTCTCAGTATCTCTTCAATAAAGAGTTTTGACCTGCCATAGGGGTTGGTTGCTGAAAGAGGGAAGTCTTCTGTAATGGGTACACAATGCGGGTCTCCATAGACTGTTGCGGATGAGCTGAATACTATCTTTTTAACATTATGCTCTCTCATAACATCACATAAACAAAGGGTGCCTGTAATATTGTTACTGTAATATTCAAGGGGCTTCTGTGTAGATTCACCTACAGCCTTTAACCCTGCAAAATGTATTACTGCATCTATCTTATTATTACTGAAAATATCAGTCAGGGCATTCCTGTCCCTCAGGTCTGCCCTATAAAAAACACAATCCTTACCTGTTATTGCCTTAACCCTTCGGATTGATTCCTCTTTGCTGTTGGAAAGATTATCCACCACAACAGCATCATGGCCTGCATTTAATAACTCAACCAATGTATGAGTGCCTATATATCCTGCGCCGCCTGTTACCAGTATTTTCATCTTCTGCTCCAGTGTAATTATTTTTTCAGTCGCATCAATTCTGCCTTTTTAAGTGCAATCTCAGCATCTGCAAGTCTTTCATAATACCTTTTGACCTTTTTTGACTGGCCTTTGGCAACAGCCTTTAAGAGGTCACCCTCAAGCTCGGCTACTTCAAGAAGTTTGTAATAATCAAGTGATTCCTTGAGATGCGCCAGCACTATCATCCCTGTAAGAAGAGGGTGGTTATTGGTGACATTAGCATCACTGAACCGAATACCATGTTCCAACTCTACCTCTAACCCTGCCTTGAACTCTGCGGGATCAATATCCATCTTTTTTGAATTCACCTCTGAAAGGATCTTTTTTGCCTCCCTGATAGAGACACTTGCCTCCTGTTTCTCTGTCCAGTCTGATATCTTTAATTCTTCACAAACCCTTTTAACCTCTTCCTTTGAAATATACTCTGGCAACTTCATGGCTATCTCCTTTATAAAAGGTTGATCAATTACAGGGCAACTTTAGTCCATGGACATATGCTAGTCAACAGGAAAGGTCTGGTATTTTATATACATAACATCTTGTTATAATTGTTTTTTAATAAAATAAAAAAATATTTAAAGTTTCAGGATCGTGATGCCGATTAAAAGAATGGATAAGACTTGAGGGCAAACTTTCTGAAAGGAGAGGGCGCAAAACTTCCGGTCTAAGTCCCATGATGTAATGGGATATGACAGCGGGGTTGCAAAGCAAGGTGAAAGTTGTATGCGCCCGTTTATAAAAAATGAAACGGGCATTTTTCACCAGACAGGTTTTAAGGTGAGGATTTGATAAACAGCAGCGCTCCCTCAAAGAAAGGTTCCTTATGTAAGGAGGTGGCATATGATTATAGATTCCTCTGTAGTAATAAATAATCCCGCTGAAGGGGAGTTTAAGGTCAGGAAAAAGGATGGGCCTGACAAAATAAAACCTGTTGAAAAATCCGGAAACAGCGAAGAGGCAAAGCTCAATAACAACAGGGATAAGATCACCGAAAAAAACCCTGACACACGACGCTTTGATACAGGGACTTTATACAATAAATACGGTGAACCGGACCGTGATGAAAATACCGGTATACAACCAAAGCCTATAGATGTTGTTGTTTAGATGAGGTTTCGGAGAGGGATAAAAGAGGGTATCTCCTTATGGTGATACCCTCTTTCTTTTTCAAATTAGTCAGTGTGTTATTTTATCTCAATCTTTTTTGTCTCTGTCCCTTCTGCCTTTGGCAGCAGCACCTTTAACACACCATCCTTGTAACTTGCATCAATTTTGTCTGTCTCTATCTTGCCCGGGATCCTGAAGCTCCTCTCGAAAGAACCGTAACGCCTTTCAACCCTGTGGTAGCCTTCTGTGTTTTCCTCTTTTTCATGTTTCTTTTCACCCTTTACAGTTAGAATGCCTTCTGAGACTGTCATATCAACATCTTTTATATCTATACCGGGTAGTTCCGCTGTTACAACATAACCCTTGTCATTCTCAGAGATATCAAAGGCCGGCATCCATTCCTTATCTTCGCCAAAAACCGATGTTAACCCCCAGTCATCAAAGAAGCGATCAAAGAGGTTTCTGGATGGAGTAAGACCTGTTCCTGGAATTAAATTTAATAAGCTGTTCATAAGATCACCCCCTTAAATTTATTTTTAGACTCATGCGGCAATAAAATAATCATCATAAAAATTGAGTCAAGCCTGCATGGGGAGTTGATATCTTCAAGGTCCAGGGGCCTCGTCAGATACTGTATACCTTTCAGTATCCTTCGTTATATGAACTGCATTATCACCTGAAATAATAAGCTCTATGTCAAAAATTATTACCAGAATATCATCCTGCCTGCCTTTCCCTCTTTACCTTACCCATTACAACACTGTGCCCGGAATACGGATTTTAATCCAGTATTTTTCTTATTTTCTGGGCAATATCTCTTAGTGAAAAAGGTTTCTGTAATATGGCAGCACCTTCCTCCAGCAGTTCATTGTCTAAATAGATGTCGGGTGTGTATCCTGACATAAAAAAGTATTTAACAGAAGGCCTGATCTTAAGCAGCCTTGCTGCAAGATCACCTCCATTCATCTCAGGCATTATCACATCAGTTATGAACATATCAATTTTATTATTTTCTTTCATAATCTTAATTGCTGATGTAGGCGAATTTGCAGGCACTACTGAATACCCCAGGTTTCCAAGCATCCTGGTTATCATTGCAAGATGAGCCGGATCATCCTCTACAATTAGTATTACCTCTCCTTTGCCTTTTGGTATATCATCATCTGTATTAAATAAATTCCCCTTGGATTCTCCGGAAAAACGCGGGATATATATATTGAACACACTGCCCTTACCAGGCTCACTGTACACATTTAAAAAACCCTTGTTCTGTTTGATAATTCCATAAACGGTAGATAAGCCCAGACCCGTTCCTTTTCCCTGTCCCTTTGTTGTAAAGAATGGATCAAATATATGCTTTTTTGTTTCCTCATCCATTCCGGAGCCGGTATCGCTTATTGACAGCAGGATGTAATGGCCAGGCGCAGACTCAGAGTGCGACAGGCTATAGGTCTCATCGAAAAATATTTCATCGGTGCGTATGGATATTTTACCCACATCCCTGATTGCATCCTTTGCATTAACACAAAGGTTCATCAGTATCTGTTCAAACTGTGAACGATCAATTTTCACCCTGCAAGGTTTAAGAGAAGGCGACCAGAAAAGTTTTATATTTTCACCTATCAGGCGCTGAAGCATCTTCAACATGGAATCGATCAGTTCATTCATGTCGAATAGCTCAGGGGATGTTGACTGACTTCGTGCAAAGGTAAGAAGCTGACGCGTCAGGTTGGCCGACCTTCTGGCCGCATCCAGGATCTGTTCAAAGTAATCATAAAGTGGATTACCACTGTTTAATTCGGTCATCGCGAGTTCAGCATAACCTATAATGATCCCGAGCATATTGTTAAAGTCATGGGCAATGCCTCCAGCGAGTATTCCCATAGATTCAAGCCTCTGAGACTGGAAAAGCTGCTCCTGCAGATGATGTTTTTCATCTTCTGCACGCCTGCGGTCTGTAATATCAAGAAACCCTAAAAGGATAGTCCCGGATATTATATTCGTATATATAACTGTTACCCGATCAGTTCCATCTTTGCATCTGATCCTGAATTCATTATTCTTCTGTTCGACATCAGTGTTACCTGCTATTACCTGTCTGATCAAATTTTCCCACTCGGATATTACTTTTTCCCTGTATTCGGCATCGGGATAAATAACAGGCCACAAATGGTCAAGATCAGGAATATCATCGAGAGTGTAGCCTAACAGTTTTGTAAGCCCCTCATTGACCTCAAAAATTTTTCCATCAACTGCAATATTGGCAAGCGGTATAGGGGATTTCATAAAGAGAGACCGGAAACGTTCCTCACTGCTTTTAAGGTTTTCCTGGGCTGTTATCAGGTCATGTATGTTAATATGCATGCCGATAATTCTTTTGGGAATACCGTTCGCATCCCATTCTATTGCCTTGCCTCTTGCGAGCACCCAGCAATATTTTCCGTCTGAATTCCTTATACGAAATTTTGATTCATACAGCCCTTTTCCTCCTGAGCGGACATAATTCAGAAACTCATTTCTGGACAATTCCAGATCATCCGGGCATGTATAATTGTCCAATTCATCAAGTTTTATTTCACTGTGGATGGGCTCATAACCGAACATGAGATACCACTGCTCATCCAGATAGCATGTACCTTCTCCAGGATAGGAATCCCATGCCCCGATCGGGGTAACTTCAGTGATCAACTGAAGGAGTTCCGACTTTTCAGTAAGTCTGGATTGTACCTGTCTTAAATTATAAAGTTCCCTGTTAAGTTTACGTTTTAAAATAATAGTGATTATGATCAAACCTGTGATTAAAAGAACAATGAACAGGCCGATCACCTTAAACGTGCGGACCGTAGATGGATTAAGCCACCTGTTAATACCTGAGGAGATCCATTTTTTTATGATAGCATCAAGTTCATCCCTTGAAATTGAATTGACAGCCTTATCAACAGAACTGGCCAGTAACGGGTATTTCCTGCTTACACCTATGGTCACAGCATATTTATAACCGACATCTCCTGTTATTCTCAGGTTAGGAATGCCTTCCTTTTGGATATAATATGAGGCTATTCCAACGTTTTCCACGAAGGCGTCTATTTCTCCGGATGATACCTGTCTTAATCCTTCTTGTACGCTGTTAACGCCGATCAGATGAAACCGGTTTGCGTTATTTTCTATTAGATAATCCTCAACAGCATACCCTGAAACTGTTCCGACCCTCCACCCTTTGAGTTCATTGAGACCGATTTTGTCTTTTACATTTCCTGATGTAATGATTACTACAGGCACAACATAATAAGGCTTTGTAAAAACAAGGTATCGCTCCCTTTCTTTTGTAGACATAACCGCGGGAATAAGAGCACTTTCTCCTGTCTCCAGTGAAGAAAGATGTTTGCTCATATCATCCAGAGGCAATTTGCGAAATATTATGCCAAGTCTCTTTTCAATTATTGAAATTATATCTGCGCTCATACCGCTAAAGCTACCGCTCTCGGATGCGAATTCCATCGGATAATAATTGGCTTTATAATACAGGATCAATTTGCCGGAATTGTTATCGAGCCATACGCGTTCTTCTTTTGTAAGATTCAGTTGACGGGGTTTATCTGCCTGTGAAGCCGAAAACGGGAAGAGTGTCGATAAGAGCACTAATATAAGTGAAAAGAAGGCTGGGCGTATAATCAGGCTTATTAAATTAATGCACCTGGAAATATTTGCCCCATATTTCCGATATTTCATTCCGCTAAAATTTATAAAATCTAACATATAGACCTGTTCAAAATTATCTTTAAAGCATAGTAAATGAAAAATGCGGATACGAGGAAAACTTAACTGCTTGTAAATAATATGGGTTTCTAAATAAAAAGTCAATTTTGTTAATCTTTAAACAGATTGGTAAAATCGATGCAGTTTTAAAAATGCGCGTCTGCTGTTAACTCTTGTTATTTTAAGAATGAGTCAAAGGAAGACTTGATCCCCATTCAACCATTCACATTTTTAAAAGTGACTTAATTGACTCTTTTATAGATTTAAAAAGAAAACAAGACATAATACATTTTCTCTGGTATTATGATGCGGTTTAAAATCATATTTGAAAATCAATTCAAGCGCAACATGGATAATTAATAAGGGGTGTGAAAATGAATTTACTGAGTTCGATTTTATTCCGTAGAGATAGTTATAATAGTAAAGGAATTTTGGTTCTATTCACATTTTTACTACTGTATGCTATTCCTTTTACAGCATATGGCAATATCACCGATGGGGAAAGAACAGCCCTTATAGAACTTTACGAGTCAACAAATGGCGATAACTGGAGCAATAAAAACGGGTGGAAAGATGGTGGTGGATTTACAGCCCCAGGAACTGAAAACACCTGGTATGGAGTCACTATTGAAAGTGATAAAGTTACTGAAATTATTCTGAATAATAACAGATTAAGTGGACCTTTACCTGCAAGCCTTGTAAATTTGCCTAACCTCAAAATTCTTTCGTTAAGTTATAACCAGTTGACAGACTCTATCCCAACTGACATAGGCACTATAAGAAGTCTTACTGATCTTTTATTGAATAATAACCGTTTAACCGGCTCTATTCCTACAAGTTTAGGTCACGAGGATAATCTCCTGTATCGATTATATCTGAATGATAATCTGCTCACAGGCCCCATCCCACCGGAATTGGGCCTTTTAGACAATCTTTTCCAGTTGTACCTGAATAATAATATACTTTCAGGGACAATCCCTGAGGAGCTGGGTGGCCTGAATAAACTAGATCAATTATATCTGAATAACAACCTTCTCACTGGCCCCATTCCTCCTGAACTTGGAGATTTGACAAATTTATATCAACTGTATCTAAACAACAATGAGTTAACAGATACCATTCCAGAGGCTTTAGGAAGTTTAACTAACCTGTATCAATTATACCTGAATAACAACCAGCTCTCAGGTCCTATACCTAAAGCACTTGGCAGCCTTACTAAACTTAGAGATATGGTTTTAAGCTACAATCAATTAAGTGACACTATACCTGTAGAATTGAAAAATTTAATTTATCTGCAGCAATTGTTATTAAATAATAATGAACTCACTGGTTCTATTCCAGCAGAGTTTGGCAGCCTGACCAATCTTTTGAAACTTTCCTTGAACAACAATCAGTTAACAGGCTCCATACCTTCTGAGTTAGGGAGCCTCAATAAACTCATAGGGTTATGGTTGTACAGCAATGATCTAAGTGGAGAGATCCCATCCAGCCTCGGCAGCTTCTCTAACCTGATGTATCTTTATTTACATGACAATCAGTTAACAGGTTCCATCCCTGTCTCGCTTGGTAGCCTTGTTCACCTTTTAACTCTTTATCTGAATAACAATCAACTGTCAGGCTCAATACCGGCTGGCTTAGGAAGCTTGACAAATTTAAAAATCCTTTCTATGGGTAACAATCAATTTATCGGTACCATTCCGGATCTTAGCAATCTGAAGAATCTTACAGACCTGTACCTTAATAACAACACCTTGTCTGGTACTGTCCCTGCAACACTGGGTGATCTGACTAGCCTGAAAAACCTTTATCTTAATAATAATGGACTTACCGGTTCAATACCTTCTGCACTGAAAAAATTGACGAAGCTTCAAAACCTTGTTCTCTACAGTAATGGGCTTACCGGTTCAATACCTTCGGAACTTGGAGATCTCAGCAGCCTGACAGCCCTCGTTTTGAGAAATAATCAACTGACTGGTTCAATCCCTTCAGAGTTGGGAAATTTGACTAAGCTGGAATATCTCTACCTTGATAATAACGGGCTTAGCGGTTCTATACCATCGGGACTTGGTAGCCTGTTAAAGCTCAAGTATCTTATCCTTTATAATAATGCCCTTACAGGAACAATACCATCAACACTAAATAGTTTAAACAATTTACAGTACCTTTATTTGTACGGGAACAAGTTAACAGGTACAATCCCGAGTAATTTGACCACTCTTGGCAATCTGAGTTATCTTGTTATCAGATATAATGCCCTGCATACCAGTAACAGCGGTTTAATCACATTTTTAAATAATAGAGATCCTCTCTGGGCTAATGCCCAGACACTTGCACCGGCAGGGGTAACAACAGGAGATGCAACAGAAAGCACTGTTATTGTTCAATGGTCTCCTGTCTCATACACTGCAGATCCGGGTGGTTATATTGTATCATACAGTACATCCGCTGGTGGGCCTTACACATACTTTGGAACAGCAGAGGGTAAATCAACAACCCAGTTGAATGTAACAGGGTTGGCTCTCAACACAACCTATTATTTTACAGTACAGACATATACAGGTCCCCATACATACAATAAAAATACTGTAATCAGTGAGTATAGTCAGGAGACTGTGTATTATCCTGCTTTAAAGGATACAGACGGCGATGGGATTCCTGATGGAAATGAGGATATAAACCGGAACGGTGTAGTTGATCCTGGTGAAACTGATCCGGTAAAAGCCGACACAGATGGTGATGAAATATCAGATGGAGTTGAGGATGCAAACCATAACAGGATAGTGGATTCAGGTGAAACAGACCCGACAAACCCCGATACTGATGATGATGGGATGCCGGATGGCTGGGAGATACAGTTTGACCTTAATCCTCTGGTTAATGATGCTGATGAAGACAAGGATAATGATGGTTACTCTAACCTGAAAGAATATCAGAGGAGGACTGACCCTTTAGATATAAATTCCCACCCGTCAAAGAATATGCCATGGTTGCCACTGCTTTTGGAGGATTAAATAGAATTATTAAAACGCATCATGAATGCTGATATTTTATGAAAAACCGGGGGCACCCTTGACATCGGACATACCCCAATAACTAAAAAATGAATGATAAATGGATTTCCACCTGCGTGGAAATGAGGTTCAGCGCCTGGATTCCCATTCGCGTGGGAATGTCATTCGTTACCTGAATTTCCGCTTGCCCATTTGCGGCATAGGACATTTATAAGAAAAGTTTGCTTTTGCTACGATCTTCAACCTGTCTAAAGCATACCTAACCGCAGGCTATGATATCCACAGGAATAATGTCGGGTTGCTTCGCTTAACCCGACCTACATACTTGAGTTTTAGCAATATACCGGTTTATATTATTTCTCAAAGCAAAGCGCTCTATAATACGGCCTGAAATCAGCAAGTGTCCCTGCCAAGGTAAAACCTTTGCTTGATTGTTATTTACGTCTTCTGGGGTTATAGACCTGGCCTTCAGATAAAAATGCCGTCAGGTCTGCATCAGAACTGGTAAATTTAAGTTTTGGAAGGGGGTTTTCCTTCCATCTTGGTTGTAACTCATACTTCGCGAACTTTTTCGGTTTGACAGGTTCATTTCCGGGCGCAACAGGGCATGAGGATGCTGTAAAACCTATTCTCTCTCCACTGTTATTAAATATGATACCGTCAATGAACCAGCCAAGGTGCTTGCCATTGATACCGAAAATCAGTCGCTCATTAAACAGGTAAGCCACCTGCTGACCATGCCACAGATAGATAGTTGAATCATAATCATCAGATAGATATGCGACAGCATCTCCATGCTTGTTAAATAATGCCCTTTCCAATAGTTAATGCCCTCCTTTAATAATTTAAAGCCGGCTAATTACTTGGCATATTCAACAGACCTTGTTTCCCTTATAACAGTAACCTTGATCTGACCCGGGTAGGTAAGCTCCTTTTCTATCTTGCTTGCGATATCTTTGCATATGATAGCAGACTGATCATCATCAACCTGATCACCCTCTACCATAATCCTTATTTCCCTGCCCGCCTGTATAGCAAAGGACTTGCTTACACCGGTAAAGGACATGGCAATCTTTTCAAGCTCTTCAAGCCTTTTTATGTATGATTCTATCATCTCACGCCTTGCCCCCGGCCTTGCGCCTGAAAGGGTATCAGCCGCCTGGGTCAGCACAGCGAGTATTGTATCCGGTGGGATATCTTCATGGTGGGCCTGTATTGCATGCACCACATCTGCTGCTTCATGGTATTTTCTTGCCAGATCAGCGCCGATAATTGCATGGGGACCTTCAATTTCATGATCAACCGCCTTGCCTATATCATGAAGCAGGCCGGCGCGCTTTGCCTTTTTAACATTAACACCCAGTTCCGAGGCCATCACACCACAGATAAAGGCCACCTCCCTTGAATGCTGCAATACATTCTGTGCATAGCTTGAGCGGTATTTAAGCCTGCCTATAAGTTTAATTATCTCAGGGTCAATACCATGTACTCCAACATCAAAGGTGGCCTGCTCACCTGCCTCTTTTATGCTTACATCTATCTCTTTTTCCACCTTTTTAACAATCTCTTCGATCCTGGCAGGGTGAATTCTCCCGTCCTCTATCAGTCTTAATAAAGAGACCCTTGCTACTTCACGCCTTACCGGATTGAACCCGGACAGGATTACCGCCTCAGGGGTATCATCAACAATAAGGTTAATCCCTGTTGCAGCCTCAATTGCCCTGATATTACGCCCTTCCCTTCCTATGATGCGCCCCTTCATCTCTTCGCTCGGAAGATCTACAACAGAGACCGTGTTCTCCGATATATAATCGCCGGCGTATCGTTTTACTGCAAGGGCAATAATCTCCTGTGCCTTTTTCTTTGATGTTTCCCTTGCCTCGTTTTCAATTTTTCTTATCAGTTTGGCAGCATCATGTTTTGCCTCTGACTCCATAGAGATTATAAGCAGCTTTTTGGCATCTTCAGTTGATATCCCTGCCACCTTTTCAAGCTGCACCCTCTGCTCGGCGATAAGTTTATCATATTCCTGATTTTTTAACTGGAGGTCTTCCTCCATTTTGGTTATGATTTTTTCCTTCTTTAAAAGGAGACCTTCCTTGCTTTCATACTGGCTGATCTTTTTATCAAGGCCTTCTTCCTTGTGAACCAGCCTGCTTTCCTGGGCAATGAGAAGCTCATTTTTTTCCTTTGCCTCTCTGTCAAGTTCATTCTTTAACTGATAGATAGTATCCTTTGCCCTTAACATTGCCTCTTTTTTTATTGTTTTAGCCTGCCTGTGGGCCTCATTGATGATCTTTTTTGAATAAACGGCGATTGATTCAAATTGTTTCTCTACCTTCCTCTTACCATATAGAAACCCTGCAAAACCGGCTATTATGACTAAAATGATTCCAGCAACTCCGCCAATAATCATGATTGTATCCATATTCATATCGTTTCACCTTCCTTTTTTGTAGGGCCTGACTTATCCGGTTATTATATCCGGTCTCAGCTCATTAATACTCATCTTGTTTTTCATTGCATAAGTATTAAAGCCAGGCCTTTTCAGGTGTTAATTAAATGGGACAACGGTCCCCTGCCCTGTTTATAATTAATAAATCAAGTAAAATCCGGGAATGATACTGTTGAAAAGACTGAAAGGAAAAGGACAATTTTAAATAATAGGCCGTATCACCTGAAAAAATAACAGGCTCCTACAGCCAAAGATTGAATGAAAATTTTTTATCTTTTTCTTCTGATACCATTAAAAAATCCTAAAACCTTCTATTATTTATTATCCTAAAATGTGTCTCTTGTTACCTGAAACACCTGCATTCAGTTGATTAAAATACCTTTCCCGGTTATTTTGATATCATTTTCTACAAATGATCTTTAATCTTTTATCCTGCTGTTGATAACTGATATCAGTGATTGAGATTTATCCTGTATCTCCTGTAATAATTTGTCTCTTTCATCCAATACCCTGAAATAATCACTGGCAATATTTAATGCGGTCAGGATTGCGGCCCTTTTTTCTGACATCCCCTTACTTATCTCATCTGTTTCTTTCAGCCTTTCATTAACATACTCCGCAATCTTATACACATTATCCGTATCATTCCCCTTGCTTCTGATAAGGTATTCATTATCCTGTATCTTTATTTTGATTGGCCTATCCAAAAGACTGCTCCAGGGGTTTAAACAGCCAGTTTATCGATTTTTTCAATGATTGTTGTAATCCTTTCCTTTGCCTGTTTTTTATTTTCCCGAAGCGCATTCAACTCATCGGTTAGGATATCGATCCTGTTTTTCTGTTCATTAATGGTTTTAAGAAATGATTCCTTCTCAGCCTTTATCTCCTGTATCCTGTTTATCAGGTCGTTAATTTTGTCTTCAAGGAGTTTAAAATAATCCGTCTCAATGGTAAATTCCATAATGCCCCCGTTTATTGCTGTTCCATATTTAAATTCAATATGTATAAGCTTAATTTCAAGTTTATATTTATAATCTTTCCGGCGAAAAAAAGTCAATAAAAAAGGCAGGCTACAGGCCTGCCTGTTTTTATACAGGATTATTTTTTTACTGAGGTTAACCGAATTTTTGGGAGACCTTTATCCTGGAATTTGCCCTTTTCAGGGCTGCCTCAGCCCTGATCAGATTAATATCACCTGCATCACTTTTTTTTGCGATTCTTGTAAGTGCCCTCTCCCTCGCAGACTTGGCCCTCTCAACGTCTATACTCCGGGCCGTTTCAGCGGAATCGACCAGTATAGAGACCCTGTCACTATTTACCTCTGCAAAACCTGATGTCACAGCCAGATGCTCGGTTTTATTATCATCCGAATAGCGTAATTCCCCCGGCACAATACCGGATATGAAGCTTGCATGACCTGGTAAAACACCAAATTCACCCTCTGTGCCAGGGGCGATAACCATATCAGCCTCAACACTGACAACAACCCCGGCGGGTGTTATGACCTCAAGATGCAGTTTTCTCATAATCTATTATGCCTCTAATGCCTTTCAGCCATCTTTTCCGCCTTTTCCCTGGCCTCTTCTATGCCACCAACCATATAAAAGGCGCCTTCCGGCAGGTCATCATGTTTTCCTTCAATAATCTCCCTGAACCCCTTTACGGTTTCCTTTACAGGCACATATTTACCCTTTGTCCCTGTAAATACCTCTGCGACATGGAAAGGCTGAGAAAGGAACCTTTGAATCCTGCGCGCCCTGGCAACAGTAATCTTATCCTCATCAGAAAGCTCATCCATGCCAAGGATAGCGATAATCTCCTGGAGGTCTTTGTATTTCTGAAGTATCTGCTGAACGTTCCTTGCAACAGTATAATGTTCCATGCCCAAGAATTTCGGGTCCAGTATTCGTGATGTCGAGTCAAGGGGGTCAACAGCAGGGTATATGCCCAGCTCTGATATGGCCCTGTTCAGAACAACCGTACCATCAAGATGAGCAAAGGTTGTTGCAGGCGCAGGGTCAGTAAGGTCATCAGCAGGCACATACACGCATTGAACTGAGGTAATGGAGCCATTTTTTGTTGATGTAATCCTTTCCTCGAGTGCACCAAGGTCGGTTCCTAAAGTGGGTTGATAACCAACCGCAGAGGGAATCCTGCCTAAGAGTGCCGAAACCTCGCTGCCTGCCTGTGTAAACCTGAATATATTATCGATAAAAAGAAGAACATCCTGCCCCCTGACATCCCTGTAGTACTCGGCAGCCGTAAGTGCAGAGAGTGCTATCCTTGCGCGGGCTCCCGGAGGTTCTGTCATCTGGCCATAAATAAGAGCTGCCTTTTCAATAACCCCTGACTCCTTCATCTCAAGGTAAAGGTCATTTCCTTCCCTGGTTCTCTCCCCGACACCGGCAAATACGCTTATCCCTCCATGCTGCATTGCTATGTTATTGATCATCTCCATCATAACAACAGTCTTACCCACCCCTGCGCCGCCAAACATCCCCATTTTCCCGCCCCTGGGAAAGGGCACAAGGAGGTCAATCACCTTTACTCCTGTTTCGAGTACATTTACTGATGTATCCTGGTCAATAAACGATGGGGCCGGTCTGTGTATTGGCAGAAATTCTGTTGCATTAACAGGGCCTTTACCATCAACAGGTCTTCCGACTACATTAAGAACCCTGCCCAGGATAACATCGCCTGCCGGCATCATAATAGGCTTTCCGGTATTTTTAACCTTCATCCCCCTTACAAGCCCGTCAGTAATATCCATCGCTATGCAGCGAACAATATTATCTCCAAGATGCTGGGCAACTTCTATAACTAGATTGTCCTCTATATCATCGATAGCAGGATTAGTGATATGAAGGGCTGTCAATATTTCAGGCAATGCCCCTTCCCTGAATTCAACGTCCACAACAGGACCTGTAACCTGAATTATCTTACCTTCACTCATTATATAATCAAAGCCTCCTTAAATTATGATACGGCCTCAGCACCACCCACAATATCCATGAGTTCGGCAGTAATTGCTGCCTGTCTGGCCTTATTGAATGTCAGAGTCAGCTCCTGAACCAGATCCTTACAGTTTCTCTTTGCATTATCCATTGCTGCCATCCTTGCCGCATGTTCACTGACCTCATTCTGATAAAATGCATTCATGATCTGCACACTGATATGTTTTGGTAAAAGCCCTATTAAAAGCTCATTAATGCCCGGTTCACAAAGATACTCTTTTGATGTAATCCCGGTTTCTGTTGATGCTTTTGGAGGTTCCATGGGGATAAGCTTAACAAGTGTCGGAACCTGCCTGGACAAACTGATGAACCTGGAATAGATCATGTACAGTTCATCCATCTCGCCATTTATATATTTATGGATAAAATCTGAAGTAATTTTATTTACGAACGATATGTTCACATTTGCATATACCTGGATATGAGAGGATGCGATATTGAAGTTTCTCTTTCTAAAATAATCCCGCCCTTTTCTGCCCACCAGATTGAGTTGATATCCCCTTTGTTTATCTGCCTGTTCCTTTACCCACTTTTCTCCAAGGGCAATATTATTCATGTTAAAACTCCCGCATAAACCCCTGTCTGAGGAAAAATGCAAAAGCTCCACATTGGTAATATCTTTTTTTGGGGTCAGAAGCGGATGTATATCAGTATCTATCCCGCGGGCCAGGTTACTTAAGACCTCTTCAAACTTGTGTGCATATGGGGCAAACCTTTCCATCTTGCCCTGGGTGTTACGCAGTTTGGCGCTTGCCACCATGCTCATTGCCCTGGTAATCTGCTCTATCTTCTTTATAGCCTTGATTTTTAATTTAATGTCTTTTAAGGCAGCCATTCATTTATTCCCAAGTCTGACTCAATTAAGTTTAAGACGGCTGAAATTTAGTCTGGAAATCATCCAGAAAGGATTTCAGCCTTTTATTCAGATCGTCACTGATCTGTCCTGTATCCCTGATTTCTTTTAATAACTCGGGCTGTGTTGCTGATATTTTATCAAGCATCTGGGATTCGTATTCGGAAACCGCCTCTTCAGGCCATTTATCAAGATAGCCGTTTGCCGCTGCAAACAGTATCATTACCTCTTTTTCTGAGGCCATGGGTTGATACTGAGGTTGCTTCAGTACCTCAACCAGCCTTCTGCCCCTGTTGATCTGCTGTAATGTTGCCTTATCCAGATCGCTTCCGAACTGGGCAAATGCCTCAAGCTCTCTGAACTGGGCCATTTCAGTACGGAGTGTACCTGCAACCTTCTTCATCGCCTTTGTCTGCGCTGCACCACCCACCCTTGATACTGATAAACCCACATTTATGGCAGGACGGATGCCTGAGAAGAAAAGGTTAGGTTCAAGATATACCTGACCATCTGTAATAGATATAACATTTGTCGGGATATAGGCAGAAACATCACCTGCCTGTGTTTCAATGATAGGCAGTGCTGTGAGTGAGCCCCCTCCAAGATCATCATTCAGCTTTGCGGCCCTCTCTAAGAGCCTTGAATGGTTATAGAAAATATCTCCTGGAAAGGCTTCTCTTCCGGGTGGTCTTCTTAAAAGAAGTGAAATCTGTCTGTATGCAACAGCCTGCTTTGACAGGTCATCATATATGATAAGGGCATGCCTGCCGCTATCCCTGTAGTATTCACCGATTGAACAGCCCGCATAGGGGGCCATGTACTGCTGGGTTGCAGGATCACTCGCACAGGCTGCAACTACGGTTGTGTATTTCATTGCACCTGCCTTTTCAAGCACATCAACAACCTGGGCAACAGTGGATTTCTTCTGACCTATTGCAACATAGATACAGAAGATACCGGTATCCTTCTGGTTCAGGATTGAATCAACGGCAATTGCCGTTTTACCAATCTGTCTGTCACCTATGATAAGCTCACGTTGCCCCCTGCCAACAGGTGTCATGGCATCTATTGCCTTGATCCCGGTAAACATAGGCTCTGTGACCGGCTTTCGGGCGATAACACCAGGCGCCACCATTTCAAGCCTTCTAAATTCCTTCGCATTTAAAGGCCCCTTGCCGTCAAGGGGATTACCGACCGCATCAATTACCCTGCCCAGGACTGCCTCGCCCACAGGGATCTCGGCGATTCTCCCGGTTCTTTTTACTATGTCACCCTCTTTTATCCTGGTGTCATCCCCCATGATAGCCACACCGACGTTGTCTTCTTCAAGGTTAAGGCAGAGGCCGTAAATCCCGCCAGGGAACTCAAGCATCTCCATTGCCATGGCCTTTTGAACACCATGCACCCTTGCGACACCGTCACCAACCGAAAGTACAACGCCTGTCTCGTTGACTTCCATCTTTTTTTCATAGTCTTTTATCTGATCTCTTATAACCTGACTTATTTCTTCTGCTCTTATTTCCATGAGGCAAGTTCATCCCTTCTAAAAGATTTTTTAAGCCCTTCAAGCTGGGCCTTTACGCTGCCATCCATGACAATATCACCTATTTTAACTACTATACCGCCAATCAAACCAGGATCATCAACAACCTCTGACTTTATATCCTTTAAGGTCATTTTCTTGAGTGAGTCAATAACCTTCTGCAGTGTATTATACTGTAAAGGCCTCGCGGTTATTATCTCGGCCCGGACAATATTCAAGGCATCTTCAACAAGCAAGGCATATTTTTCAGTTATTCCCTCTATTGCATTAATCCTGTTTTTTTCCAGAAGGAGATAAAAAAAATTCTTTACAACACCGGAGAAATCCAATTTATCCAGTACATACTTCAGTACCTTTTTTCTTTCTTCAAGTTTATATACCTTATTTGAAACAGCATTTTTAAAATCAGGATATTTTCTTATCAATTCCATGAACTTATCAAGTTCTTTCCCGTAAAGGGCAAATAAATTATTTTCCTGTCCGATGGCAAAAAGTGCCCTTGCGTATCTTTTGGAAATCCTTGAACTGCTCATTTTTTACTCGCCATCTTTTCAATAAAATCATCTACCATATTATTCTGCTCTTTCTCCCCTATTTCCCTTGAGAGTATACCCTGTGCCCGTTGTGATGCCAGCTCTATGATTTCCTGTTTTAATCCGCTTCTTGCAGATTCAATTTCCCTCTGTATAGTGACTTCTGCCTGGGCTATTATCTGCCTTACACGCTCCTTAGCCGCTGAGATGATCCTCTCTTTTTCAGCTATGCCATCTTTGCGGTACTGTTCGATTATATCTCTGCTTTTTTCCTCTATCTTTTTTATACTTTCTGATGCCTCGGTATACCTTTTTTCCACCTCATCTTTGTCTCTTTGCAGATCGTCTAATCTTTTTCTTATCTCTTCACACCTCATGGAAAAGTATTCCGTGATCCTGGCCTTTCTGAATGCTATTATAAGGATAATGGCAAGCGCAGTAAAACTCATAAAGCGAAATAAGAGGTCTAAATGGTCAGCGCTCCTGTCTGTCGAATGCCCGGTTTCATGACCTTCTGCATCTTTTGCATGATCACCTGACACATCGTTTGCAGAAGGCGATGAAGGGGGTGATGTTTCGCTGCTGTAAGAAGACCCCGTAAAAACAATAAAAAAAACCAAAAAAAACAAGATACATATGGGGGATATCTTTTTAATAAGTATCATCTAAAGGTTCCCCCCATTATTTTTTCCGCCATTTCCCTGGCGTAACTGTCTATTTCATCTTTTAGAGATATTCTGGCTTTATCTATCTTAACTTTAATCTCATTTTTGGCCATATCGACCTCTCTCTCAAACTGAGAGAAGGCATCCTGGACCAGCTCTTTCTCTTTGGTAAGGCCGGAATCCCGGAGACTGACAAGCTCTTTCATGCCCTGTTTTCTTGCAAGATCAGTTTTTTCCTGTATCTCAATGGCATATTTCTCTATTTTTCTTTTCCATTCATCAGTTAACAATGAAGAAGAATCCATTTTTTCTTTTCTATTATTGAGAATACCCCTAACAGGCCGGTATAAAATGATATTAAGAAGAAAAATCAGGAGGACAAAATTTATTATCTGGATAATTACAGTATAGTTTATTTCGGGCATATCACTCTCTGTTTATAACAGGACATAATATGTGATTATTTGGTAAGTAAGGCAAAAGACTTTTACCTGGCTAATATGTTAATATTTAACTGATCACAGCAAGTTTTTTATCCTGGTCTTTATCGACCTTCTGCATCCTGCAGTTACCTTCAAAGATAACGCCTTCCTCTATAATTACAGCAGGGGCCTGGATATTGCCGAAGACCTTACCAGGGGCATGAATCTGTATTCTCTTATCGGCTATTATATTGCCCCTGATCTCACCGCTGATGATTATATTTGCAACGTGTATATCAGAACGGATTACTGCTGATTCTCCGACGCTCAATGTGCCTTCCGAGACTATTTCTCCGGTAAATTTCCCGTCGATTCTTACAAAACCTTTAAAGGATAATTTGCCTTCAAATTCAGTATCCTTGGTCAGGAATGCATTCAGATCATCTTTGTTTTTCATGCTATTCCCCTTTTTTATTTTTTTTGGTTTGATACCATAACAGCCCTTTTAAAGCAAGCAAAAATGCCTCCTGATTCAAGGTAACGAACACACTGTATTAATCTGAATTTTGAGCCAGATATCTATTGAGGTCTGAAGCGCCTCACTGAGAAACCCGGTGCATAATTCAGTTAATACATGATTGCTGATTCTGCTACTGAAACATGAACCGTCTCATGCTTATACTCATTAAAAGCCCCATCCCAATCATAGTGCTGACAATGGATGATCCTCCTGAACTGAAAAACACAAGAGGGATGCCGACGACAGGGAGGAGACCAATGGTCATACTTATATTTATTACAAGCTGCCAGAATACAATGGATATAAAACCGACCGAAAGAATAGACCCGAACATATCCTTTGAGTTTTTGGCAATACTGAGGCCCCATAGAATCAGGATCAGGTAAAGTAAAATCAGAGTAAATGATCCGGCAAAACCCCATTCCTCAGCCAGAACGGAAAATGCAAAATCCGAATGCTGTTCCGGCAAAAAATGCAGTCTTGTCTGTGTACCCTTGAGATAACCTTTACCCCACAGGAATCCTGAGCCTACTGCAATCATTGACTGGATGATATTATACCCTGAACCCAAGGGGTCATTTTCAGGATTGATAAAGGTAAGTATCCTCTTCTGCTGATAATCCTTTAATGTGAACCATATAAAGGGGATTACCGGGGCTGTCATAAAAAATACAATCAGCAATGAACGCCAGTTTACCTTCATAAAAAGGATTATTGATGATGAAATAATAAAAAGCATAAGGGCTGTGCCCAGATCAGGTTGTTTTATAATCAATAAAAAAGGTATGGCAACAAGCAAAAAAGGTCGCCAGAGGTCTCTGAGCCTGTACTCCGTATATTCCTGGCCCGCAAAAAATTTTGCCAGGATGATTACAAGGGCAACCTTTGAAAATTCAGAAGGCTGAAATGTTATTCCTCCCATGCTGATCCAGCTCTGTGAACCCGAAAACACCCTGCCAATAAGAAGAACAACAACAAGAAGCCCCAGAGACAAGATATAAATCGGATATGCCATACGCTCGATAAGATGATAATCAAACAGGATCATCATAAAAAAGAAGGCAAAACCTATCAGAAACCAGTATATCTGTTTAAAAAAAATATTACGTCCACCTGAATCCCATATCGGATAGGTTGCACTGTAAAGGTTTATAAGGCTGACCGCTGTGATCAGCAGGAGTAAAAGCACTAAAACCCAGTCAAAATTCTGAATCAGTCTTCTATCAAACATAAATAAAATTACCTGCCTTCATTTTTCAGATAATGGGTAATAAGCCTGCCCGCAACAGGGGCCGCAGCGCGGCCACCGCTCTCACCGTGTTCAATAAGTACAGCAACCGCTATTTTGGGGGATTCAGCAGGCGCAATTGCCACAAACCATCCATGATGCTTATACTCATCCTGAACCTTCCCATCAGGTGACATGCTTTTTGCCTTCTGTAAATTTATTACCTGAGCAGTGCCTGTCTTACCTGCTACAGTTACTCCATCAACCCTTGATCTTTTACCGGTACCGCCTGGATCATTCACCACTGCTATAAGGGCCTGCTTCACAAGTTCGATATTTTCCGGGTTAATATCTATCTTACGGGACTCGACAGGAGGCAACTCCACTGATTTACTGTCATCACCGATAATGGCTTTTACAACCCTTGGTCTGTAGATGATGCCTCCGTTAAAAACCGCAGAAATCATTTCTGCCATCTGGATCGGGGTGACAGATATATAGCTCTGCCCGATCGCACAGGAAAGGGTTTCTCCCTGCTGCCATGGGATGCCATACCTTCGCATTTTCCAATTTGTATCCGGTATTAAACCTGCTTCCTCATTATCCAAGTCTATACCTGTCTTACCACCCAGACCAAGCATCCTGGAATAGTATGCAATCCTGTCAATGCCCAGTTTTTTTCCTGTCCGGTAAAAAAAGACATTACATGAATCGCGCAAAGCCGTATGCAGTTTAACACTTCCGTGACCGCCTTTTTTATGGCATTCGTATCTATGATTTCCCAGGGTATAATAACCCGGACAGAATACCTGCTCATCAGGAGTTATAACACCCTCTTGAAGCCCTGCAAGGGCAATTATTATTTTATATATAGATCCGGGAGGATACTGTCCCCTGATAACCCTGTTCTGGAGAGGTGAATTCTTGTTGTTTACAAGTGAATTCCATTCTTCCTTTTTTATACCGGTCACGAATTTTTTAGGTTCAAAGGCAGGGCTGCTCGCCAGGGCCAGCACCTCACCATTATTCGGGTCCAGGGCCACAACAGCGCCGGCTTTATCTTTAAGGGATTCCTCCGCAAGTAACTGAAGGCCTTTATCAATTGTGAGATAAATATTTTTCCCGGGAAAAGGCGTTTTCTCTGATATGGTACTTTTTTTCCTGCCAACAGCATCCACCTCAACCTGTCTCCCTCCGCTCCTTCCATTCAGTTCATTCTGCCATAACCCTTCTATCCCGTATTGACCAACCAGGTCCCCTTGGCGGTTCTGCATGTATTTCCCTCTTTTAAGTTGTTTTTCGCTGATCTCTCCGAGATAACCTATGATATGGGATGCAAAGGTGTCATAGATATAATTTCGCTGGGAGCTTACTTCAATGAAAACCCCGGGAAGATTGAAAAGGTTTGACTCAATGACTGCAAGCTCTTCACGAGATAAATTTTTCTTTATTAAAAGGGGATTAAAAGAGCGTCTGGTCTTGAACTTTTCAATAAAATATTCAGATTGTTCTGGTTCTAATAAAATAAAAGGCCTTAGTTTTAAAAGCAACCCTTCAGGATCTTTGATATCATCAGGTATAACATAAAGGTCATAGGAAGGTCTGTTATCAACTAACAGCTCACCGTTCCTATCCATAATAAGACCTCTGAAAGGGGGGATGCTCTGAAGGTGTATCCTGTTATTTTCCGATTTTACCCTGTACATGGGTCCTTTGATAATCTGGAGGAACCAGAGCCTTGAAATAAGGATGGCAATAAAAAATATAACAAAGACTGTTACAATCCTTAAACGCCTGCCAATTATCTCGGCCAGAATCGGGTCAAATCCTGAAGTTCTCAAATGTTGCACCTTAAAATAAACATATATGCTATATTCCCACTATTAATCTTCATCTTTACCTCCGCCAGAGATCTCTGAAGGGCTTATCTTGAAAAAATGAAGGATAAATATGGATATTATACTTGTTATTATTGATGAAATGCAAAATTTATATAAAGAGTCCAGAGAAAAATCATAATGAAGAGAAAAAAGATTCAGAAGTAATACCAGAATGAGCTCTTTTGCCATAACAGCTATAAAAATGACAGTTGTCCTGCCTGCAGGCGAAAACAGATCAACAGGATGTGAAACCAGTCGGATTATACAATAGACAAGCAGGTAGAGAAAGGTATGTAACCCTGTTACACCACCTGAAAGGATATCCACTAAAAAGCCCTGGCAAAATACAAATATACCCGGACTGGACTCGCCTGAGGCCAGCAAAAAAACAGTGAAAATTATAATAAGATCAATATCTATCCCTTTTGTGAGTAATGAGTGGAACAGATTACCTTTGATTAGTATAAAGATGACAGATATAGACCAGACAAGCAGGATATTGATTACTGCTTTTCGTTCGAAGATTCTAATAGCGGGTCCTCCCTCAATATTACCAGAACTTCTTCAAGTCTTGCGAAGTCAACCGATGGCTTTACTTTTATATCCTTAAAAAGTCCACCTGGCGCGTCCTTAACCTCGATCACCTTTCCGATATGATTACCCTTCGGAAATACCCGGTCAAGCCCGGATGTTACAATAATATCACCCTGGCGGACATCACTGGTCTTAAGTACATAATCAAGTGCGCATTTCTCGGATGAAATACCTTTAACAATCCCGCTGTCACGGGATCGTTCAATAATACTATCAACCGCGCTGTTCTGGTCTATCAGCAGCAGCACCTTTGAATAATGATACGACACCGAAACAATCTGGCCTACAACCCCATCCTCATTAACTACAGGCATACTTTCATTTATGCCTGAATTTTTACCCTTATCAATAATGACAGACTTGAACCATCCGGTCGGATCTCGACCTATTACCTGAGCGGCCAGATAATCCTCCCCGGCGAAATCTCTGGCCCTTAACATCTTCTGGATGCGTTCATAGGTTGAAATCAACTCCCTGTGCCTGGAATTTTCAATAACAAGCCTGTTGATTTCAGCCTTAAGCCTTTTATTCTCTTCATGTGTGCCTATAAGCGCTATATATTTATCCCATAACCCTGTAGAATGGTTAACGCCTTCCTTTACAAATTTCTGAACAGGGGCAAGAAACTCGATTAACACCTTTACTACAGGATTCCATGATTTTGACTTCCCGGCATTAGAGGATAGAAATATCAGGGCAAGGAATATCAGAAAAACCAGTATTCCGATTTGTATTTTCCTCTTATTTGAAAGCAATTATATAGTAAGCCTCCCAAGCCCCGCTGATCAAAACTCTATTTTTTATGATTTATTTAATCATAACTTCCCGTAAAACATTCATATTATCAAGCGCCTTTCCTGAACCCAGCACAACTGTTGACAAAGGATCCTCAGTGATTGTGATAGGGAGCTTTGTTTCCTCCCTTAACAAGACATCCAGATTCTTTAACATGGCCCCCCCGCCAGTGAGTACAATCCCCCTGTCTACTATATCTGCGGCGAGTTCCGGGGGTGTCTGTTCAAGGGCAATCCTCACTGTTTCGACAATGGTCTCCACCTGTTCTGAAATGGATTTTCTTACTTCATCAGAATCTATGGTCAGTATTTTTGGTATGCCTGTGACAAGGTCACGACCCTTTACCTCTATGGTCTCAATATGATCACTCGGATATGCATTGCCAATGGTTGTTTTGATGATCTCTGATGTGGAGAGCCCGATAAGCAGGTTATATTTTCTCTTGATATACTGCAGTATGGCCTCATCCATTTTGTCTCCGCCTACCCTGACCGATTTGCTGTAAACAATGCCTGCAAGGGAGATCACTGCTACTTCGGTTGTACCTCCCCCTATATCGACAACCATATTGCTGGTTGGTTCGGTTATTGGCAGACCGGCTCCAATCGCAGCGGCCATCGGCTCTTCAATGAGAAAAACCTCCCTTGCTCCGGCAGATTCAGCCGATTCCCTTACAGCCCTCTTTTCAACCTGGGTAATCCCGGATGGAACACATATAATAATCCTGGGGCGGACAAGGGTAGTCCGGTTATGTACTTTCCTGATAAAATGCCTCAGCATGGCTTCAGTGATCTCAAAATCCGCTATTACGCCATCTTTCATGGGCCGTATGGCGACAATATTGCCGGGTGTACGCCCAAGCATCATTTTTGCCTCTTTGCCAACTGCAAGGACCTTATTGATCCCTTTTGCATCCTTTCTGACAGCCACAACAGAAGGTTCGCTCAATACTATACCTCTACCCTTAACATAAACAAGTGTATTGGCTGTCCCCAGATCAATAGCCAGATCATTGGAAAATAAACCGAGAATGGGGTCGAGCAACATATTTAACTCCTTTCAGATATAATAATATATAATATATTTCTTATAGACTTTTATTATGCTACAGTAAAATGTTTTTATGATCTTGACAAAAAAAACTTATTACGGTTATATAAGCGTTTATTTTTACATACAATCTATATAAAAGAAGGCATTAAAATGAAACGAACTTTTCAACCAAGCAATATTAAAAGAGTCCGAACTCATGGATTCAGGGTAAGAATGAGTACCAGTGGCGGCATCAAAGTACTTAAAAGAAGAAGAGCTAAAGGTCGAAAACGACTGACTGTTTAACTTTTATTCATGCGACAGAACTCATTCCCTAAGTGCGAAAGGTTATTGAACAGAAAGGATTTTGTCAATCTAAATCGTTTAGGGAAAAGATTTCATACTAAACACTTTTTAGTCATAATAAAAGAAAACAATGCAGACATACGTAGACTTGGAGTCACTGTAACTAAAAAGACAGGCAATGCAGTTAAACGAAACAGGGTCAAGCGGCTTTTAAGGGAATATTTCAGACTGAACAAAAATAGTTTTTCTATTGGTTATGATTTTGTTATCATCGGGAAAAAGAATTCCTTCCTTCTGAACTATACAGATATTAGAGAGGAACTGGGTGAAATTATCCTTGATTAAGGATCTACTATATAATCTCAGGTATTTGCCAATAGGGTGTATATATTTATACCAAAAAATTATTTCTCCTCTTAAAGGCCCTTCCTGCAGATTTTATCCATCCTGTTCTACCTATGCCTGTCTTGCTTTTAAAAAATACGGGGTGCTTAAGGGTGGAGTATTGTCAATTATTAGAATTATCAAATGTAATCCATTTCACCCCGGTGGATATAATCCTTTAACCTAATTTGTCATGGAATGGCTTGAAAGTCATAAATATCAGACTGTAAAAGGCTCGTATGAATAAATTATTAAATCTGGTTTATTAATGGAAAAAAGAACAATTTTAGCCTTTATATTATCCTTCCTGGTTTTTATTATCTGGGCACAATTTTTTACCCCAAAGACAAATGCCCCTGTTAAAGAGGCCCAAAAGATAGAAGAAAAAGCTCCAGGGAGCGTAATCAAGGAATCAAGAGGGCTCACGGTAGCGAGTTCCATGCCTGTTTTAAATAATACTGACAATGGGAAGCCGGAAACAGTTGTCAGTGAAAAAATGATCACAATTGAAACGCCACTATATAAGGCAACCTTTACTAATAAAGGCCCTTCTCTTACAGGATTTCAGTTAAAAAAATTTAAAGTGTCAATCGACCCCGGGGCACCATCTGTCGAACTATTCAAAGAGAATGAACTGTTACAGGATCATGTATCTTTCAGTTATAATAATCCGCGGATAAAAGAGGGCACTGATCTGTTTTTTATACCTGATAAAGACCATATCGTTCTTAATCAGGGGAAGAACATGGAGACCCTGTCGTTCAGATATGACTCCCCTGAAGGAATAACCATAGAACAGATATTCAGCTTTTCACCTGACAAATACGATATCGGGGTTAAAATAAAGGTATCAAATAATTCAGTAAATATTGCCACAGGGAACATCAAGTCAGAGATCAGCACTCTCCCTGTACAAAAAAAGGAGAGGTATTACTCTTTCACGGGAACGGCTGCTTATGTTAATAATGACCTCAAACAGTTCAAACTAAAAGACCTTGATGATGAAGAGGATGCTGACCTTACAGGCAGCATTGACTGGTTTTCTTATGAAGATGAGTATTTTATAACTGCGGTTGCACCTGAAGAAAAAAAGGGGGCACGGTATATAGGGGCGCTACAGAAGTCCGGCGTAATTACCGCAACACATTTTTCAGAATCGGTTGAAATATTGCCATCCACTGAGATAGTAAAGGGTTACACCCTGTTCCTTGGCCCAAAAGAGATCAAGATATTGAAGAATTTTGGCAATAATCTTGAATCAGCCATAGACTATGGCTTTTTTGATGTAATTGCAAAACCTCTGCATTATGTGCTTGTTTATTTTAACAAGTATTTGAATAACTTCGGATTCTCTATCATACTGGTGACTATTATTATCAAGATAATATTCTGGCCCCTCACCCACAAGAGCCAGAAGTCCATGAAAGAGATGCAGAAGCTACAGCCTTTAATGGCAAAGATTCGGGAAAAATATAAAGATAACAAGGAGATGATGAACAAGGAACTTATGGGGCTATACAGGACCTACAAGGTTAACCCCATGAGCGGATGCCTGCCAATGCTGATTCAGATCCCCGTATTCATCGCTTTATATTCCGTGCTTAGCAGTTCTATTGAGCTGAGACATGTACCCTTTGCCTTCTGGATAAAAGATCTTTCAACCCCTGACAGGTTGTTCAGCCTGCCTTTTAAAATTCCATTTATGGACCCTCCATACGGGATTCCGGTGCTGACGCTTTTGATGGGGTTATCGATGTTTATCCAGCAGAAAATGCAGCCCATGGTAGGTGATCCTGCCCAGGCAAAAATTATGATGTTTATGCCTATTATGTTCACAGTAATGTTTATCAATTTTCCATCCGGCCTTGTACTTTACTGGTTGACACAAAATATCCTATCCATTGGTCAGCAGTATTATATCAATAAAAAGCCGGTCTAAAGATTGGAGGATATACATGGAAAGTTATGAGTTTGAAGGAAAGACCGCTGAGGAAGCCATAAACAAGGCATCCCTTGAGTTGAATATATCACCTGAAGACCTGGAGTTTGAGATTATCGAACCGGGTTCAGCAGGTATTTTCGGTCTGGTTGGAACAAGAAAGACAAAAATCAGGGTAACGATAAAAAAGACCGATGATGACGATGACACTTTTAAGGGTTATGAAGATCTGGAACATTTTGATAGTCACAGGGATGATGACGTAGAAAAAGTCGATTATGAAGATGATGAAAATGATGAAGATAGTGAAGACAGTGAAGATACTACAGACTATACCCCCTACTTAAACATCGCAAGGGATGCACTGGATAATATCCTGAAGCTGATCCCTGTTGAGGCAAGCGTTAAGGGGAGCTCATCAAAGGGGAAAATATCCCTTGTTATTGAAGGTGATACATCAGGTATCCTGATAGGCAGAAAGGGTAAAACACTGGATGCCTTACAGTACATCATTAATAAAATAACGAATAAGAAGGACACTGACAGAAAGATAAAGGTAATCATAGACTCTGAAAATTACAGACAGAGGAGGGTTGATACCCTTACGCAGATGGCGCTCAAGATCGGCAACAAGGCAAAGAAATATAAAAAGCCTTTTTCAACGAGCCCTTTAAATCCGCATGACAGGCGTATTGTCCACCTTGCCCTCAAGAATGTGGAAAAACTGGAGACAAGAAGCAGGGGCGAAGGGCTTCTCAAAAGGGTCATAATTATCCCAAAACGGTAAATCACCTTAATAAAACAGGCATCGGTAAGAACCCTGCAAATGCTGATGCCTGTTTATCCCGGTATAATCAAAAGAGATGCCCAACTTACCAGAGAATGACACGATTGCTGCAATAGCCACCCCCTACGGCATGGCAGGGATCGGGATAATCAGGATAAGCGGGCCGCTTTCACTGACTATTGCAAAAAGGCTTTTCCGATCTTCAAAAAATAAATCAATTGAGAGTCACAGACTGTATCATGGCCATCTCATTGATCCATCCGGTGAGATAATCGATGAGGTGCTCCTCTCATACATGAAGGCGCCACACACCTACACAAGAGAGGATGTCATTGAGATCAACTCCCACAGCGGCCCGGTACTGCTCTCAAAAATACTTGAGGTAATCCTTGCCCAGGGTATAAGGCTCGCAAAGCCTGGAGAATTCACATTCAGGGCATTTATAAACAACAGGATTGATCTTATTCAGGCTGAGGCGGTAATGGACCTTATCAATGCAAAGTCTGAGAGAGGGATTACCCTTTCAAACCGCCAGATAAGCGGAGAGTCAGGGAAAGAGATAAGAACACTTCGCAACAAGGCCCTTGATCTACTGGCAATGGCAGAGGTTGCAATTGACTACCCTGAAGAGGAGGCCATCACTCACGACAGAGAGTCTATGTTGTTAACCCTTGAGAGAGATATCATTAAACCTGTTGAAAAAATTATCTCATCCCATTCATCAAGAAAAATATGGATAGAGGGGATAGATACGGTTATCATCGGCAGGGTTAATACCGGTAAATCCAGTCTTTTAAATCGGCTTATAAAGGAAGAAAAGGCGATTGTTTCACCAATCCCCGGTACAACAAGAGACCTTATAGAAACAACGCTCTATATAAAAGGGATCCCTTTCAGGATTACTGACACAGCCGGTCTCAGGGAAGGCAAAGATGCCATTGAACTGATCGGCATCAACCTTGCCAGAAAGAAACTGGAAGAGGCTGATATTGCACTTGCTGTAATAGACCGGAGCAGACCATTGGATGAGAATGACAGGGAGCTGCTTTCCAGTTTAGACAGTAACAAGTGTATCATCATCATGAACAAGGTTGATTTGCCAAAAGTTATTGATGAAGAGGAGATCAGAGAACTGGCAGGTAGTGCCACTATTATTAAGATATCGGCACTGACAGGTGAGGGGGTAGATATACTCGAAGAGAGTATAGTTGATAAAATAATTGATTCCGACACCAGTCTTGAAAATCATCTTGTCCCGAACATACGGCAGAAAACCGCATTATCAAAGGCACTGGGGCATTTCCAGAATGCCACCTCAAACCTGATGCAGGGACAACCCATGGAGATCATAGCGGTTGATCTTAAAAGCGGCATTGAAAATCTTGAAGAGGTAACAGGTGAAAGCTCCGGAGACGACCTCTATGACCGGATATTCAGTAACTTCTGCCTGGGCAAATGAGTGAATAAGATAGGCTGACCACGAAATACACGAAACACACTATTATTACCTTCCTAACTATTACTAAGTACTTATCGTATACTGCTCCATATGAAAATCATTCCGGGATAATATAATGATCCTTCTCTTAATCTTTTTTTCAAGAAGCATTATGGACTGCTGTTCATCTTCCTTGATCACATTTTCTATTTCAGGGTTGACCTCAACATATACCTTATCATCGGTTTCGGAAACAGGCAGGGGTTCCCTCTCAAGGTCCCTGAATATCTCATAGGATATGGTCTTTTTGGATTTTATTACCCCCCTCCCCTCGCAATATTGACAACGCTCAGTCAAGAAGCGCCCCAGGTTTTCCCTTGTCCTCTTTCTTGTCATCTCGATAAGACCAAGTTCAGACATGGGTAAAACATTGGTCTTTGCCTTGTCTTTGCTTAATGCCTCGGTAAGGGCGGTAAATACCCTCTGCCGGTTATCCACCTTTTCCATATCTATAAAATCTATAACTATGAGGCCGCCAATATTGCGCAGCCTGAGCTGGTAAGCGAGTTCCTTTACCGCCTCGAGGTTTGTCTTCAAGATGGTCTCCTCAAGATTTCTCTTACCCACATAACTCCCGGTATTGACATCAATGGATGTGAGGGCCTCAGTCATTTCTATTATAATATAGCCCCCTGACTTGAGCCATATCACATTATCAAGAGCCCTTGATATCTCCATTTCTATGCCATAGACATCAAATATAGGATCATCGCCGCTGTAGAGTTCTATGGAGTTTTTTAATGCGGGGGCAAATTTATCAACAAACTCCATGATCTTGTCATATTCATTACTGTCATCGATAATTAATCTATCCACCTCCCTGGTAAAAAGATCCCTCACGGCCCGGAGTGATACTGAGAGATCCATGTATAAAAGACCCGGAACAGTTGAATTTGCCATGCGGATTTTGATATCCTTCCACAGCTTAAGCATGAAATCCATTTCCGCCTTGAGCTTGTCTGTGTCAGCCCCTTCACTCACGGTGCGTACTATAAAACCGGATTCATCACGCCTTATATCCCTGATAATATTTTTCAGCCTGTCCCTTTCTTCCTGGTCTTCGATACGTCTTGATATACCGATATGATTTACTGTTGGCAGGAGGACAAGATGCCTTCCGGGAAGTGATATGTATGATGTGAGTCTTGCGCCCTTTGTACCAAGGGGCTCTTTTGCAACCTGCACCATAATATCCTGACCTTCCTTGAGCAGGTCTTCAATATTGAACTGTCTCTCCTGCTCCTTTTTATATTCTGCATTAGTACCTTCACCTTTTGCTGGCTCAGAGCTGGAGCCGTTCTGGTATTCGCTGAGCATCATATTGTCAATATCAGGCATGTCCCTGTGTACATCATTTACATATAAAAATGCAGTCCTCTCCTGACCTATATCCACAAATGCGGCCTGCATGCCTGGCAAGACCCTTACAACACGGCCCCGGTAGATATTGCCTATGAGTTCCTGACCGGTCTTTCTCTCTATGTAAAGCTCGGCCACGTCACTGTTTTCCACCAGGGCAACCCTAGTTTCATGAAGCCTGGAATTGATAATAAGTTCACTTGTCATATGCCTTCCCGCTTATTTTATTATTGGACATGTCTTATTCCATATACAGGCATGCCTCTTTACCCTGTTATCTGTTTAACCTTCAAGATCTTTATCCTGTATACCTCATCAGGCCCTATCCTGAATATCTCGGCTATTATGCTGGCTGGTTTAAGTTCAGGGCCATCCGTATGTACAATAATAAGCTCAATACTATTATCATCAATGAATCCTATACTTTTAACCATTTTCCTGGCGTCTATTTTTTTAACGCCCTTATCTGTCTTCTTGATGATTTCATAACTATTGGAATTAATAAAATCAGTCAGCAACTCCCGGTCTGTCTCAAGACCTGAAACACCCATGTGATAATGGCTTTCCTTAACACTCATACCTTTTGCGCTGCCGGTTATATCCCGTACATCCATAATCTTTACGCCATCAGGAAGATGGTGATTAAGGTTTTCTTTAAGTTCCTCTGGAATAGCAGGGTTGAATAATTCTATATCTAAAGTCTCACAAAGGCTCTCGGTCCCTACCGGTAATGCACAGGCGAATGAAAACTTCGGCATAGGATGATACCCCTCTGAAAAGACAATATCAAGCCCGGCCCTTCTGAATGCCCTTGTAAGAAGCTTGATAAGTTCAAGATGGCTTATATATCTTGCAGGGCCTTTTTTGGTAAAGGTGATCCTGTATCTGCCCTTTTGCTTCACAACATCAGATGACACTGATTTGCTGACCCTTTTTTCAGGGAGAGACCATTCTGTAATGATATTGGGCTTGATCTCCTTAAAATCACACACCCCGCATTCAAGGCACCCCTTTCTGCAGTCCGGGGTCATGATCTCTTTTAATGCATTCTCATATTCCTCTTTAAGATACCCCATGGAAACACCTGATGAGATATGCCCCCAGGGGAGCTTCTCATCCATACTGCGCCTGCGATGGAGGTAATCATTTGTGTCAATGTTGCATTCTGTGAAGCATGACCTCCATGTATCCATATTGTAATATTCACTCCAGGCATCAAAGCGTGCACCTGTTTCCCATGCCCTGATAAGGGGATAAACAAGCCTTCTGTCACCCCTTGAAAAAACGCCTTCAAGCCAGCTTATCTCAGGCTGATTCCATTTCACTTTGATAATGGGCCCCCTGAATCCGTCACGTATTATATTTATGCGCCTCATGCTCTCTTCATACCCTATCTGCGGTTCCCACATAAATGGCGTATGGGCCTTAGGGACAAATGCTGCAACGCTGACGTTCAAGACCTCCTTCTTTCCCTTGCCCCTGGCACAGGCAGCTACCTTTTTAGCAAGATCAATTATACCGTAAAGATCATCATCTGTTTCACCAGGGAGTCCGATCATGAAGTATAACTTGATCAACTGCCAGCCCGCATTATACACCTGTCTGGATGCGCTGATAATCTCCTCATTGGTGAGTGTCTTGTTAATTACCCGCCTGAGCCTGTCAGTACCTGCCTCAGGGGCCATTGTAAAACCTGTCTTTCTCACCCTTTTTATCTCATCAAACCAGAGGGGATCAATACTGTCTATCCTGAGTGATGGGAGGCTTACTGCAACCTTTTTTTCTGCCTGACGATCCATTAACTCCTTTAACAAAGGGGCAATAAAACTGTAATCCCCTGAACTCAAGGATAAAAGGGAGATCTCGCCAAACCCTGTGGATTTGAGTGACCTGTCGGCCAGATCAACTATATTTTGTGGTGCCCGCTCTCTTATGGGCCTGTAAACAAAGCCTGCCTGACAGAATCGGCATCCTCTTGTGCACCCCCTTGATATCTCTACGGCCAGACGGTCATGGATAAGCTGGGCACATGGGACCACCTGATCAACAGGGAAAAAGGCCCTGTCCAGATCAGGTAATATTGCCTTTTCAACTCCCTCATGGCCTTTAACAATGGATTCTATACCGGTAAACCTGTTATCCGTGTCATAGTGAGGTTTAAAGAAAGATGGTATATAAAAACCCTTTATATTCCTCAGTTCATCAAGGATAAATTTCTTTTTCCTTTTTCTCTTTTTTGCATCCCTCACAATCCTGCACAGTCCAACAACAGCCTCCTCGCCGTCACCAATCAATATTGCATCAAAGATATCAGCCACAGGTTCAGGATTAAAACAGGCTGGCCCCCCTGCGACAATCAGTGGAAAAGAATCATCCCTTTCGGAGGCAAGAAATGGTATGGCTGAAAGATCAAGAATTGTAAGGATATTGGTGTAGCACAGTTCATGCTGAAGGCTAATTCCCACAATATCAAAGGTCTTGAGGGCACTGTCAGACTCCAGGGTGGAAAGAGGTACGCCCTTTTTTCTTAACTCATCTTCCATGTCCGGCCAGGGGCAGTAGACCCTTTCTGCTCTAATCCATTCATGACTGTTTAGAATACCATATAAAATTTTCAGCCCCAGATGGGACATGCCCACTTCGTACACATCTGGAAACGCGAGGGCAACTGATACATCAATGCCCCCTTTATCTTTGATTACAGCATTGATTTCATGCCCCATATATCTGCTTGGTTTTGATATCTTGAGCAAATAGTCTTTATCCAATAAATCCATTTAAAACATTCCTTTAAAACAATAATTAATGCACCTTGAGGCGGACAATAATTTCAGCCCCACCTTCAGGATGATTTCTTCCGTTAATAGTCCCCTTGAGCCCCTCAACAATCTGTTTAACCATTGCAAGCCCAAGCCCTGAACCGCCCTCCTTTGTGGTAAAGAATGGAGAGAACATGTGCACCAGGGCCTTTTCACTGAAACCCTTTCCGGAATCTCTGAATACTATTTCTATCATATCCTTCATGGTACCATCGGGGCTTTCACCCTCAACCTTCCTTGTGGTTATATATAAGACCCCCTTTTCAGGCAGGGCATCGGCTGCATTCAGGAGGATATTCCAGATCACCTGCCTTATCTGTTCAGGATCAGAAACCATCAGGTCAGCCCTGTCCAGATTGGTCTTTAACATAATATTTTTCTTCCATCTGCTGCTGTTTTTAATAAGCTCAAGGGATTCTGTTATCAACTCGTTCAGATTAAATTTCCGCATTTCAAAGGGTTTTGGTCTGGCAAATTTAAGAAAATCATTAATGAGATGATTCAGCCTGTCAATCTCTCTTAAAATAATTCCCATAAGCCTTTTGCTTACCGCATCCTTATCCATCCCCTCCTTCAGCATCTGGATTGAACCGCTAATGGAGGCCATAGGGTTTCTGATCTCATGGGCAATACCTGCAGCAAGCTCACCAACAAGGGCCAGGCCTTCAATCTTTTTGATCTCCTTTTCTATCCTTTTCATCTCTGTCACATCCTGAAACAGGAGTATGTTCCCCTTATGGGCTGTATCGGGGACAATCAGGGGCGACTTGGATAACCTGAGGGAAAGTGTTTCGCCCATTAGATTCTTATAACTGATATCACTGTAACTATGGGAAGTTTCCGGAACAGATATATCTTCCGGCCTGTTTTCTTCAAGATATCCATCTGATAGAGGAAGGATATCGGATAAATTTTTCCCTGTAATATTCTGACCGGTAATGCCGAATATCTTTTCTGCCGCCGGATTTAAACGAATTATCTTCTTGTGATCATCTATTACTATCAGCCCGGATGCTATGCTGCTTAAGATCCACTCATTCAATGCCTCAAGTTTTAAGATATCATCTTCCTTTTCCCTGAGTTCGGCCCTGCTCTTTTTTGCCTGCTCCGATGGGAAGCTGCTTAAAAAGGCTACTATATAAAAGGCCGCGATATTTACCACTATAATAAAGAAAATATTGGATGGCTGATACTCAAAAGGGTAATCACGGCCCTGGCCAAGGGGATCAATAACGCCATAATAATGAAGATCAAGGAGCAGCCCGTATAATATACTGCAACTGCTTGCGACAATCATACCACCCTTGCGGTATAGAATTATGCTCGCATTGATTATGTTCAAAATATAAAGGAATGAAAAAATACTCCCGATGCCGCCGGTCGCATAGACTATTGCTGTAATAAAAAATGAATCAAGTATAAGCTGCAGATATGCCTGTCTGATAAGTTCCTTTGATGTCTTAAATAAAATTATATAAACAAAGGTAAGAAGATATACAATGGCAATAAGAACATAATGAGATGTCTGGATGTCCCCGAAATAGGTCTCTGTCTTTCTTGCCTGCAGGAATATGGATACGCCAAGCAGAACTGAGACAAAAAGGAGCCTCAGAAGCATAAGCTTCTGAAGCCTCCCTTTCAGTTCGGTGTGACTGGTATTAAGGTCTGTATCGACCATAAGATATGTCTAAGAGCCACCAACAGCTCCTGCCATTGAGAAGATAGGCAGGTACATTGCAACAACGAGTCCACCGATAGCCGTGCCTAAAAACAACATAAGGATCGGTTCCAGCATAGAAGTTAAGGCATCAACAGCGGCATCAACCTCTTTGTCATAAAAATCGGCTATCTTTTCAAGCATTGTATCAAGGGCGCCTGTCGCCTCACCGACAGATATCATCTGTATAACCATGCCGGGGAATATATCATTTTCCGACAGGGGTTCTGCAATGGTCTGGCCCTCTGCAATACTTCCCCTTACCTCATAAATAATCTCTTCAATAACAACATTGCCTGCTGTTTTGGCGACAATCTCAAGAGAATCAAGGATAGGCACACCGCTCGCGAGCATGGTACCAAGGGTCCTGGTAAATCTGGCTACAGCGGTCTTTTTAAGGAGATCGCCAAAGATAGGCAGTCTCAGGGCAATATTATCTGTGGTCTTCCTGCCACCCTTGGAGTTCCTGTATTGTTTAAAGGCAAATACAAAAGCGGCAATACCTAAAATTACCCAATGGATATTGCCTTTCATGAAATCACTCATATTTACTACAAGCTGAGTGGGTACAGGCAGGGCAGAACCGAAGCTTGCAAACATGTCCTGGAATACAGGGATAACGAATATAAGGATAACAGCAATAACAATAAAGGCAATACATACAACAACAATCGGGTATGTCATGGCCCCTTTGATCTTTGATTTGAGTTCTGCTGCCTTTTCAATAAATGTTGCCAGACGCTGGAGTATGGTATCAAGTATACCGCCAACCTCGCCGGCTGCAATGAGGTTTACAAAAAGCTCATTAAATACCTTTGGATGCTTTTTCATTGCCTCCGCAAGTGTGGAACCACCTTCAACATCCTTTGTAATCTGTTTAAGGATTGATTTGAACTTGGGGTTGTCTGCCTGCTCAGCCAGGATATTAAGACCCTGTACAAGGGGAAGACCAGCATCAATCATAGTTGAAAACTGTCTGGTGAAGACGACTAAGTCCTTGTTTGTGACCTTTGGCTGCATAAAGGCCACGTTTGCAAAAAGATCCTTAGGTTTTGGCTTTAATTTCAATACCTTAAGGTTTCTTTTCCTTAACTGGGCCATTGCTATCTGTTCAGAGGAAGCCTCCAGTTCACCCTTCAGTTTTCTACCTTTTTTTGTCTCGGCAACCCATATGTACATTTGGGGCATAAAAGAATCTCCTGTTTGCACTCATCATAATTAGAAAAAATATGATTCTTATTTACGAAAAATTATACAGGTTAATATAAAATTGCCTGATATTACTTAATTACATATATTAAGTCAAGCACTCTCAAGTTTATATTCAAATAGTGTGCCATTCACCTGAATTTATCTAAAAATTTAGCCTTGACAAATGCAGATTAAAAAGGTTTATATCCTTTAAATTTTATATTTTATAAACAAAAGTTAATGGAGGGTCTATTGTGAGTGAAATAATCGCACCCATGGGCGGCAAGGTACTGGATGTAAAGGTAAAACCTGGAGACAAGGTTACTGAAGATGACGAGGTATTGATCCTTGAGGCAATGAAGATGGAATTGCCGGTCGTTAC
>CAZCMD010000024.1:0-23601 GCA_964499695.1 uncultured Desulfatiglans sp.
AAGGATTTCAAAAAAAATATCTAAGGGGTCTGGCGCACAGCCTTAAGCCTGTTGTCCTTATCGGCCAGAAGGGTTTGACTGATGAACTTGTAAAATCCACAGATCAGGCCCTTGCCCGGCACGAGCTGATTAAAATAAGATTCAATGAGTTCAAGGAAAAGGATCAGAAGGCAGGGATAACAGAAATGCTCTGCAAAACAACAAAGGCCGAGGTTGCAGGTACTATCGGTCATATGGCCATTTTATATCGTGAACAAAAAGATCCTGAAAAAAAGAAAATAGTTCTTCCAGAGTAAAGTAACACAGTCCAGTTTAGTATTTGTTTATTCTTTTCACCCGAACAGTAACGAATCTTTAAAGAGGTTATATGAATGGGTAAGAAAGAGAGTAAAATACATGTACGCGGGTTTAACCATATTTATAGAACATGCATCCTGCTCTGCTCAATATGGACAATACTGATAGTAACCTTCTGCGTTTTTGCCATCCGGAATCAGAAAAGGCTTACAGTAAAATTTGCAGAGATTGATGCCTATGCAAGTTATAATAAAGACCTCGCCTATCGCAGATGGTCTTCAATGCATGGCGGCACCTACGCACCGGTTACTGAAAAGACCCTGCCAAACCCCTATCTTGAAAATATTAAAGAGCGGGATATTGTTACCCCGTCGGGCAGGACGCTTACCCTTATCAACCCCGCATATATGACAAGACAGGTCCATGAGCTTGCAGAAGAGCAGTATGGCGTTAAAGGCCATATCACAAGCCTGAATCCGATCAGGCCAGGGAATGCGGCAGCGCCATGGGAGATGGAGGCGCTCAAGTCATTTGAAAAAGGTGAGAAAGCATACATAAGAGTGGATAACGCCGGACGGGAAAAACATTTAAGGTTTATGCGGCCCATGATTACAGAAAAATCATGCCTTAAATGTCATGGGGCCCAGGGGTATAAAGAGGGAGATATAAGGGGAGGCATAAGCGTATCGGTTCCTCTTTCCTCATATAATGCCATTGAGAAAACCGCAATTAAAGCCATTGTTATCGTCTATTCCACCGTCTGCATTCTGGGTCTTGTGGCGCTTAGTGTTATATTTTTTATGCGCGGTAAACAACACCGTATACAAGAAACCGCTCAAGAGCAGCTCAGGTTTCAGGCAAAACTGCTGGACGCGGTAGAACAATCCATTGTTGCAACTGACCGGAACGGGAAGATTGTTTACTGTAACCCTTATTCCGAAAAGCTCTACGGATGGAAAAGGTCTGAGGTGGTTGGTCATGAACTGATTAAGCTTCTGGTACCTGAATCCAATATGGATGAGGCATTGAAGGATCGTAACAGGGTTCTTGAGGGGATGAGTTGGTCACGGGAGGTTCTTGTCAAAAATAGAGATGAAAAAATATTCCCTGCCCTTATAAGCTCTTCTCCAGTCTATAATGAAAAGGGAGAAATAGCCGGGGAAATAAGCATCTCCATAGACCTGACTGAAAAGAAAAAGCTTGAGGCCCAGCTTCAGCAGACCCAGAAGATGGAGGGGATAGGGATTCTGGCTGGTGGCATTGCCCATGACTTTAATAATATCCTTGCGCCTATTATCCTGCATTCCCAGATGGCAATTGATGATACTGTCCCTGATAACCCTATTCAGGCAAGCATGAAGGAGATCTACAGGGCAGCAATAAGGGCACGTGACCTTGTGAGGCAGATCCTGACCTTTGCCAGAAAGGGGCAGGACAACAGGATAGTGTTAAGGGCATCTCTTGCCGTTAAAGAAGCAATGAAATTCCTGAGGGCTACTATCCCTGCAACGATAGAAATCAATTATGAATTAAAAACCGTACATGACACCATACTGGCAAACCCCACCCATATAAATCAGATTGTGATAAACCTGTGTGCCAATGCTGCCTCTGCCATGAAAGAAAAGGGAGGAGTTATCACTGTCATCCTTGATACCTGTAATATAAAAGATGGTGACAACCCCGGATGTGTTCTGGCTCCAGGAGAATATCTCAGGATGTCTGTCAGTGATACAGGCCCGGGTATCCCTCCTGATATTATTGACAGGATATTTGAGCCCTATTTTACTACAAAAGGGCCCGGAGAGGGCACAGGTCTTGGCCTTGCTATAATCCACGGTATTGTCAAAAGCTATGAGGGTGGTATTACCGTGGAATCTGTACAGGGTAGAGGTACAACCTTTCTGGTATATATTCCCCTGGTTGATGAAATAGCCGTTATTGAGGAAGAGAAAAATACAGAGGTCTTAAAGGGTGAGGAACGGATTCTTTTTGTGGATGATGAAGATGCAGCTATTTCGGCAATGAAGAAAATACTGAGCAGACTCGGTTACATTACTACCACATCAAACAGTAGCCCGGAGGCCCTCAATATCTTTAAAAATAATCCGGAAGGATTTGATCTCCTCATTACAGACATGACTATGCCTGGCATGACAGGGATGAAACTGATAAAAGAGGTCAGGGCAATAAGGCCGGATATGCCGGTAATCCTCTGTACAGGGTACAGTGACCAGATAGACGAAAAAAAGGTCGAGATGGCAGGGATAAATGAATTTATGATAAAGCCTGTCAATATGAATGATATTGCAGAGGCCATTCGCAGGGTGCTGGAGAAGGATAAAATATAGGTTGAACACGGAAAGGGCGTGCTCCGCCATTTAAGGCAGAGGCGCACCTGTTACTGTTAATCCATTTATTTGGTCCCAAAGGATCTTTTAAAAAGATCATTCAGTGCCTGTTTTCCATCTTCGGTTAGATATCTGGTTCCCGTTCCCGCAAATGTCTCTGATGTTATCACCGGTACATTCTCAACCCATCTGTTTTCTTCCCAGGCATACCATGCCTTTTTGTCCTGATCATAAACATGCAGTGGACGGTTGAAAAGCTTTGCCAACTCAACACCCCAGCCTGTGCCCCCTTTTACAGTGCCATCTTCCTGTATCCAGCCAACCGTAATCACATGATAGCCATTATTCACCATGTGGAAAATAGACTGAATGACCTTTCGAATCTTGTCTGCCTTTGAGTAGTTGCGTTTCATCCTCATGGAAACGATTTCCATGCTGATATCACCCTTTTTCAGCTCTTCAGCAGAAAGAACTTTGAGGTTGTTAGTATGTTCAGCAATGTGTCCTTCATAAGAAAAATTAACCTCATTTATATTCCATGCCTGGGCAAGCCTGCCAAACTCAGCCTCAGCGCCCTTATGGCCGCCGCTGTATAATGTTATTTTTGATATATCTTTCATCTTATTATCTCCTGTTATTACTGTTTAAAATTAAAAAGCCGCCATTAATAGACTAATTTGATCCTTGATGCAACCTTTATTTTATAAGCTGAATATTTATCATTATTGATTTCCATAGGCAACCCTGTTCAAATACCCTGTATCTTTAAACGATTCACAATATCCGGTTCCTCTATATTATAAAGGGCATCCAGAAAATTAGTTTTAAAACTGCCTGGCCCTGATGAACGTTCTGCCGCTATTTCCCCTGCTATCCCCATGAGCCCCATTGCATTAATAGCAGCCTTAAATGGGGATGTGTTTACTGCCATAAATGCCCCGGTAATTGCGCTTGCCGTACAACCCATGCCCGTAACCATAGACATAAGCGGGTGACCATTTGCTATCCTGACCACATTTTCTCTCTCGACAATCAGATCCACTGCGCCACTTACAGAAACAACACAGCCTGTAGAGGATGAAAGCTCGCGTGCATCAGTTATAACATCCTCCGGAGTGTGAATGCTGTCCACACCTTTTGTACCGCTACCTGATCGGATCAAAGACCTTATCTCAGAGGCATTACCGCGTATAACCGACGGGTGAATCCTTTTTATTAATTGTCTGGCTGTATCTGTCCTGTAACCCGTGGCCCCGCTTCCAACCGGATCAAAGACTATGGGAATATTCCTTTTGTTTGCTTCAATACCGGACTTTATCATGGATTTGATCCATGCATCGCTGAGTGTACCGATGTTAATGACCAGCGCCTGGGCTATACCTGTCATTTCCTCCACTTCCTCGATAGCATGGGCCATAACAGGGGATGCACCAATAGCAATCAAGGCATCAGCAGTTATGCTCATGACCACATAATTGGTGATGTTGTGAATAAGAGGCGCCTTGTTTCGGATTTGCAGCATATCCTGCCATATACTAGTTTTATCATTGTTCATTAACAGTGACCTCATAATATGTATTTTTATCGGTTATGCATTTATTTTAGCACGAGAAAAGGTAAAGTTATATTACAAATAATGAGAATCGGAGATTAAAGAAGAAGTCATGAAAAAATTTAACCTGCTTAATAATGTGATGTCTAAGGCTGTTTCTACTCCTCTGACACAAATAACTCTCCGCAATCGAATCTAATCATCAAGGTTACAGGTAAAGGAACAATAAAATTCTTGCATATGTTATAACACATGTTATACTTTAAAAATCTATTCAAACCACTTATAAAAAAGGCAAAATTATGCCCATAAATAATAAAAAATTCTCTACCTTAATTAAAGAAGTGCGAATGAAGCTGGGATTTAGTCAGGAAGATCTCGCGCGTGCTCTTGGTGTCAGCTTTGCTACAGTTAATCGTTGGGAGAATGGAAAAACATCTCCCTCAAAGCTGGCTTACGCCCAATTTGATTTATTTTGTCAGAATATGAATGAAAAGGGGCTGCTAAATGACTGAGTTTAATCCAAAATTTACTATTACCAATAAAATTACCGCTGCGATTACACAGATTGAACGTGCACGGGGCTTTTTGGAAGCAGCAAAGCTATCTGATGATTGGGTCACGGAAATGAGTAACAAGGCCCTCATCAAAGAAGCTCATCATACAACCCATATTGAGGGCACACGGTTGACCCTGGATCAGGCTGAACGCCTGTGGAATGGAGAGGAGGTCCCCGAAGTTGATCCTGATGATACAAGGGAGTTATTGAATTACCGGGATGCCTTTGAGTTTGTTTCTGATTGTCTGGAGAGCGGTGATCCCATTACAGAAGGTATGATTCGGGAGATTCATAGAAAACTGGTTCAAGGTGTTCGTGGTGGAAAGGCTGCGCCCGGGGATTATAGACGGATACAAAACTATGTAGTTAATTCTATTACTGGAGAAGTGATCTATACACCGCCTTCTGCAGTAGATGTCCCAATAATGATGTCTCAACTGGTTAAATGGCTCAATGCTGATCTTGAAATTCACCCTGTTTTGATCAGTGGTATTGCCCAGTTCCAGCTTGTCCACATTCATCCGTTCCTGGATGGTAACGGCAGGACATCAAGGCTGCTTTCAACTCTATACCTATATAAGGCCGGTTATGATTTTAAACGCCTTTTTACTATCAGCGAATACTATGATCGTGACAGGCAGACATTCTATAAGACAATTCAGGGTGTCCGCCAAAATAAAATGGATATGACAGGATGGCTCGAATATTTTGTTACAGGTCTTCAGACACAGATGATCGAGGTAAAAACCAGGGGTGAACTGGTTATCAGAAGAGATGTTATAGTGAATAAATACAATTTAAATGAACGTCAGGGAATGGCAGTTAGTCACCTTTTACAGTATGGAAGACTTACCATTCAGGATTATGAAAAATTGTATCCTGATATTAACCGGCGTAGCTTACAGCGTGACCTCAAGGAATTATTAGAAAAGGAAATAATAAAGGAAATCAGTACAGGGCCAACTGATCCGACACGCCAATATGTGCTCTCTGAGCTATGACAAACTGTGACACGGAGCTGTGACATTACTATGACAATTACTATGACAAACTTGTGATAAAATTAAACAATCATATGAATAGATTCAAATTATAACCTATGACCGATTACGCTATCATACTGTTACCAGGTCTCGACGGGACGGGTGAGTTATTCAAACCTTTTATAGATTGCCTTCCTGAAAGAATCAAACCAGTTGTCGTTTCATACCCGAGGCATGAATGCAATAGTTATGAAGACCTTAAAAAACTGGTTATATCTTCAATACCACGTGACATGCCCTATTTTTTGCTCGGCGAATCCTTTTCAGGACCGCTTTCCATAATGGTTGCATATGAACAACGTGCGGAGCTATCTGGATTGATTTTATGTGCCACATTTGTAAAAAACCCATTTCGAATTTTACCTTCGTGGGTGCGTTTTTTATCATTCAGCCCTATTTACTGTTTATGGCCTTCTCTTATATATTTTAGAGCTAAGCTCGCCAGAAAAAATTTTGGCCCTCTGGCTGAACTTGCACTCAAGGCTATTCGATCAGTAAATCCCGAAGTAATTAGCCACAGGGTTAAATCTATCCTGTCCGTGAATGTGGAAAAAGAACTTGAATCATGTACCTGCCCCATCATGTACCTTATGGCGGAAAAAGACAGACTAATAGGAAGACATAACTACAGGTGGATAAAGGCAGTGAAAAAGGATGTGGCACTTGAGACGATCGATACAACGCATTTTATCCTTCAACTTGAACCAAAAAGGTCTGCTGAAATAGTTGTAAAATTTATGGACAGTGCGATTATAGAAAAAGAAAACTAAAGTAAACCACTGAATACAAGAAATATTTTTTAATGAAGCTGGTTTAAAATAGCATTTCATGTATTTCGTGTTTTTCGCGGTTATCAAACAGACTTAATTTATCTACCTTTTATTCCTTCACCTGTGAAATATCATTCACTATGTCAGTCTTTACCGGCTCATTGCCAGGGGCGGTAATGCCTCTTCTTGTTAGAAGCGAACCTTCCTTCTGGTAAAGATTTATTGCAGCCTTTAAATAGGTAATGAGGGCCTCAATTTCAGTGATCTGGCTCTCAACATAATCTCTCTGTGCCCTTGCCACCAGAAGGGCGGTTGATTTACCCACCCTGAATTTTTCTGTCTCAGCCTTTAGTGATTCCTCCTGGAGCCTTGTCGTGGCGGCAGTAGCAGAAACCTGTTCCCTTGCCCTGCCTATCTCTATCAGGGCAGACCTGATATCTATTTCTATAAGCTGCTCAAGATTTTTTATTGCCTCTTCAGCCTGCTTGTAAAAAAGGAGTGATCTCTCATGCCTGGCCCTGTCAGCCCTTTTACCAATGGGATACTCAAAGCTGATACCTGCAGAAATATCATATTTGCCCTCATCTATTTTCCTGAAAGATTCTCCAAAGGAGTCTGCATAACCTGTTTTGCCAATGGTAATAAAAAAATCGAGCAGGGGTAAAAGGCCGTTTCTGGTTCTCGCTATCTCTATCTCATCCTGCTTCATGTCAAGCCTTGCCTGATTTATTTCAGGCCTCATCATCAAGGCCCTGTTTATGTGTTCCGGTATCGAAACAATATCTGCCTCATAAGCGGATGGTATATCCATTATGGTTATAGATGATTCAATGGGGTAAATGTCCGGTTTGTTGATAAGACGCTTAAGCCTGAGGCCGGTGAGGGCAAGGTCACCCCTTGCATTTATAAGGCCCTCTTTACGGAGGGCTACCTCAGCCTCTGCCGCATATAGCTCCACCTTTGCAAGGGTGCCTATGGTTATTCTCTTTCTGGTCTCATTAAGCTGATCCTCTGCAAGTTTCAGGGATTCCTTAAATATAGCGATCCTTTTCTGTGCAAGGATATAGTCCCAGCAGGTAGTTTCCACATCGGCAACAAGGTTTTCAGCAAAACCTCTCAGTTCGTATTCTGAGGCTAGCAGAGAGAGCTGGGCCCTTCTCAGGTTTGCAAGGTTTGCGCCTCTCCCAAAACCCTTTAATAAAGGCTGGTTAATTGAAATCACACCTGCCGCACTGGTCTGTACCCCTGATCTTTCCGAATCTATACGTTGCATTTGGATTCCAAGAGACAATTCAGTCCCTGTTGAAAATTGCTTGGACACATCTATACTGTTATTTTTTCTTTCAATATTGGTAAGGTCGACGATACCGCTGGCAAGGGTACTTTCTGACTGATTGCTTTCAAGGTTGACAGTCGGATCAAAAACAGCTTTTTCTTCTTTTTCATAAGTCTTCTGTATTTCAGGGTTAATACGCTCGATTATAAAGGCCTGATTGTTTTCAAGGGCACTGAGTGTTGCCTCCTGGATGTTCAGCTCAAGGTTGTGAGTGCTGCCCTCCTTTGTCTCTGAAAATGATATTGGGGAAACAAGGAGCAGCAATATAAAGGCAGATAAAAAATAAAACCTCTGAAGACCATGCATAATCATTGCTTATTTCCTTTCTGATGAAACAGTGTGTAGACAACCGGGATCAAAACAAGTGTTATCAGGGTAGAACCGGTGAGCCCGCCTACAACTGCCCTTGCAAGAGGCGCCTGGGCCTCAGCCCCTTCACCTATGCCAAGGGCCAGAGGCAGCAGGCCGAATATAGTTGTAAGGGTTGTCATGAGAATAGGCCTGAGCCTCCTTCTTCCGGCCTCGATTACAGCCTCTTTTACGGGCGTCCCTTTACCGGCTAATTTTCCTGCCTGATCAACAAGTAGTATTGCATTATTAACTGCAATGCCTCCCAGCATGATGCATCCAATGTATGACTGTATATTCAGGGTGGTTTCTGTAAGGAAAAGAATTACAAGTACCCCGACAGCAGCAACAGGGACAGAAAACATAACGATAAGAGGGTTTTTCAATGATTCATACTGGCAGGCCAGCACCATGTACACAAGTACAAGTGCAAGAAAAAGGGAAATCACCAATTCATGAAACGCCTCTTTCTGCTCTTCATAGTTGCCTGCTACCCTTATATCATAACCAACCGGTATAGCGATCTCATATATACGGTTTTGAACATCCCTGGCAACAGACCCCGCATCCCTGTTTGCTATATTTGCAGTTACATAGGCAATCCGCTGCTGATCCTTTCTTTCTATGAATACCGGGCCAGTGCCTGACATGTCCCTGACCACATTTCTTAAAGTTACAGCCTCTCCTGACCCTGTGGCAAGGGTTAGGTTAAGGATCTCATCAAGTGAGAGCTTTTCAGCGTCCTGAAGCTGGACAAGTATCCGGTATGAATTACCGCCTGTCCGGTATTCCCCTGCCCTTGTGCCTGCTACCGCTGTTTCAAGGACCCTTGATACATCCCCCACACTCAGGCCCAGGTCGGCTGCCTTGTCGCGGTCTACATGTATCTCTTTCTGGGGCACACCGGACTTCCTGCTGATATCCATATCTGTAATGCCGGGTACATTCTTTATAGCCTCGGAAACCTGCATCGCAAGAAGGCTCAGTGTATCAAGATCAAACCCCCTGATCTCCACAGTCAACCCCTCATCACCGCCTGCAAGGAGGCGGTTTAGTATAAACTGGCCCTGGGGCGCCTGCACGCTAATATCCATTCCAGGGATTTTCCCGCTCACTTTTTCCCTCAGCTCATTTGCTATCTCAACATTTGTCCTTTTTCTTTCAGCAAGCGGGGTAAGTGCCAGGTTAATGCTGGTCTGGGTTCCTCCTCCCCCGCGCCATGAAGAGCCTATGCTCACAACTGATGAAACAAGCTCTGGAACCAGAGGATAGACTATCTCTTCCACCTTTTTAGTCTGGGTATCTGCAATATCAAGCCTGAGTCCTACCTCCATCTCACCATTTATGCGTACCTCACCCTCATCACTTGGCGGGAGCAGCTCTGTGCCGATCAGGGGGTAAAGTAAAAGGCTCAGGAAAAGCGCCAGCGCTGAGAAAAAGACAGTCCTCCACCTGTGAGCAAGGGCTGTTCTAAGCAGGTCAATATAAGCATTCTCAAGCGATTCCAGCAGGTTTGATGATATGGTAACAAGCCGGGCAGCCAATCCATTTTTTTTGGTAACAACCTTGACCTCTCTCGCCTCAAGAAGCCGTGATGCAAGCATGGGCACAAGGCTCAGAGAAACCATGAGCGAACATATGAGTGAAAATATTATTACGTAGGCAAGCTCCTTGAACAGCATGCCTGATATGCCTCTTACAAAGATAAGAGGGATAAATATTACAAGGGTGGTGATGGTGCTTGCTATGATGGCAGCGCCCACCTCTTTGGTGCCTGAAATGGCAGCCTGAAAAGGGGTTTCATTGTTTTCATCCCTGTGCCTGAAGATATTTTCAAGCACAACAATCGAACCATCCACCATCATGCCTACTCCCAGCGCAAGCCCTCCCAGAGTCATGAGGTTGAGTGTAAAGTTCCCGAAGTAGAGAAGTGTAAATGTGGCTATTATGGAAATGGGTATGGAAAGCGAAATAACAATGGTACTCCTTATGTTTCGGAGGAAAAACAGGAGCACCACAATAGCAAGGAGGCCTCCATAGAGCACGGAATTTGCCACATTCTGTATTGACCTCTCGATGAAGTTACCCTGGTTTATTACAGGTATGATATGCACCTGCGGAAAATCCCTGTTGACGTTATCTATCTCAGCCAGGACCCGTTTTGCCACCTCAACCGTGTTTTCGTCCGCCTCCTTGCGGATAGCTATCCTCATCCCGCGTTCCCTGTTGACCCTGACTATCCTTTCAAGTTTCTGGTAGGTATCTTTCACATCGGCGATCTGCCCTATGGTAACAGCGGCACCATCCTTTATCATTATTACCGTGTTTCTTATCTGATCCAGGCTTGTGAATTCGGCAGGCGCTCTCAGGGCTATATCATACTTACCCTCCTCTATCTTACCTGCGGGCCTGTCAAGGTTTGCGTCGCGGAGGGCCTGTAGTATCCTGTCAAGCGGGATACCCAGTGCCTTGATGCTGCTGGGAATCAGCTCTACCCTCACCTCCCTGTTATATCCTCCCCACAGTTCCACCTGTGCTACACCCGGAAGCCTCGCGAACCTGTATCTTACCTGGTCTTCAACAAGTTCAGTAAGCTCAATGGGGTCTAATTTGCTTGAGATACCCAGTATCACGACAGGCATACTTGCGATATCAAACTTATTGACCCTTGGCCTTACAATATCTTCAGGCAGTGAATTGATCTCATCTTCTATCTTGCTCTGTACATCGATAGCGGCAGTATCTATATCGGTTCCCCATGAAAAGGTAACCTGCACTGTGCTGTTACCCTCGGATGAACTTGATGTCATCTGTTCAACACCCGGCACAATGGAGACTATTTCCTCCAGTGGCTGCGTGACAAGCCTCTCCATTACCTCAGGGCTTGCCCCTGCATACCCTGTGCGTATGCTCAGGGTAGGCAGTTCTATGCTGGGGAGCATGTCGATCCTAAGTCTGCTCAATGATACAACCCCGAGTATGACTACTATGAGGGTCACCATTGTAATAACGATAGGCCGTTTTACACTGAATTCAGCAAGGGTCACTTTGATTGCTCCATTTTATTTATTGCGGTTTTATGGAAATTTTCCTCTGAAATAAGGATACTCGCCCCGTCATCAATAAGCTGCTGGCCAAGTGTTATGACAAAAATGCCCTGTTTCAATGATTCGCACCCTATCTGGACCCTTTCCCCTTCCCTGATACCGACATTTACCGGACACCACCTTACGGTTTTATGGTCATCATTGACAATAAAAACACCGTCTCTGTTCTCCCTTTTTGTCAGTGCCTGCGCGGGGACAATGTAGGCATCATCAACCTTTTCAAATATTATTGTGGCCCTGATAAACATACCGGGTTTCAGCCTGAAATCGGGATTCTTAATCTTGAGTTCAATCCTGGCCTGGCGTGTTTCCTGCCGGAAGACCGGCGCTATGCGGCGTATCTCTCCCTCAAAAATCTCACCATGATGGGCATCTGTTGTCAGAAAGGCCGGCTGGTCCTGTTTAAGGTATACATAATCCTTTTCAGAGACATAGATAACCGCCTGTATCGGATCAATCTCGACAATGGAAAGGAGAGGGGTGTTTGCAGAGACTGTATCACCCTCATTTACAAATCGTTCACCAACAGTGCGGCGGTCATCGCCCCCTGTCCAGCCGGCAGTGACCTTTGTATAGCTCTGCCTTATCCGCGCGGTCTCAAGGGATGCCTCAGCCTTCCTTTCCTGGGCCGTGGCAATGGCAAGCTGGGCCTGCTTTGCAAGATTGTTTGCCTTTGATGAATCATACTCCGAGTCAGAGGCAAGCCCCGCATTGAGCAGCTCATTAACCCTTTTCAGCTCCCTCTCTGCTATCTCAAAGGCGCTTTCCGCCTCAATCTTGTTTGCCTTTGCAACCGCAAGGTCTGCCTCGGCAAGGAGAACAGCCTGCTCATATTCGGCATCATCCAGTTTGGCAACCACCTGGTTACGGGTAACAGGATCGCCGATATCCACATTAAGCGCATCTATGCGGCCGCTTATCTTGGGTGCCACCATAAATGATGATGGGGATTCAAGGGTACCGCTGAAGGTGCGCCTGAACTCGATCTGTCCGAATGTTATTTCAGCCACCTCAACAGGCACAGCCCTTTGCCCGCCCTGGTCCCGCGGGTCAGCGCTCTGAGACCTTTTTCTTATGTGTGAGATGACCTCCCAGGTAAAAAAAAGAAGGATTAAAATAAGAATAACAATTAAGATATTTCTTTTTCCTGTTAATTTCATGTTTTATATCCCTTGTTTTAAGATTAAAGAATATGGCATCAAGCCTGCGGGGATCACACGGAACCGGACTGTTAGAATCATGTGCGGCTGAATCATAAGAAAACCAATTAAGGTTAAAACATGGGAAATAGTAACATATCAGGCAGATTTGGCAAGCAAATCCGGTTGACCCTAAGGGATAAAAGAGGGTGCAGGACAAAATATTTTGATCCGGCAATCACGGGAAGATGATTGCCGAGCTCTTTTAATCAGACAAAAATATTATATAAGAATGGTTTTCCTAATGTTTCTCAATCGAATTTCCGTATACTTGGATTTGGCGAAGGGATAGATATTCCATGAAGTAAGTCTAATTTTGTTTTAGGTAATATTTAATGAAAAGCTTATTCTATTCCACGGACTGCATGTGAACAATACGGCCATAGGCTCCCCTGTCCTGAAAGTGTATAAACCGCCACTCTCCTGACTTAAGCTCAACTAGCCCTCCCTGGTGAGGGCCGTTTATATCTGTGTTCCCCTGGGGTAGAACAACCCTCTTTTCATGTGGGTCATAGATATTTTTTGCCCTGAGAACAGCCTGCCATCCTGTCTGTACTCCTCCAGGAGGTGCAAATATATAATAGTAACCATCCTTTTTATACAGCTTTGGTCCTTCAATTAAGTACAGGAATACCTGGCATGCAGCTGAAACTGGAAGAGATTCTGTAAAGATCATCCCCTACCCTGATAACATCAGGGCCTGAATAATTTGCAAATATTATAGGATTTATATAATCTCCATTTTTCATATCAGGCACCCATTAAACCTGTCTCAATAATTGCTGATCATGTTATGTTGCCAGCAACGCAGATGTGGAGATGTTAAGCATTATTTATATGTTATCTCTACCAAATAATTACGGTACCATCGGTGCAGTATGTTAATAGCAATATGTGTGTGTAATTTTATTATCAGCCCCATCGGGGCGACATGTTAAACACCAATTCGTCATCTGTTTATATCGTTTAGTTTGCGATATTATGAATTGACTCGCTCATATTATCGCAATATTATGAGCGCCATGTTTATAAAACGTTATATTCCCCTTAACGTGGAAAATTATGCCTTTAATGAGACCCTGACAAGCAGACATATGATGCTTCTGGCTGGCCCCAGGCAGGTTGGTAAAACAGTACTAACAAAAAGACATCTTGAAATAAGTGGGACCTCCTCTCTCTACTATAATGGGGATGACATTGTTACCAGAAAAAACAACAGACTGGCTACTTTACAATTGGAGAGGGAATCATATGGGATCCAATAACAAAAGAAAAGTGGTTATTGCCGGTGCAGGAGCTGTTGGTTCAACATTCGGATACGCTCTTGCTCAAAGCGGTTTGGCAGACGACATCGTGCTAATTGACAGGAACGAAGAACTCGCCAGGGGACAGGTGTTGGACCTTGCGCACGGGCAGCCATTCTTTCCTGCGGTGGCTATTCGTGAGGGTAAGCCATCAGACTATAGTGACGCACGGTTGGTCGTGATCACAGCAGGGGCCGCCCAGCGACCCGGTGAAACGCGACTGCAGCTTCTAAATAAGAATGCGGTCATAGTGCAGGGTATAGTCAGTGAAGTCGTTAAGCATAACGATGAGTGCGTTATGGTTGTTGTCAGTAATCCAGTGGATGTAATGACCCATGTTGCTATCCAGAGTGTGGGAAGCGAAAGAGGCCGAATATTTGGTTCCGGCACGGTCCTGGATAGCGCCCGTCTCCGGCATCTCCTGAGCATGCATTGTGGAGTCGATGTTCACAACGTGCATGCTTATGTTTTAGGCGAGCATGGTGATTCTCAATTTGCTGCCTGGTCATTGACACATATAGCAGGGATGAAGATTGACGCGTTTTGCCCGATCTGCGGCAGGTGCGAAGACTGGAAGTTGAGACGCGATGAGATAGAACAACAGGTGAGGGACTCAGCCTACCACATCATCGGCTATAAAGGTGCTACCTGTTTTGCGGTGGGTATGGCGCTGGTGCGTATTGCAGGGGCAGTCCTGCGCAATGAAAAGAGCGTATTGACCGTTTCCACAAGACTCGAAGGTGAGTTCGGGCTCAGGGATGTTTGCCTGAGTGTCCCATGCATCTTATCATCCAGGGGAGTCGAAAGGATAGTAGAGAGCAAGCTTCCTGAAGGTGAATTATCGGCACTATCAAATTCTGCTACACTCCTCAAGGAGGCCAATACACAACTTGGAACTGTTTCTTAGATCAGCTTTTGTAAGATATGCCCTGATATGTTTTGCAGCAAGGAGTTTTGGTTTAATAGGCTACAATGGCATTATACTTTCTTATGTAAACTCACTTCAGTAAAAATAAGAGATCATTGGTTATGAAAAATAATATTAACTACAATAAAGCAAGCAGCGCATATGACAATACCCGGAGTCATTCAGATACACTGATATCCAGGTTTGCAGAACGAATCTCTTTCTCAGGGTCTACGACAATATTGGATTTTGGCTGCGGAACAGGAAATTATCTAAACAGGGTTCAACAGTTATCCGGCGCCATCTGTTGCGGGATTGAACCTTCAGATGGCATGAGGTCCATTGCGCACGAAAAGAACTATTCACTTGATATAAGAGAAGGTGACCACAGTAATATTCCTTTTGAAGATGAGACATTCGATTTTTCCTTTATGACTGATGTTATCCATCATGTCCCGGATATTGGTCTAATGTTTTCTGTGATATGGAGAGTTTTGAAATTTGAAGGGATTCTTTGTATTGTCACTGAATCCCATAAACAGATCCAGGCCCGGTTCTACAACAGCTATTTTCCCTCCTTATATGTTAATGAAATAAAAAGATATCCTGAAATAGAAACGATATTAGGTGAAGCCATAAGAAATGGATTTATTCACGAAGATACAGAGATTCTTACTGCGCCTGGCCCTGAGTATATTACAGAACAGTTTATCAGGAATGTTGAAGAGAAAAATTACTCGATGTTTCGCCTTCTTGATGAAGAAGAATTTGCCAATGGTCTATCCCGGCTCAAGGCAGATATCGGGAGACAATTTTACCATACCGACAGAGGAGAGTCGCTTATCTGGTTCAAAAAAACAGCGATAATACATGGGCCGCGGGCGGTATGTTGAATGCCAATAAGTCATCTGATTTTAACCGCGGTAATATGACTTGACTCGCTAATATTATTACGATTATATGAGCAACATTATGTTAAAAATTATATTTGCGTAATGCCAAAAACTATGCCTTTAAAGAGATACCGGTAGCTTTTTGTCTCTGCGCGACGGATGCACTATAAAGGGTTGAATTATGTCTGATAATGAAAGAGATCAACTGCTTTTAGGCCTGATAAAAATTGAGTCGGTTATTTGCAGGTTATATACCGGGTTTTCCACCCAGAAGGACTTTACACCCCCTGTAAAAAAATTCTGGGAAACTATCGCCCTTGAAGAGAGACTTCATGCAGACACCCTGAGTGGTATACGCAGGCAGGTCAATGATGGGGACGTTACTATTGATATTGATATAAAGATAGAAAAGCTTAAAGGGTTTATTGCAGACCTGAATGTTCTAATCAAAAAGGCATCTTCAGATAACCTGTCAGAAAGCGAGGCCTATTCACTAGGCGCCGAAATAGAGGCTAACCTGAATGAATCAGGCTTTACAAAGTTAATAAAGACAACGGATAAAAAAATATTAGAGCTTCTGAGGGGGATAGAAAACGACACAAAAAAACACAGAGTAATACTTGTGAACTACTCAAGGGGCATAAAATAAGGATATAGATAAAACCACCTCAAATACTTACCTGCTTTAACAGTAAAAAAACTTCTTGTAATGCAAAATATTCTGTTATAACCTCCCCGCAGTTTTGGAGTTCCATTAAGGATTCGGGAACCATTTTTACAGGAGTTGTTAAAGGCATCATGAATTGTACGATTTGCGGTTTGTCCGCTGACAATATTGAAGATATAGTTGCAGAGAACTGGACACTTTCATTCTTTGATGGGAATGAAGAGCATGGCCCCCTTTGTCCTGCCTGCTCTGAGATACTGCTTCATATAGCAAATGACGGCGAATATGAGCTTAAAAGGGAGTATCACGGGAAGGTGACTTTTAATGATCAGATAGAATTTATGGATGACGACCCTCTGGGTAATATAGTCCTGGGGTATATACTCAACTGATAATATCTGCGTGAAAAGATAAAATATTCCGGCATCAACCTGTTTTTTTAAACACGATCTATAAACATTTCCTCCTTTACTATTTGATTACGCCTGTATAGATTAAATCAAAAATATGAAATGATATCTACACGATCAGTAAAAGGTTGTTATCTTGAGTTATAAACACCTCGATAAAAATAACACTGAGACCCTTAAGGGTTTTACTGCCCCTGACAGGTTTTCTACAGGCGAATCTGTTAAAAACCTTCATTCAAAGGACCAGTCCCGCCATGTCTGCATGCTGCCCGAGGCGGTGCTGTGGCCGCTGAATGAATCTGAGGTGTCAAATATCCTTAAGTATGCCAATGAGCAGCGAATCCCGGTTACTGCCTGGGGGGCAGGGAGCAGCCTTGAGGGAAATCCTTTACCTGTATGCGGAGGCATAGTCCTTGATTTTACTATGATGAACAGGGTTTTAGATGTAAGGGAAGAGGATTTTCAGGCAGATGTGGAGCCTGGCGTTATATACAAGGAATTAAATAAAAAGCTCAAACACAGGGGGCTCTTTTTTGCCCCTGATCCCGGTGCTGACGCCACCATAGGCGGCATGATAGCAAATAATTCAAGCGGTACCCGCACGGTAAAATACGGGGCTACCAGGGCAAATATACTAAGGCTCTCCATAGTGCTCGCAAATGGTGAAATTATAAGAACAGGCACCCGCGCATCAAAGACATCATCAGGCTATGACCTTATCAATCTGATCACAGGTTCAGAGGGTACCCTCGGGGTTGTAACAGGTGCCACCATCAGGCTTAGGGGTCTGCCAGCAGAATTTTCTGCTGCAATAGCTACATTTCCTTCAGTTGTTAGCGCTGGTAAAGCAGTATTTGAGATCATAAGATCCGGCCTTGACCCTGCCGCATTAGAGCTTCTTGACCCGGAGTGCATAAAACTGATAAACCGCAACAGGGGTATGAATCTGATTGAGATGCCCACACTATTCATGGAATACCATGGCCCATCAAAAAGCTATCTGGCCGAAGTCATGGAAACTGCCAGGGAGTTATGTAATCTCCATGGCTGTGTTGATTTCCGTTCAGGCATAGGCAGGGATGAGAGGGATAATATTTTCAGTGCGCGGCATCACCTTGGTGAAATGATTGTACAGAACCACCCGGACTGCTCTTTCCTTTCAGCGGACACGGCAGTCCCCATCTCTGCGTATCCTGAGATTATTGTACAGGCAAGGGAAGAGGTCGCAAAGGGTGGCGTTACTGCCTATATTTTCAGCCATGCGGGGGATGGTAACCTCCATTTGAAATTTGCAGGCAGAAAAGATAATAAGGATGACTGGCGGGTGATAAATGAGATTAATAACAGGATAGTATCAAAGGCAATATCCCTCGGTGGTACTGCCACCGGAGAACATGGCGTTGGCATTGGTAAACGTGCATTTATGCTAAAAGAGCATGAGAATAGTCTGATATGGATGAAAAGGATAAAGGAGCTGTTTGACCCAAACGGGATTTTGAACCCGGGCAAGATATTTCCGGAGGATAGTGTTGGGGTTTAGGTTTTGGTTTTTATCTTACACTAGAACCCTCGACCCCTTGACCCCCTTGTCCCGCCATAGCCGAAAGGCGACGGCGGATTGAACCCTATATAAATTATGATCACCAATAACTCATACATAACAGACCTTATAAAGCTGATTTCCAGTGGGAACAGGGATATCTCTGTATCCGGTATAGAGAATGCTGCAAGGTCATATCTAATCTCAGGGCTGCTCATTGAACAGGAAAGCCCGGTACTTATTGTCCTGCCTAATGCAAAGGAGGCGGTCAGGCTTACAAGGGAGTTGCAGTTTTTTCTCCCAAAGGGGTTTGTTTCAGGGAGTCAGCAGGAAAAAAGGCTCTTTGATTTTCCCGCATATGACCTCTCGCCCCTTACCGGGTTAAGCCCGCACCGCAATATTATAAACCGCAGGCTACAGGCACTCTATGCCCTGACATCCTGTAAAAACCCGGTAATTGTTACATCCCTTGAGGCACTGCTCTTAAAGATTATCCCCAAGAAAGCGCTGCTTAGAACACTTGAATACCTTGAACCGGGTGAGGATTTTCCGCGTGACGATCTTATCAGAAAACTTGAGACAGGGGGTTATCTCCGCACCGCACTCGTGGAAGAGCCAGGCGATTATTCTGTGCGCGGTGGTGTAATTGATATATTTCCGCCACTCTATGAGATGCCGATCCGCCTTGAGTTCTGGGGAGACAGGCTTGAGTCCATCCGCCATTTTGATCAGGTCTCACAACGCTCTACAGACCGGTTAAAGGAGATGATCCTTTTGCCCTCAAGTGAAATCATCATGGATGATGAGGCCATGATGCGGGCAAGGTCTATGGGGCGGCTCCCTGAACAGGCAGGTGAGGGGACCAGTTTTCCCGGTCAGGAGGCATGGCTGAACCATTTTTATCCTGAACTCAACAGCCTGTTTGATTATTTCCCCCCTTCCGGGATCATCCTCCTTATGAACAGCGACAGGATCGAGACAGATAAAGAAAAATTTCAGTTCAGGTTTGAACGGGATAAAGAAAATTTTCGTGAAGAGGCGGAAAACAGGGGTGCGATCTTCCCTGATATAGAAGGGGTGCTTCTAACCGACAAAGAGTTTGAAGATGGCACCAATACCCGCCAGAAGATCAGTTTCAACAGCCTTTTATTGGGCACACCTGACGAGGCAGCAAATACAATAGATGTAAAGGGCGCCCATGACATAGAGTTTGAGTTTGACCTGAGGCTCACCGGCAAGGGACGTGTATCCATGGCCCCACTTGCAGACAGGATATCAGTATGGATGAACCAGGGTGCAAGTATTATTCTTGTATGCAGGACAGAGCAGCAGGCCTCAAGACTAGCAGAAATACTGAACAATTATAGTGTCCAGGTTGATGAAACAGTTGATAGCTTTTTTGCTGTCTCAGCCAGGAAAAAGCTGCATATCTGCCTTGGCAGGCTCTCAAGAGGCTTTGGCTGGGAGGATATAGGCCTCTATGTAATAAGCGAGGATGAGATCTTCGGCCCTAAGCGGGCAAGGGCAAAGAAGAAGAGCGAAGAGGGAGGCATAGACTGGACATCCTTTGGCCAGCTTGCAGTAGGTGACCTTGTTGTGCATGAGGATCATGGTATAGGCCAGTACGGCGGGCTCATAAGGATGGAGATACAGAACAAGATAAATGATTTTGTCCTTATTGAGTATGCCGGGACCGATAAGCTCTATATACCTGCCGACCGTATCAGTATCATGCAGAAATATGTGGGTGCTGATGATAAAAACCCAAAGCTTGATCAACTGGGCGGAAAGGCATGGAAGGTAGTCAAACAGAAGGCCAAAAAGGCCATAATGGAGATAGCAAAGCAGCTTGTCGATATCTATGCCATAAGAAAATACAGGGAGGGTTTCGCCTTTTCACGTCCTGACAGCTACTTCAGGGAGTTTGAGGCCACATTTGAACATGAAGAGACATCCGATCAGATAAAGGCCATTGATGATGTGCTCTCGGATATGGAATCCATAAGGCCAATGGACAGGCTCATATGCGGTGATGTGGGGTATGGTAAGACAGAGGTGGCTATAAGGGCGGCGTTCAAGGCAGTTACTGACGGTAAACAGGCTGCGGTGCTGGTGCCCACAACGGTTTTAGCTGAGCAGCACTATGAGACATTTAAAAACAGGATGAAGCCCTTTAATGTGGAGGTTGATGTCTTAAGCCGTTTCAAGAGTGCAAAGGAGCAGAAAGAGACCATAGCACGTGTGTGCGCGGGTCAGGTGAATGTGCTTATAGGCACACACAGGATACTCTCAAAAGATATTGGGTTTAAAGACCTGGGCATACTTATAATCGATGAAGAACAGCGGTTTGGCGTAAAACAGAAGGAGAGATTAAAGGAGTTCAGGGCGGTTGTTGATGTGCTTGCACTCACGGCGACCCCCATACCGCGCACCTTGCATCTCTCCCTTATGGGCGTAAGGGATTTGAGCATCATAGAAACCCCGCCTGAAGACAGGCTTGCAATACAGTCCTATCTATTACCATTTGATGAGGCGACCATTAAACATGTAATAGAAAATGAGATGGAGAGGGGCGGGCAGGTATTTTTTGTCCATAACCGTGTTAAATCCATAGACAACATTGCAGGAAAGATTAAAAAGATCGTGCCTAATGCAAGGCTTGCCATAGGACACGGCCAGATGAAACCGGATGATCTTGAAAATACCATGATGCGGTTTTTAAGAAAAGAGGTAGATGTGCTGGTATGTACCACCATAATTGAATCAGGTCTGGATATACCCTCAGCCAATACCATCATAATCAACCAGGCAGAGCGATTCGGGCTCGCACAGATATATCAGCTCAGGGGCCGTGTGGGCAGATCATCAGAAAGCGCCTATGCCTATCTCTTATTATCAAAAAAGGCCAACCTCACAAGGGAGGCAGAGAAGAGACTCAAGGCCCTCATGGATTTTTCACAGCTCGGTGCCGGTATTCACCTTGCCATGCACGACCTCAAGATAAGGGGAGGAGGAAACATACTGGGTTTCAGCCAGTCCGGTCATATTGCCTCAATAGGTTATGAGCTTTATATAAAGCTTACAGAGGAGGCTATAGCAGAGCTTAAAGGCGAGGAATACCAGCAGGAGATAAACCCTGAGATCAATGTGGAAGTATCTGCCTATCTGCCTGAGGAGTATGTCTCTGATATAGATGTAAGGCTTAATATCTACAGGAGGCTATCCAGCCTCAAAGAAGATGATGACCTTAAAAGGATGGCAGATGAGATAATAGACAGGTTTGGAACACCACCAAAGGCGGTATCAAACCTGTTAAAGGTAATGGAGGTAAGGCTCCTGATGAAGAGGAAAGGCATAGCACGCCTTGATGTTAAGGAGGATGCACTCCTCTTCACATTCAGCCAGGTCAAAAATATAAATCCTAACGATGTTGTAAGGATGATAGAGCGAAAACGGCCAAGGTTCAGCCTGCTCGCCGATTCAAGGTTAAAGGCCAGGATAAAGAGGACAGATCACCTGGGTGCACTCAATGAAGCAAAAAGCGTTATTAATGAGTTTGATTTTGTTTGATAAAATGGAGAACTGTTATGCACAACGAAAAAATTATTCTTTATGTTGATTCACAGTTTATAAGTCCCTATGCCATGTCAGTATTTGTTACACTGAAAGAGAAGGGTATTTCATTTCAGATTAAGAAGATCGATTTAAAAGCAAAAGAGAATAATCAACCTGACTATGCAAATATATCTCTTACACAACGTGTACCAACCCTTACACACGGTGATTTCCATTTGTCAGAATCATCAGCTATTTCAGAATATTTGGATGAGCTGTATCCTGCTCCAGGTGTATACCCCAAGGATACCCAATTAAAGGCAAGGGCAAGGCAGATACAGGCATGGGTTAGAAGTGATTTCCTTCCCATTCGGGAAGAGCGCTCGACTGAAGTTGCATTTGGTAAACCATCGAACAAACCCCTTTCTGCTGCAGCACAGGCTGATACTGAAAGGCTGTTTGCCGCTGCTGATAGCCTGATTAAAAATAACACAGGAAATCTGTTCAACGAGTGGTGTATCGCTGACACAGACCTGGCTTTAATGCTTAATCGTCTTGTATTAAATGGTGATGATGTACCTGAGAAACTAAAAGAGTATGTTCATTATCAATGGCAGAGACCCTCTGTTCAGCTATGGGTAAATCAGGAACGGTCTTTATAAAGACTAACCCGCCGGTATAGCAAGCATCTTTTCTACTGCACTCCTTGCCCTGTTGGCAATCTCTTCCGGCACCTTCACTATCGTCTTCATCTGTTCAAGGGCCTTTACAACATCAAGGAGTCCGGTCTTTTTCATGTTTGCGCAGATCATGTCAGGGTCAGCCGGGATAAACTCTTTGTCCGGGTTTGCCTTTGAAAGGGGGTGAAGGATACCGTTTTCTGTGCCTATTATAAATTTTTTATGTAATGAGTTTTTAACAAAGGCGAGAATGCCTGAGGTGCTCTTTATCTCATCAGCGAGCGCCAGCACCTCGGGTGTGCATTCCGGGTGAGCAAGAAAAAGGGCATCAGGGTTTTCCTCCTTGACCTTTTTAACCTGCGATGGTTTCAGATTATTGTGTGTGGGACAAAAACCTTTCCACCAGGTTATCTTCCTCTGTGTCCTGCTTTTCGCATACTGGGCAAGATTTTTGTCCGGTGTCATGAATATCTCTTTATCAGGATCAATGCTCTCAACAACCCTTACAACATTTGCCGAGGTGCAGCATATATCGCTTTCAGCCTTCACATCCGCTGTTGTATTTACATAACTAACAATAACCCTTCCGGGATTTTCCCTCTTTTCCTCTATCAGCTCTCGGGCTGTAATCATGTCCGCCATCGGGCACCCTGCGGCAGCAACAGGGAGCAGCACAGTCTTATTCGGGGACAATATGGATGCCGTCTCTGCCATAAAGTGCACCCCGCAGAATACGATCACATCCTTCTCGGTCTTTGATGCCTTTATGGATAGCTCCAGGGAGTCACCGCACAGGTCAGCCACATCCTGTATCTCAGGCCTCTGGTAATTATGGGCAAGAAGGATCGCATTCTTTTCCTTTAAAAGCCCTCTTATTCTTTCCTTCAATTCATACATTCGTTCTATAGTTAATCCCATTTTAATATCCCTGATAATTCATTTTATTTTAACTTTCATTCTATGTTATCATCCTTAAAATACATACTATAGGATGATTATTTTCAGGTCAAGCAAGGGATTAAGCAGGTTAAATATTTAATAATTTAAAGATAGAGTAAACTTTTTTTAAATTTATTAAATTTA
>CAZCMD010000024.1:23611-35473 GCA_964499695.1 uncultured Desulfatiglans sp.
GAATTGGAAACCAAAATAGAAGCAAATGAAACAAAAGAAAAGCTGAATTACACCCCTTCCATGAAGGCATCCATAAACGACGGGATGAGCCATGCTGTCATGATGGGGTGCGGTGAAAACTATTTCGGGGTCTTCAGTATCTTCCTTAAGGCCACAACCATCCAGGTCGGCCTCATAGCCACCCTGCCCCAGCTTCTTGCAGCAATTATACAGTGGGCAGGGGCAATAAACCTTGACAGGATAAAGAGCAGGCGGAGGGTTGTAACAACAGGTGCCTTTATACAGGCACTCACATTCATCCCCATTGCCCTTCTATTTTTTCTCTTTGATATAGGGCAAACATCCGTAATGTTTCTCCTCCTGATGGTGATTGTCTACTTTTGCGCTAACGGGGCAACTGTCCCTGCATGGAACAGCCTCATAGGCGACCTCATTCACCCGAATGTGAGGGGCAGGTTTTTCGGAAAACGCAATACATTTACAGGGATGAATACCTTTATAGCGCTAACCCTCTCCGGACTTGCACTGCATTTTTTTAAAAAACTAGGCTGCGCCGAATTCGGATACCTGACTATCTTTACTGTGGCATGTTTTGCCAGGCTGCTCTCAGTTTACTGGATCGGGAGATATGATGATCCGCCGCTTTCAATCACCCCTGACCAGGTTTTTACCTTCAGACAGTTTTTAAAGAGGTCACCCTATTCCAATTTTGCCAAGTTCGTATTCTTTGTTGCCATGATCAATCTGGGTGTTGCATTCTCTGCCCCCTACTTTTCTTTATATATGCTCAGGGATCTGGATTATAGCTACATGTCATACACCTTTGTCATTGCTGTTGGAAATATTGCCCAGTTTCTGACATTCAGGTACTGGGGGGGCATCAGCGACAGGTTCGGCAATAAAAAGATACTTAACCTGTGCGGGTGGGGCATGTCCCTTGTCCCCATCATGTGGGTGGGGCCTGCCGATATATACTACTTTATCCTTATACAGATATACGGCGGTATAATATGGTCAGGTTTCAACCTGGCTATCGCAAATTTCCTGTTTGATGCGGTAACGCCCCCGAAAAGGGCAAGGTGTGTTGCATATCAGGGGCTTATGAACGGTATTGCGGTCTTCGCAGGCTCTCTCATGGGTGGGCTTACAGCAAGCCATCTGCCTGATTCCATTAATTTCGGCTTATTTGTCTGGGAGCCTGTATCCATGCTGCTCATGGTCTTTCTGATATCAGGTGTTATAAGATTTATTGCAGCCTACATATTCCTTAAGAAATTCAGGGAGGTAAGAGAGGTTGAACCCATTAGTGAGGGCGAGTTGATCTTCAGGATCAGCCATATCAAACCTATTGCAGGGGCAACATTCAGTCTGACCACAGGCCTCTTTAATCCGCAGAAAAAGAAGGATGAAAAGGATCAGTAAAAGAGGGCAAGCCAGACAGTATCCTCTTCCGCTGATGTCCATTCCACCCTGTGCAGGGTATGGGGAGGGATTTCTAAATAATCCCCTGGCAGCATCTCAACTATCTGTTCCTGATCCTTAAAGAGTATAGCAGTCCTGCCCTTAAGCAGGACAACAAACTCGGTCTTATCCTGATCATACCAGAAACCGGGTGGAGAGGTATGCCCCCTTGATATGATCCGTTCAACAGTGACCCCCTTTTCAGCGCTGCCGGCGATTTTTTCTATCAGCTCATCAGGCAGGTCAAAAGGGATATCTTCATAAATATTTGCCATGTAATTCTCAGACCTCAGGATACTATCCTTGTCATCCGGGGATAATATTTGTCTCTGGTACTTTTTCTTTTGTCTATCATCTTTAAGACAATAAATGATCCAATTAGAAATAGGAGGCCTGTTATTACGGATGTTAAGGAAGGATCTGTATATAAAAAGGTTGAGAAGAAGTTGCCCATAAAAATCCCTGTCATAAGGGCAACAACAGGAAATATATAGACCATTAACGAGAGCATGACAAATGTGCCCTCCGGTACACTTACCTCAACAAGGTCGCCCTCCTTTGCATTGAGGCTGTTTTTTACCTCAATGACCATATTCCTTTCAGAAACGTTGCATGAATCCTTTGAGTTGCAGTGGTTGCACGCACTTGTCTTCACAACCTTTACATATGCGGAATTTTTTGTAACCTTCTCTACTATGCCCTGCTCTGAAACCATGCTTCCCCTGTCTTTATCTCAAACCAAATATTATATTCATGTAAAAGGCAGCCAAAGTCAAGGTGATGAGGAGGTGAAATACAATTTCTTTTGGACACCAATGAAAATTTATTCTACTATCGAACCTATATGTTAGACCTTTATAAGGAGGTTCAAAATGTCCAAACCAGTAGAGAAGAAATTAATCCGGTGCAAACCGATTTATATTGTCGTCATCTTTTTTATTCTCCAGCTATGTTCTGTTCCGGCCATCTATTCCGTTGAAAAGGAGACAATTGATGAAGGCAAGAAGAATAATGTCTTCAACGCCTATGATTATGAGCTCGGAAGGGTAGACAAGGATGGCATTATATATAATAAAAATGGGAACGTGCTCGGCTCGGTGGATGAAGAGGGTATTATCTACAACAAAAGTAAAATCAAAATTGGTAAAGTGGAACAGAATGGAAACGTTCTGAATCAGGCAGATACAAAACTCGGGTCTGTGAATGAAAATGGAGAAATCTTTAATATAGGCTCAAAAAAGAGAGGCTATGTAAAGGATATAACGGATGTAAAGCTGATAGGCGGGGCTGCGCGCCTGATCATTCTTAAATAATTTTTTAAATATGGATACAAACAATATAAAACCTGTGGGGGTCTTTGATTCCGGTGTGGGCGGTTTATCTGTACTACACTGTATGCGTAAGGAACTGAAGGGTGAAAACTTTTTATATGTTGCTGATTCAGGGTATGCGCCATATGGTGATCACTCCTCGGAATATATAGAAAAACGCGCCTTTACTGTTACAGAATTTCTGATGGGGCAGGGAGCCAAGGCCATTGTTGTGGCATGTAATACTGCAACCGCTGTCGCCATAGCAAAATTAAGGTCTGTATTTGACATCCCGATTATAGGCATGGAGCCTGGCGTTAAACCAGCCATAGCCGCAACACAGTGTAAGATAGTAGGCATTATGGCAACAACCGAGACATTAAAGAGCGAGAAATTCAGGCTTCTTGCTGACAGGTTCTGCAATGACTGCACCATAGTAACACAGGCATGCCCTGGCCTTGTGGAACAGGTGGAGTGTTTTGACCTTGGGGGTAAAAAAACCTATAGCCTGCTTGAAAGATATGTGGGTGCATTAATTGATAAGGGGGCAGACATAATCGTTCTGGGCTGTACCCATTACCCGTTTCTATCGGCGATAATTCAGGAGATCGCAGGTAATGGCGTTAAGGTTATTGATACAGGTGTGGCAGTGGCAAGGGAGGTGCACAGGAGGCTTGAAACAGCAGGTATCCTGGCTGACCGGTCAAAGACTGGGAGTGAAAGATTCTGGACAAGCGGTGATGTGAATATTGTACAGGCAATTATCAGACAGCTATGGAAAGGTGATATAGTAGTAAAATCGTTTCCTGGTGGATAAATTCATGTTATGTTATCAATAAAAGCCAGGTTGGGTTTAACCAGCTTATATTTGCTCCGTAAAAACATGAGTCATCCATAAAAAATAGAATAACTTGATAAAGGGGTTTTTCAGGGGGGGATGACAATAAAAGGGCTGAAGGGCCTTCTTTATAAATTGAAGCTCCTTCAGCCCATTTTCTTCTACTGGGGTCCTGCGTTATCAGGCGCCCAGTTTGCCCTTGCTCTTCATCACATCTGCAACATTCTTCATACCCAGTTTTTCCAGTGTCTTTTTAGTAGGCCATCCGGTTTTGGTGTCCCACCCTTCAAGTTTATAAAAGTGTGTCTTGAACTGTTCCACACCTTCTCTATCCAGATAAAGGTCATTATGGTTTTCAAAGCTCCACTTTCCATTAAGGTAAACTGGCTTGGGCCCGCTTATGGGGAAGGTCGCACCGGGCATATGCATAAAGGGTGCAAACTTTTCCTGGTCACGGTGCCTGCCTGCCATTACGCGAATGGCCCTTTCCATGTTCCAGATCTTCCGGCCTGTCTCCATTGTATCTGCAAAACTGTTTTTGCTACCTGTTACCGCCTTGTAATACCTGTATTCCAGTTCAGGACTCGGTCCTGCCAGATTTCCCGGACCATTGCCCATAAACACAGGAAGAAGCATCTCGCAGATAGACATGGATTCATTATAGAAACCGGCAAAACGTCTTGCCCATGCAACCATCTTTGCCTTGTGGGGTGAATAGATACCGGTCTTAAAGGCATCATCACCCTTCCATGAATTGCTGAACATTATAGGGTCATTGTCAAATGGGACAGCCTTTTTCGTCATCATGTTAACAAGCTCTTCTGCTGTGTATGTTGCCGGTCCTCCAAACCCGCCACCACCGCTCAGTCCGAAGAAACCGTGCCATACCGGGTCGCCTGACATAAATATGTAGCTGTAGGCCCAGTCAACACCGGGGAGTGTATGATGCCAGCTTGCGCCCCATGCAGGAAGTCTGATTGTGCCATTATTCATGTCCTCCTCAATCCTTCCCCATTTTTCCGCCGCCTCAAGGTAACCATTTGCCAGATCCGCGCCTATACCAATGCGCCGTGCTATGGCATCGCAGAAGGTTTCACGGAATTTAAGCGTGTCCCACTGATCCATGGGGAGTGGGTATGATTCTATTTTTTTGCCAGGGCCAAGTTCGCCTATCTCATAGAGATACTTTATGTACCAGCCAATTCCAGGCTCCATTGGCACCATTCCCTTGTATGCCTTGGGGGCTTGTGGCACAGGCATGGTTATTGCCCCGCCGAACTTGGTGGCCCATGAGCATATACCCCATTTCATGGCAATGCTTGCACCACGCATGAGCGCCTCAGGATCGCGACTCGAAAATGATCCGGGCTCCTGTTTCCCCATATACCAGTATTGATCAGCGCACATGGCTTCACCGCCATAATAGGAGTTACGCTTCCTGTCATTATTGAGACAGGTCATGCATGCTGACGCCCCTGGCTGGGCCAGAGTTATTTTCGGGTAATTCCTTGTGTGCCAGAGCCTTGTATCAACAAGACCGGCAGGGTCTGCCACCTGGATGCTCCCTGTACCTATTACGCTGATGGCCTTGAGGTTTTTTGACCCGAAGACGCCGCCAAAGCCGCCAGTGCGGGCGCTTACACCGCTACCATGTATCAGTGAGGCAACCTTGGTCATGGATTCGCCAACAGGGCCTATGCAAACGATCTGAGGCAACAGGGTTGTATATTCATTCCCTATCTCCTGCCACTGCTGCCCGAATCTGGTTCTGCCTGAAACAGCAGAGGTTATCTGATCCTGTGTTTCATAGGTGTCTAATCCCCATAATTTTGAGCCGTCTTCTATCACTACCTTGTCATTTATAATATTAATCCATACAGGGGCATCTGCCTTTCCATGCACAACCACACCGTCCCACCCGGCAAGCTTCATCATTGTGGCAAATCTGCCGCCAAAGCTTGACCTGTGAAACAGAGGAGTTGGATAGGTTTCTGAGGCAATACCGCTTACGCTGGTTCTGCCTGCACCCGGCACGCCTGTAGCTGCAAGCGGGCCTGACATAAGGGATATCACATTGCGCGGGTCAAACGCGTCCTGCATGTCCCAGTCACCAGGAACAACAGCAGTGTCCCAGAATATGGCGGCACCTATGCCCGCTCCACCTGCGTATTCCGCATATTTTGCGGTGTCAATTATGCTTACTTCTTTTTTTGTGAGATTGATTTTAAGTATCTTTCCTGCATATCCGTTTGCCATTTTTAGTTTCCTCCCTTCTCAGCCGCTTTATTGGGCTCTTGCTTCGGTAACACAAAACCCCGCGGTTTTGCCTTGGGCGGTGGTGGTGCAAGGTTAACATCATACCCGTTGATATCTGTCTGTAACGGGGCCTCTGTTACAAGCTTGAGTGCCTTAACCGGGCAGGTTTCAACGCATGCCTGTTTTCCCTTTGGCCCGCCCTTTTCATTCCAGTAGGGGGCACTCTCACAGAGGTCGCATTTGGCAGATTTTTTAATAACCGGGTTCCATATGGTCTTATGAGGATCCTGGGGACATGCCTGGATGCATTTTTTACACCCAATGCATTTCTTCTGGTCGATACGCCTGATGTTGCCGTTTGCCTCATCCACATGGCATGCGCCTGTGGGGCAGTTCTGCACACACAGAGGTGAAACACACTGCCTGCAGACAGACATTACTACATCATATGGGTATTTGGCAAATGCCGGTGCTTCCCGGATTATCTGTATCCTGGAAAGTGAAGGGTTTGCCACACCTTCATGTGTTAGGGCGCATGCGAACATGCAGCTCTGACACCCCAGACAGAGCCTGCTGTCATACACGATGTATCCCTCTGATTTTGGATAGGTCTGGTTACTGGCAGCAGCGCTTGCAACACCTGGAAGGCCTGCAACCAGGGCACCAGCAGCAATAGCGGCACCGCTTCCCACCAGAAACTCTCGGCGGTCTATTTTTTTTTCTTTGTCTCTGGGTTTTTCAGAATCAACCATAGGTATTCTCCTTATATTAGGTTTACATATAATTATCCGGACAATAATAACCCGGTTCAGTACCATACTGGTATAAAGGAATTATTTTGGCTACGAAGGCCTTTTTAGCTGGACGGAACAAGATAAACTTAAACCCTTTAAAATTACAGTAGCTATGATACACTTTTATTTAATTAAGTACATTTGTTAAAAAAAATATAAGGCATTTTTTTTATCTATAGAACTGCATTCAAAATCGTTACTCCGAGATTTTGCTGTAAAAGAGGAAACCCTTTGACTTTTCCGGATTTTCAAATATGCTTATATTAAAAATTCCCCATATTATTCATCTGATGTTTTATTTTTTAATAGTTAGTTTTGCTCAAAATTAATAATTGAGACAAAATGAAACATAAAGAGACCGATAATCAAGAAGCAACCGTGCACCTGAGACTCTATCAGGATCTGGTCGAGACCTCACAGGATCTTATCTGGCAGTGTGATGCAGAAGGCAGGTATATATATCTGAATCCTGCATGGGAGAGCACATTCGGGTATAAATTGGATGAGATGCTCGGGAAAAAATTCATCGACTTTCAAAATTCTGAGCAGGCCACGCGTGATAGAAAGGTGTTTTCGCGCCTGATGCTGGGTGAACCCCTTAAGGGTTATGAAACAGTACACATTGGCCGTTCCGGTAAAAATATCCATCTGGTATTTAATGCAAAAGCTGTTAGAAATGATGACGGAGTTATTATCGGCACACAGGGAACAGCCTTTGATATTACTGAAATGAAGCTGGTTGAAGATCAGTTACGTAAAAGTGAATTTGCTAACCGGAGTATCATTAATGCCTCACCAATGGGCATACACCAGTATGAATTAATGGAGGATGACCGCCTTTTATTTATCGGAGCAAACCCTGCCGCAGACAAGATACTCGGGGTTGATAATTCAGCATTTCTCGGAAAGACGATTGAGGAGGCATTTCCCCCACTTGCCGATACAGAAGTGCCATCAAGGTACAGAGAGGCTGCCCGTACCGGGGCGATATGGCAGACCGAACAGATCGATTATGAGCACGGTAAAATACAGGGGGCATATTATGTTGTTGCCTTCGGAACCGGGCCAAATAAAATGGCAGCCATGTTTTTGGACATCACTTCTATAAAACAGATGGAGATGGAGTTACAGAAGACACAAAAACTGGAATCTCTTGGCATACTGGCTGGCGGGATCGCCCATGATTTTAACAATCTCATGGGAGGAATATTCGGGTATATCGATCTGGCAAAGGATTCCTCTAAAGAGCCCTATGTCATTGATTGCCTGAATAAGGCTTCAGCCACCATCAGCAGGGCGCGCAGCCTTACACAGCAGCTCCTGACCTTTTCAAAAGGCGGCGCGCCTGTCCGGAAGGTCGGCCCATTATTTCCATGTGTAAAAGACGCGGTGGAATTTGCCCTGAGCGGTTCAAATGTCTCTCCAAAGTACGACATACCTGAAGAGCTGTGGCAATGCAGTTTTGACAGCAATCAGATCAGTCAGGTGATTGACAACATAGTTATAAATGCGCTCCACGCCATGCCAATGGGCGGTTCCATAGAGATTACTGCAAGGAACATCACTGTTAACGAAAATGAATATTCTAACATGGCAAAGGGAGATTATGTGCTGATATCAATTGGCGACCACGGGATAGGTATTCCACAGGAACTGCTGTCACGAATATTTGATCCCTTTTTTACAACCAAAACAAAGGGGCATGGACTCGGGCTTTCCACATGCTATTCCATATTAAGGAGGCATGGCGGCACTATCACTCTTGAATCAGAGCCAGGTAAGGGCAGTATTTTTCATATCTATCTTCCTGCCACAAAAGAGCCAGAGGCCAAGTCAGCCATTCCTACCCAGCCGGAACTCAATGGAAAGGGTACCATCATTGTGATGGATGATGAAGAATCCATCCGTGACATGATGAAAAGGATGGTCCATTCCCTCGGGTATAATGTGAAATGTGTAGCTAATGGTGAAGAGGCCCTGGTGGAGCTGGAGCGGGAAATAAAGATCGGAGATTCCGTAACAGCCATGATACTCGACCTGACCATACCCGGGGGCATTGGGGGTAAAGAGGTGGTGGCAGAGATAAGAAAACTGCACGGAGATATCCCGGTTTTTGTAGCAAGCGGGTATGCTGAAGACCCTGTGATGCAGAATCCTGCTGAATATGGCTTTACAGGAAGCATCTGCAAGCCATTTGTGAAAAAAGAGCTTGTTGAACTGCTTTCAAAGTATCTGGAAAACAAATAGATATGACTATAAAAAGGCGAATTTGATCTTCGGATCATGCTACCCTGAATGTGTAGAATGAATTACCCGAATGTCAGGCAGTTTCTGCCTGACTCTTTACTTTTGTACAGAAGCTCATCAGCCCTTTTCACAAGGTTTTCTACTGTATCATCTTTTCCTGCAATCGTCGCCCCGATTGAGATGGTAACCTGTAACGTCTGGTTGCTGTTATTTATTATGTATGACTTGGCTATAAGTTCTCGCACCCTGTTTCCTAGGTTTATAAGTGCCTCACCATTTATATTGCGTATAATCCCGATAAACTTCTCTCCGCCCCACCTTCCGTAAAAATCAAATGGCCTTGAATTAAGTGAAAAGGTCTTTGCCACGTATCTAAGAACCAGGTCACCCGTGTCATGGATGTACGTGTCATTAAAGTTCTTAAAATGATCTATGTCCATAAACAGGATTCCAAATGAAACATTAAATCGCTTTATTTCTTCAAGCCTGCTCAATATCTCCCTGTGTATGAAGCCTCTGTTGGCGAGCTGAGTGAGGTCATCGAGAAAGGCCATCTTTTCAAGCTCTTTGATTCTGAGCTCATTATTCTTATTATTGCTTATATCGGTAAAGAGTTCCACCCCGCCGATAATCTGACCCTTTTCATCGGTAAGCGGGCTGATACGTACAGAAACAGGCACCCTGTGACCATCCTTGTGATGCATGTAAATTTGATCCTCACGGGATATTTTATCGAGAATGGTTGATGCCAGCGGACACATTCCTGTACACATACTGTTACCGTTACTGTCAGTATGGGTCAGGATATTGTCTGCGCATGACCTGCCTATAACCTCGCTGGCCATGTATCCGGAGGTCTTCTCGGCTGCCCTGTTCCAGTAGGTGATAATCCTGTTTTTATCCACCATGTAAAGCCCATCATAAAGATTATCAATAATGTTTTTAAAGGACTCAGGCGCAAGTTTCATCGTATCCTCCTTATCGAATATGCGGCTTCCATGAATTCAGGCCATGAGCCTGTATTTGAGCCTAAGTTTACACAGATGCTTCTGATTATCATGGCAGTACTCTTTGAGTTGAACGATGTTGCATTATACTTTAATGAATGTATATTATCCCACTAAAAAATCAAATACTAAAAGAGAGGAACCTTGTTTATGACCCATAATGCCATACCTGAAAGAAAAGATATCCTTGGAAAAGACAAATGGGATCTTTCACCGCTGTTTAGTTCCAATGAGGAGTGGGAAGCGCTTTTTGAAGAGATTGAGAATACTATTACTGGTTATGAGAATTTTCGCGGAAGGCTTGGAAAATCCGTACAGACCCTGGCTGAGGCGATTACCTTTTCATTAAATACAGATAGAAATATAGAAAAACTCTATACATATGCCCACCTGAAAAGTGACGAGGATAAATCAAACCAGCAATATCTGGCTATGTATCAGAGGGCAATTACCCTGTACACCCGCGCCTCAGAATTAGCCAGTTTTATTACACCGGAGATACAGGCAATAGATGAAGACCGGATGAACAGTTTTTTTAAAGATGATATTCTACAGGAATTCAGGTTCTACCTTGAAAAGATATTAAGATTTAAACCCCATACCCATGATGAAAAGATAGAGAGGATACTGGCCATGAGCCAGGATTTTGCACTTGCCTCATCCCAGGTGTTTGGCCAGCTTGATAATGTAGACCTGAAGTTTGGCAATATTACAGATGAAACAGGCAGAGCCGTTGAACTGAGTCACGGTAATTTTTCAACGTTTCTAATCAATCCTGACCGCGAGATCAGGGAAAAGGCATTTCACCAGTATTACCGTGAGTATAAAGACCATGAAAACACCATTGCCACTGCCCTTTCATACAGCAACAAGAAGAATATCTTTTATTCACGGGTGAGAAATTTTGAGTCTGCAAGGGGATCTGCGTTGTTTAACGATGATGTACCTGAGGCGGTTTATGACAATCTTGTTTCAACCGTGCATGAAAATCTCTCTCCCCTGTTTGATTATTTCAGGTTCCGTAAAAAAACCCTTTGCCTTCATGAGCTCCATTTTTATGATACTTATGTCCCGATTGTGCCCGATATAAAATTCAGTATGAACTATGATGAGGCAGTTGATATATGTGTAAAGGCGCTAAAGCCCCTTGGCGAGGAATATACCTCCATCCTGAAAAAGGGCCTTACAGGTGGCTGGGTAGACAGATATGAAAACAGGGGGAAGAGAAGCGGGGCATACTCATCAGGCTGTTATGATTCGCCCCCCTACATACTCATGAATTTTCAGGATAAAAATATAAACAGCCTCTATACCTTAACCCATGAGGCAGGCCATTCCATGCATTCATATCTTTCAATAAAAACCCAGCCCTATGTGGATCATCAGTATACCATATTTGTGGCAGAGGTGGCCTCCACACTTAATGAGGCCCTTTTAAGCAGTTATCTCCTTGATTATTACAGCGGTGACCCTGCTATGAAGGCATATATACTCAACCGTGAGATAGATAATTTCAGGGCAACACTTTACAGGCAGACCATGTTTGCCGAGTTTGAAAAGGTATGCCATTTACTCCTGGAGCAGAACAGGCCCCTTACCCTTGATGTAATAAAAGGTGAATACAGGAAACTGCTCAATACATATTTTGGGGATACACTTGTAATTGACCCTGAGCTTGAACTTGAATGCTTAAGGATACCCCATTTTTATTCAGCATTTTATGTGTACAAATATGCTACAGGTATCTCTGCGGCAACGGCACTTGCAGATATGATTTTAAGTGGGGATGAAAAGGCAAGAAACTCATACCTTGATTTCCTGAAGCTTGGCGGCAGTAAATTCCCTCTCGATGAACTTAAGGATGCTGGTGTGGATATGAGGTCGCCTGAACCTGTCAAAAAGGCAATTGACCATTTTGCGAAGAGGGTGGGGCAGTTGAAAGAGGAGAT
>CAZCMD010000024.1:35573-38305 GCA_964499695.1 uncultured Desulfatiglans sp.
TTCAGTTCCCCTTATCCTGAAGGGCCTTCAGGTCATCATATTTCCCTGCATTAATAACATTTTTATAGCCCATCTCTTTCAAGGTCTTTTCTGCTATTGCTGTTCTCCTCCCGCTTCGACAATAGAGCGCAATGGTCTTTTCCTTGTCTGGGACAATGTTTTTGATCTCAGCAGCCAGTTTATCAAGGGGTATGTTTATCGCCTTTTCAATATTACCTGCCTTGTATTCTTCAGGAGACCTTACATCAATAAGTACATTATCAGGATTAAATGCCGCATTTTGATCTGCCGGGGCATTTTGCCCGCAGGCAACTGCTGAGATAAACATCAGTATAAGAATAACAAATTTTTTCATGATGATTTTTCCTTTTAAAATAAAATTAATATTGTTCCATCTTCCCTAACCTATAACCTTCAAATTTTAATAATCCTTTTTATATCATCCGGGCAGTCAAATACTGTAATACCCTTCATATACCTGAGCTTCTCCGTGTTTTCAACATCAATATCGCGCATTGTAAGGTTAAAGGGTTTGCCATCCGGAAGTGTTGTTGTTATTTTGCCTCTTTCTCTATCAACCGGTAATATAAAAACCTCTCTCCCTGCCTTGTTAGCCATGGATACACAGTTTGTAAGCAATGTATCAGCTATACCATGAACAAGCTTTGCCACTGTGTTTGCGGTTGCAGGGGCTACTATAAGACACTGGTATTTTCCTGTCTGTAATGGCCCCACAACAAATGGAGTATTGGCATTCTTTTCTATCAGCACCTTTTCAGCGATGGATTTGAGCCTTTCAGTTAGTTTGTACCATTTTAAAACATCCTCTCCGGCCTTTGATACAATAGCTGTGATCCTGATGTCATCATGCCTTGATAATCCCTCCATGACATCAAACACCTCATTAAGCAGGTCGCCCGCGCCGGTTATACCCCATGCTATATTGACTGTCATATGTTACCTGTCTCTAATCCTTTAATCTGGCGGCAATCTTTATCATATGATCTATTGTCCTGTGGATGGATTTTATCCCTTCTTCATCCTCTGCTGCACCCTCTGCCTTTTTATCCTTTGACCAGAAGGTCATACCAAGGTTTGCGCCAAAGGCACCTCCACCCACCGGTATCATCCCGTTTATTATAAAAAAGTCGTGCATGGTTTTTATTACAGGCTCCTGCCCCCCTACCCTGTCTCCGCCTGATGCAAGCCCTGCCCCGATCTTGCCCACAAAGATACTCTTTTTCTTTGCAACAGATGCACGCAATCTATCGAGCACGGTCTTAAGCTGACCGCTTATTGCCCCCTGATACACAGGGCTCCCCAGTACCCAGGCATCTGCCCATTCAAGCTTAGGATAGAGTTCCATCATATCGTCTTTGTGGACACACCCCTCTTTTTTTCTTACACAGTAATCGCAATGTATACAGAAATTGATCTGTTTTTTATGAACGGAAAAATAGTCAGTCTCAGCACCATGTTTTTCCGCTGCATACTGAAGGGCCAGTTTAACAGCATAATCTGTTGATGCAATGCGCGGACTGCCTGAAACACCGATGATTTTTAATATTTTATCAGCCATGTGGACTCCGATTATTGTTGGTTGAAGATAAGAATAATAGATGATGTTTTCAAGATAGGCGAGCAAATTATAAATTTGATTTATTTTTTTGGGGCGGGATTATTTGTTCGACAGGTTATTGAATCGTATATGTTGTAGAGACGGGTTTTAAACCCGTCTCTACTGAAAATTATTTTGCCTGGAAAGGATGATTTACTTTGCTTTTCTGTTTTACAACCTCTTTGGCCTTTGGCTCGCCGGCAACAGCGCGTTTTATAGCCTCTTTTGTTGCCTGATAGTTGTAATCCTGGATCTTCTTGTCATCCTTTGCCTGCCAGTGAATAAATACGCCAACGCATATAAAAACATTGTCAGCTTCGGCTACAGGGATTGTCCCGTCTTCTACGCAATCCTCAACAGCCATAGCAACAGCACGCTGTGCAGGCCCGAACATCTGAACAGCCTGGGTGGCGCCCTTAATTGTTACCTTGTTGAACATAACTGTGCTGGGTTTTGTAGCGAGGTTTGGTGCTACAACAGCGAGAAGTGATGTGAAACCGTCTTTGTTGTTGGTCAGACAGTTGCAGAATGCTGTTTCAGCGGCGCTGCCACGTGGCCCTAATATAAGGTCGATATGGGCTACTTCGTTTCCTTCGCCAACCAGAGATTCTCCAACCATTACTTTATTAATTTTCTTTGCGCTTGCCATGTTAAATCCTCCATTAAAATTGTTGATGTGACCCAAAGTAAAAAAACAGTAAAACCTTAACAACTTAAACAGAAATATCTGTCTATTAAACTCACAAATTTTTAAATATGAGGCATAAATTATCTAAGGGATATGTCCCTTAGACGAAAAGAGACCGCATTGTAGCCTCACGGTTTTTTCATGTCAAGTAATTGAAAAAATATTTTAACCTCTTGAAATAACAGGGGTAAATTGCTTGTTTTAATAGTAAAACCAGCAGGATAGGACTAAAAACCAGGCAGATTTTAATAGAATTTTACCTTATTCGGTAATTTTTTTATTACCTGCCAGAAGAATATCCAGATCAATGCTACACATTTCTGAAAGTTCCCGGTGCAGTGCAGCACATCTTTTGGCCCCTTTATAAATCCCTTTTTTAAGCAGATTCTCTTCATGGTGCTTAATGGTCTGGAGTTTATCTCCTGC
>CAZCMD010000024.1:38405-39631 GCA_964499695.1 uncultured Desulfatiglans sp.
ATTACACGGGAGGTTACGCCTTCAGTTTCAAGAAGCAGGAGACATTTATTATAGTCCGGGTATGGCATCATATTACGGTCTTCGGTAAAATTAAGAATAGTGAAGCGGGTATTAAAATATTCCGCATTTGTTCAATAGCTTCTCCATTATTTTAACACAGGCTGAATCAGGGGCCACCTTTTTTATTACCCTGTAATTTTCCTTTAATATTTTTTCTGCCTCGCCCTCAGGCAGATATTTTATCCTTGTAGCGGTAATAAGGCTCTCAATCACAAGACCCTCTGCTCGATTAAAAAGTACAGGGGTATTATTCATAGTTGTGCAGATGATTTCAGCATCAATAATATAGCTCTGCGTTTTTTCTTCATTACTAGTAACCCTGGCCTCTATATATACCGGGCAATCCTTGATTACAGGGGCCTTAACATTTTTGGCTTGGGTAAATGAGAGTTTTTCTCTTTCATATATGGATTCATAAAAATATATCGGACTATTAATAAAGTTTATTACAAATTCGCCTGTACTCAATAAACCGGTCAGCGTATTTGAGCCTTTATAGATTTCCAGTTGAACTGTATTCATATCAGTAAGTTTTATCCCAAAGGGTGCCGCGTGAGGTATATCACTATTGAAACATGAAATAATAGCCTCATATGTCCAGCCTTTTATAAATCCGAAGTCTGATAGTGTTGCCATTATTTCTCCTGTAACTGAATTATTAACTTCCATCCGGGTAATCCATAAGCTATAAACTAATACCAAACTCAACGGGCATGGTAAATAATATTTTTCCCATATGATTTGACCTTGTGCCCTGAGCCGTGTGCCGATTCGGGTAAGTAAAGATAAACTCTAAGTTACAGTAATCGATGTAATAATAAAATAATTAAGGAATTCCCATGCAGCTTTTAATCAGCGTAGTAAATGAACAGGAAGCAAAGGCCGCAATAGAAGGCGGGGCAGATATTATTGACGTGAAAAATCCCAATGAGGGTTCTTTAGGCGCGAATTTTCCTGGGGTTATAAAAAAGATAAGAGATATTACACCCCTTAACTTACCTGTGAGTGCAGCTATAGGTGATGCCCCTGACCTGCCTGGGTTAATGTCTCTTGCAGCCCTTGGTGCGGCTGCATGCAATATCCAGTATGTTAAGGTTGGTCTGTACGGAGTAAAGTCAATTGATCGTGCGGTTAATCTGCTTAAAGAGATAAAAAATGCAGTAAAA
>CAZCMD010000025.1:0-39057 GCA_964499695.1 uncultured Desulfatiglans sp.
CATTGAGATCCTTTCAGAAAAGATGAAGCAGTCCAACATAGAAGCGACGGTCAAGGGCAGGCACAAACACTTTTACAGCATCTACTGCAAGATGAGGGACCAGAATCTGAATGTGGATCAGGTCTATGATGTGCTCGCCTTTCGCGTGATCGTCAGATCCCTGAAGGAATGCTATGAGGTCCTGGGTATAATCCACTCCATGTGGAAACCTGTCCTGGGGAGGTTCAAGGACTACATATCCCTTCCGAAGGCCAACATGTACCAGTCCCTCCATACATCCGTCGTGGGCCCCTATGGCCAGAGGATGGAGGTGCAGATCCGGACCTGGGAGATGGACAAGCTCGCCGAGGAGGGCATAGCCGCTCACTGGAAATATAAGGAGGGCCTCCTGGGGACCGCCGAGCAGAAGCAGTTTGCATGGCTCAGGCAGCTCCTTGAATGGCAGAAAAATCTCCATGACCCGAAGGAATTCATGGAGATGGTGCAGATGGACCTTTTCCCGGATGAGGTATATGTATTTACCCCAAAGGGCGAGGTTAAGGCATTTCCAAAAGGGGCGACCCCGGTTGATTTTGCTTACAGTGTTCATTCTCAGATAGGAGAAAAATGCACAGGGGCAAAGGTTAACGGCAGGGTGGTACCACTCAAATATATCATGAATAATGGTGATATTATTGAGATAACCACTTCAAACAAACAGCACCCCAGAAAGGACTGGCTCGATTTTGTAAAGACGACAAGGGCCAAATCAAGGATAAGGCAGTATATCAAGGTAGAGGAAAGGGATGAAAGTATATCTATTGGTAAAAATATCCTTGAGAAGAGCCTTGAACAACTGCATATCAGTGCCTCCAACATTGCAAAAAATAAGGACCTTCTGGATGTGGCAAAGGAGATGTCCTTTCAGACGATGGAAGACCTTTTCGCCAACATCGGTTATGGCAAGATCCCTGCCAGCCAGGTAGTCGTAAGGCTTAAGGAGAAGCTCGGTATTGAGAAGGAAGAGCCGGAAGGTATTGTCCAGAAGGTTGTTTCAAAGATCACAAGAAAAAAGAGCAGCAGGGGTATAAGGGTAAAGGGCATTGATGACATGCTTGTGAGGTTTGCCAACTGCTGCAGGCCTCTTCCTGGTGAGCATGTGCTGGGTTTTATCACGAGGGGGCGCGGGGTTACTATACATAAATACAATTGCAGCCATATACTTGACTCAGATCAGGAAAGGCTTGTCGAGGTACAGTGGGACCCTGCAAAGGATGATGTTTATACGGCAAAGATTCGGGTAACCTCTGTTGATAGAAAGGGGGTGCTCGCTGATGTGAGTGCGATAATATCAAAAAAGGAAGCCAATATTATCAATGCGGAAATAAGGACTACAATGGATAAAAAAGGTATATCCTATTTTACTGTAGAGGTGGATAGCTATAAACAGCTTGAGGAAATAATGGGAGCGATTAAAAAGGTAGAAAATGTGTTAATCGTGGAAAGGGTATAATCTTTGTACCGCTCCCTTTTCCTTAAAAATAGCTAATGAATCATGCTGTTCAGTTTGGTGACAGCAGAAAAGGAATAAATGCTACTTGGTTACCAGTCCTGTCTTAAGGCAGCCGGTGCACACCTTGATCCTTTTTGTCTGACCGTTCTGAATGGTTTTTACCCTCTGCAGGTTTGGAAGCCAGAGCTTTTTAGATTTATTATGAGCGTGGCTTACCTTATATCCAACCTGCGGCTTTTTTCCGCAAATATCGCAAATTCTTGACATTGTATGACTCCTAATATTGAATATGAGCCAGCCAATATAGATTTTAATTTTTAAAAAGGCAATAGATTTTTATGGAAAACACAAAAAATAAAACAGAGCAAAAAAACGACTTAAAAGAGGCACTTAACAGGGTTCCGGAAAGGATTGAACATATACATCTCATGGGGATCTGCGGGACAGCCATGGCCTCATTGGCCGGTATATTCAAGACAAAAGGATATCATGTGACCGGATCAGACCAGAATGTTTATCCACCCATGAGTACAATGCTTATGGATATGGGGATAGAGATTAAAAAGGGCTATTCAGGGGAAAATCTATCTCCCCGCCCGGATCTGGTAATAGTCGGAAACGTCATCACAAAGGTGAACCCCGAGGCAGGCAAGCTTTCAGAAATGGATGTGCATTACCTCTCATTGCCACAGGCCTTAAGGATATTTGCCATTAAAGACAGGAACTCGGTGGTAATCGCAGGCACCCACGGAAAAACTACTACTAGTGCCCTGACTGCATGGCTCCTTGAACAGACAGACCTTGAACCCGGGTTTATGGTCGGGGGGATTCTTGAAAACTTCAACTCCAGCTTCAAGCTGGGTAATGGGAATTACTTTGTAGTTGAAGGTGATGAATATGATACGGCCTTTTTTGATAAGGGACCGAAATTCCTGCATTATGCACCTCTTATAACCATCATTACAAGTATTGAATTTGATCATGCGGATATATACCGTGACCTTGATCACGTTATTTCAAGCTTCCGCAGGTTAATAGAGATCATACCTTCACATGGTCTGTTAATAGCAAATATGGATGACCCCATAGTGTTTGAGGAATCTAAAAAGGCAAAATGCCGGGTTATCACCTATGGTTTTAATGATTCGGCTATGTTCAGGGCTGTGGATATAAGGGATGAAAAGGATGGTACACATGTAAGAATCCTTAAAGATGGTAGGGCGTATGTAAGCCTGATAAGCCCGCTTTACGGCAGGCACAACATATCAAATACCCTCTCTGTTATAGCCCTTACAGATTATATCGGGATAAAACCTGAAAAACTACCTGCTGCGATCGTATCTTTCAGTGGTGTGAAAAGGAGGCAGGAGGTAAGGGGAGAGGTAAACGGCATACTGGTCCTTGACGATTTCGCCCATCACCCGACCGCAGTTGAAAAGACCATAGAGGCGGTAAAGGGGAAATACATGGGGAGACGTATTGTCGCGGTGTTTGAGCCCAGATCAAACTCAAGCCGCAGGGGCGTGTTCCAGGAGATGTACAGCAGGGCGTTTGATAAGGCAGATATGGTGTTTATCCCTGAACCGCCACTAATGGAAAAGGTGCCTGCTGATAATCGGTTTTCTTCACAGGGTCTTGTGGAGGCACTGAAGCAAAGGGGTATTAACGCCTTTTATGGTGAAAATACAGACCGTCTCATTGACCTTATTTTATCAAATACCTGTAGGGGGGATGTGATCCTTATCATGTCAAACGGCTCCTTTGATAATATTCATGATAGACTGTTGAAAAAATTTTAAAAATATTTTAGACAGAATAACAGGAAAATATATTGTTCATGAAAATACCAATTATAAATTGGCGTAAATACGATAGCCTGTTTTTTCACCACAGAGAGCACAGAGAGCACGGAGAAGATTTTAAATTTTTATCTCCGTGTCCTCCGTGTTCTCCGTGGTAAAATATAAAGATGTATGTAATATGGCACTGAATTTTTATAAAACGGTGCTGATAATTCAGGGAGAGAAAAATGATTAATGCTGAAGGATTGACAAAGTTCTACGGCACACAGTGTGCTGTGGATAATATCAGTCTCCATATCAGAAAAGGGGAGATCGTTGGCCTCCTTGGGCCAAACGGGGCAGGAAAGACAACAACCTTAAGGATGCTTACCGGTTTTCTAAGGCCATCCAGCGGTAATGTCAGGATTAAGGATTTTAACATTGATGAAAATCCCTTAACAGTAAAGGGCCTCATTGGCTATTTACCAGAATCTGCCCCCCTGTATAATGAAATGCTCGCCTATGATTATCTCAGGTATGTCGCTGAGATCAGGGGCATTGAAAAGGGGCAGATCGATTCAAGGCTAAGGCATGTTGCTCATTTATGCGGTATTAATGAGGTAATGCACAAACCCATAGGCACACTCTCAAAGGGTTACAAACAGAGGGTCGGGCTCGCCCACGCCATGATTGATGACCCTGAAATCCTGATACTTGATGAACCCACATCCGGGCTTGACCCGAACCAGATCGTTGAAATAAGGGATATCATAAGGGAGATAGGTAAAGAAAAAACTGTAATACTCTCTACCCATATATTAAGCGAGGCAGAGGCAACCTGTAACAGGATTATCATTATTAACAGGGGCAGGATCGTTGCGGATGAGGGCATTGATACCCTAAAGGGCCGCATGGGAAAGGAGTTTCTTGTAAACATATCTCTAAAAGATGCCATCTTTGATAATGTGAAAGAGGTGCTGGGACAGGTTACCGGAGTAACCGGGGTTACTCAAAACGGGGTTGATCAGGATATCCTTAAGCTATCAGTTCACTGCGGTTCTGACATGGATATTAGAGAAGAGATTTATAAAGAGATCAAAAAACAAACTTGGGTACTTATGGGGTTTTATCATGAAGTCCAGACACTTGAAAAGGTGTTCAGGGATTTAACCAGGGAGAACTGATATGAATAAGTGCTGGAATATTTTCAAGAAAGAGTTCAAGGCCTATTTTATTTCGCCAATAGCCTATATAGTAATATCCGTGTTCCTGCTTGTGACAGGATGGTTCTTTTTTACCACCTTTTTCCTGTACAACCAGGCTGACATGAGGAGCTTTTTTACGCTGCTCCCGCTGGTATTTGCATTTATTGTCCCGGCAGTTACAATGAGGCTGTTTTCTGAAGAGCTTAACACGGGCTCCTATGAGATACTCCTTACAATGCCTGTGACCTTTACCAATGTTGTTATCGGAAAATTCATGGCTGCGGTGGTATTTATTATATCAATGCTTATACCAACCATATCATACCCCATATTTATCTCCTTTGTAGGTACGCTTGACTGGGGCCCGGTTATAGCAGGGTATATCGGTGCAGTCATGCTGGGGGCTGCATTCAGCGCTGTCGGTATCTTTTCTTCATCCATTACAAGAAACCAGATTGTCGCCTTTATAATCGGTGCGGTCATATGTTTTGCCCTTACGCTTGTTGAGCGCATGATGTTTTTTGTCCCGGTTAGCTTTGTAACAGTGCTTGAATATCTTGGCGCAAATGTGCATTTCCAGAATGTGTCAAAGGGGATAATCGATTCCAGGGATATCCTCTATTTCATCAGCGTCAGCTTTGTCACACTCTATGGTGCAAACCTGGTAATCCAGAGAAAGAATTAGGAGGGGCACTATGAAAGCGAATGAACGTTCAGGGAATCTCGTAAAATTTTGCATCTATCTGGTTGTGGTAATCCTCATTAATGTGGCCGGGTTCACACTCTTTTTCAGGCTGGATATGACATCAAACAGGGCATTTTCCCTTTCGGATGTAAGCAAAAAGGCAGTCTCTACACTGAAAGAACCCTTAACTATATATGTATTTTTTACTAAAAACCTGCCTACACCATATAACAGCGTGGAAAAATATCTCCATGATCTGCTTGAGGAGTATGCCCTTTCAGGTAATAAATATTTTAACTACAGGTTTTATGATGTGAGCTCTCAGGAAGGGGGGCTGGATAAGGATATAAGAAAGAACCAGGAGCTTGCAGAGAGCTATGGCATCAGGCCCGTACAGATACAGGTGCTTGATCAGGATGAATTCAAGTTCAAGATGGCATACATGGGGCTTGTTATCATGCATGGCGACCTGGTAGAAAGAATACCTGCTATATCATCCACAGACAGGCTTGAATACAGACTCACCACCACCATACAGAAGCTCAATAACAGGATAAGCAGCTTCCAGAAACTGGAAGGGTCCATAAAGGTAAAACTCTTTTTGTCATCATCCCTTGAAAAGATCGCCCCCTTTATCGAGGTTGAGAGCTTTTCCGGAATACCTGCAAAGGTCAGTGAGATAATAGAAAAACTTAAAGTGAAGACATTCGGTAAGCTTGAATATGTGATGCTTGACCCGTCAACAGACCCTTCACTTGACGAACAGGTAAAAAAATACAAGGTCATGACAATGGAGTGGCCGGAGTTACCGGAGAAGTCGGTTGCGGCTGGTAAAGGCTCTATAGGCATTTTTGTGGAATACAAAGATAATGCACTTGAGATACCCCTCCTTGAAAGGTTCCAGATACCCTTTATAGGTGATCAACAGATGAATCCGGTGTATCAGCTTGTGGATATGGCTGATGTGGAGGAGGCCATCCAGAAGAGTATAGAATCACTCATAGATATAAATGAAAACCTGGGGTATCTCTCTGACCATGGTTGCATAAACCTGTGGGGCAGGGATTTTAATATGCCTGGTATGCCAAGCCAGGGGAGTGTCTCACGGTTCAATGAGATGGTCTCTCAAACCTATTCAGTAAAGGAGATAAAACTCGCAGACAGGGATATGCTGGAGGGGATGAACTGCCTCCTGATTGCAAGCCCCAAGGAACCCTTTACAGATTACGAGCTGTTCCGGATAGACCAGTTTCTAATGCAGGGGAAAAGCATAGCCCTATTTCTTGATTCATTTGAGGAGCTTCCCACTCAACAGGGGGGCGGTGGAGAGTATAAGCCGATTGATACCGGTCTTGAAAAACTCCTGAACCACTGGGGCATTAATATAGAAAAATCAATAGTGCTGGATCAGGATTGTTACAAGGCAGAGCTTCCGGCAGAATATGGCGGAGGAGAACAGCCCCTCTATTATGTTTCACAGATAAGGGATGAACTCATCAACAAGAAGCTCCCGTTTATAAAGGATATAAGGGGGCTCCTTGTTCAGAAGAGTTCACCGGTTACACTTGATGAAAAGCTGATCAGCGAAAAGGGTTTGACCATTCATAAACTCTTTTCATCATCTGAAAAATCCTGGGAGATGCAAGAGCTAATCAATCTTAATCCAATGATGATCAGGCTTCCTTCACCTGATACCCCTCTTAAAAGCATACCACTGGCTTACACAGTTGAAGGCTCATTCACCAGCTACTTTGCTGATAAACCTACTCCTGAGGCAGTTATGAAAGAGGAAAAAGGTAAGGAAGAGGATGCCCCAGCGGAAGAGGGAAAAGAAAAGGCAAAGGCGGAGGAAAAACCAGGTTTTGATGCAGGCATGGTAAAGAGCGAAGAGAAAAAGATAGCAAAGGGTAAGCCGGGAAAGATCTTTATAACAGGCACCTCCTATCTTTTGGATAATTCGGTGATAAGCCCTGATGGAGGCAATGTGAATTCCATTTTTATTATGAACCTTATTGATTACCTGAACGGAAGGGAGGAGACAGCGGTCATGAGGAGCAAGACCGGGAGCTTAAACCCCCTTGCACCTGTTACCCCCTGGGCAAAGTCAGGTATCAAGGTTTTTAATATAATCGGATTACCTGTAATAGTGGCGCTGTTTGGCCTTTTCATATGGCTATTACGCCACAGGAGAAAACTTGCAATACAGGATGCCTTTAAAAAACCGGCAAACATGGAATTGAAAGAATAATTAACCAGTCAGAGGTCTCAAATGAAGATAAAAAAGGAATACCTTATACTCATTTTAGTCATTGTAGCACTTGCTCTATATATCTCTTTCAGAAAGGGAAACCGTATCCAGTATGAAATCCCGGCAGTCCCTGAAATTGATGCTGAAGAGATATCGGGTATTGTTATAGACGGGGATGGTAAGGAGATAAAAATAAGAAAGGAAAAGGATAAATGGTTTATCGGTGCTGAAAATTTTCTCGCTGACAAGTACAAGGTAGGGAAGATGGTCGATTTTCTAAAAAAACCTGTGCTCATGACCGTTGTATCCGAATCAAAGGATTATTTGAGGTACGGGCTTGATGAAAAAAAACAAACAAAAGTAAAGGTCCTTTCAGGTGAAAAGGTGCTCAGGATAGTGGATGTAGGTAATCCAGCAGGTGTGCAGAACTACACCTTTATCAGGCTTGGAGATGACGAGAAGGTGTATGATGCGCGTGAGGATTTAAGGGATATTTTTGTTACGGAGATGGATGAAATAAGAGATAAAGGGGTAATATCTTTTAAGGCTGATGAGGTGGAGAGCATCTCATTTAATGGGGATGGTAATGATTGGACATTCACCAGGAAAGCGCAACCTCAGGGCGAAGGCAATAATAAAAATGGTGAACCATTTCAATGGGAATCAGGTGATGGTATAAAGGCAGAACATCCGAAAATGGTCGCTATCCTAGATGAAATTAATGATATAAAATGCGCCAAATATATCTATGCTGAAAAACCTGAAGGGCTTGATAACCCCCTCTATGTAATCAGGGTCATGGATAAAACCGAACATACCCTGACCGTTTACGCTAAAAAAGAGGATGATTACAGGGCTAAATCATCAGATAACACCTCGCCCTTTTATCTCTATGCCTGGAGGATAGACAATATAAAGAAGAAATTCGAGGAGATTTCAGGGGTGAAAGCAGAGAAAAAACCCGGTACGTAAACAATCATCTATATAATTAACTTGATGCTGCGGGTAGATTTGTAATATAAAGGCAGGTATTTCATATCCTTATAGGAAAATGAAATATGTGAGTTTACCAGAAATCATGGCTGTGACCGGCCATAAAAAAATTAAAAGGAGAGAATATTATGTCAATGCTTGACGATTCCAGTAAGAATTTTATTAGCGCATTAGCATCAAAGGCCCCTGTGCCGGGTGGTGGCGGGGCTGCTGCCCTGGGCGGAGCAATAGGTATGGCCTTAAGTAACATGGTAGGCAATCTTACCCTTGGTAAAAAGAAATATGCTGATGTAGAACCTGAAATAATAGAACTGATAAAACGCGGTGAGGGTATTATAAAAGAACTTGAAAACCTGGTTGATAAGGATGCTGAGGTCTTTGAGCCCCTTTCAAAGGCATATGGTTTGCCAAAAAATACACCGGAAGAGATAAAGTATAAGGATGAGACAATAGAAAATTGCAGTATTGCGGCATGCTCTGTCCCAATGGAGATTATGCGCAAGGCATTTGAAGGGATAAAGATTCATGCAAGGATGGGCCAGATCGGTACAGCGATTGCTTTATCTGATGTGGGTTGCGGTGTAACATTTCTTAAAAGCGCCCTTATTGCCGGAAGTCTCAATATTATAATTAATCTTAATACCATAAAGAACGCAAACTTCCTGGATAAGACAAGGAAGGAGATGGACACCCTGTTAGCCGAAGGATGTAAACTGGCTGATGATACATTGAACCTTGTTATAGGAAAATTAAAGAAATAAGGAGTTAAAAAAATGGCTGAAATACTAAAGGCAAAGCCTGTTGTTGATGCAATGAAGGAAGATCTTACAAAAAGGGTTGAGGCCCTTAAAACTAAAAATATCGCCCCGAAACTGGGGATTATCCGCGTGGGCGCAAGGCCAGATGACCTTTTTTATGAGGGCGGGGCCAAGAAGACATGCGCCGGAATAGGAATGGATTTCGAGGTGTTTGAGTTCCCTGTGGATATAGCGCAGGCGGCCCTTGAAAAGGCGGTGAAGGAGATCGGTGCAAAAAAGGATGTGCACGGGATACTCATGTTTTTCCCACTCCCTGAGAATCTTGACAGCAAAAAAATCAGGGAACTTATTCCGGTGGAAAAGGATGTTGACTGCCTCACAACAGCAGGTGCAGCCAAGATTTTTACAGATGACCCCACAGGCTTTCCTCCATGTACACCAACCGCATGCATGGAAATGCTCCATCATTACAATGTCCAGCTCAAGGGGAAGAAATGCACGGTTGTTGGGAGATCGCTTGTTGTGGGTAAACCTCTTGCAATGCTGCTTTTAAGGGAACATGCGACAGTGACAATATGCCACTCCAGGACCGAAGACCTCCCTTCAGTATGTAAAGATAGCGATGTGCTTATTGCTGCTGTGGGCAAGGCAAAGATGATCAAGGGTAATTATGTAAAAGCCGGCCAGGTTGTTATAGATGTAGGCATAAACCCTGATCCGGAAAACCCCGGTAAATACTGCGGCGACGTGGATTTCCAGGCAGCAGAACCTGTTGTGGCCCGGATATCTCCGGTGCCGGCAGGTGTTGGTTCTGTTACCACCTCTGTGCTTTGCAAGCAGACCATAAAGGCATGTGAATTACAGAATGGTATAAAGTAGAAATAATGCAGGAATAATTTAAGGGAGATGATGTCAGGACGGCGTCATCTCCCTTGTTGTATCATCCCTTCTCTGCCTTGCCTCATCTATCTTCTTGATTACTGCCCTTAAATAAACAGCCATTTCCATACCTGACTGGAACCTCTTATCAGGATTTTTATCAAGGGCCTTGTTTATGATCTGTTCGCAGACCCTGGGTACCTTAGGGTTTTTCTCCCTGATGGAGGCATGTCTTTCCTGTGTTATCTGGTATAGAAGGTTTGTAATGTTCTTGCCATGGAACGGAAGATCTCCTGATAGCATCTCATACATGACAACACCCAGTGAAAAGAGATCTGACCTGCCGTCTATCTCGCCGCCGTTAACCTGTTCAGGCGACATGTAATTGGGTGTGCCAAGTACAACGCCGCTTTTTGTGGAGGTGGATGAAACCGCCTTTGCAATACCGAAATCCGTAACCTTCACCTTGCCACTTTTTAAAAGCATAATATTACCTGGTTTTATATCCCTGTGTATCACTCCCTTGTTATGTGCGTGGTCAAGGGCAAAGGCAACCTCACTGATGATAAAAAGTACAGTGCGCAGGGGTTTGAGTTTGCCTTTTGTGCAGTATGCGCGAAGGTCTTTGCCCTCCAGGTACTCCATTGCAAGGTAGGTCAGGTCATAATCCTCACCTGCATCATAGATGGCAACGATTGACGGGTGGCTTAACCTCCCTGCTATCTCAGCCTCTTTGAAAAACCTGTTTTTTACCTCCTGGACCTTTTGCTCTTCAAATTCATCAGAGAACCTGATGGTCTTTATTGCAATGCGCCTGTTGATCTTGGGGTCATTGGCCTCATATACTATACCCATTGCGCCCTGACCGATCTCCCTTGTAATCTCATAGCGGCCAACAGTAGGCCTGATTTCAAGGTCATTAACCATCAGGATCTTTGTATCCTTTCTGACCTTTCCAGGGGGTGTCACAGCAATACCAAGCGCCTCTTTCAGCTTAAGTATCCTGGATTCGAGGTCTCTGAAACTCAGGTCCTTTTCAGCTATGTATTCATAAACGCTTATGGCCTTGTTGATCATGCGTTTTCTTTCGTAATCAAGGCCAAGGTTGTAGATAACATCCTTCATGGAGCTGTCCAGGTCGCATTTTCTGAATTTTTCAAAGGCAAGATCAAGGAGCCCCTGGCTCTGGAAGCTTAAGCCCAGCATCCTGTTTGATTCCATGAATTCTTCTGACTGTATGCCCAGCAGTTTCTGATTTGCTGCAATATCCCTAACGATTACCGTCGCATACAGGACAGCAACAGCAGCCAGTATGTATACTGTTTTCAGCCAGACATCCATTATCACAAATGAGATAACACCAGTGAATATTACAATCAGCCCGAGCCCTGCTACTATGCAAAGCCGGTTGAGCTGTGTTGTCCCGGGAAGAAGGTGGGAAAATAGTATTACAAGTATTAAGATTATGAACCCTTCAAGGTAGATCATTGTGCCGGGGCGTTTTATGTAGTTGCCCTCGATAACGGCCTGTATAACATTGGCAGTAAACTCAACCCTTGGCATATCCATATCAACAGGTGTTGCAATCCTGGTCTGGTCATCAGCGGTGTACCCTATCAGGACTATTTTATCCTCAAAAACAGGAGGCACCTTTTCTTCATTATAGATATCAACAAAGGAATAATAGGGAAATGAACGAGCCCCGCCAATAAATTTTACAAGTACCTCGCCTTTTTGCGCCGGGATGATTTTGCCTTCAAAGATGATCTCACCGCCTATGAATTCGGGCCTGTTAGCCTTACCCCCAATATATTCCTGCGCAAGCCTGAAGGCCATTGAAGGTATTATATTATCTCTGAAATTATACCTGAGGTTAAGAAACAGGGGGTGCCTTCTTCCTGCCATTGTATTTTCGGGTGAAAGATTGGTATGTCCAATACTAAAACAGTTAATGGCCAGATCGGTAAATGGCAACATGATATTATTGTAATTGTGAAGGGAATTATCCGGGAGTTCAGGTGTATCAATCCTTGTCTTGCTTATCACCTGCGCCTGGTACTCGCTGAATACAGGATCAGTATCGCTGTTTAATGTAATGGCCGGTAAAACCACCCTGCCGCTTTTTTTGGTTGAGGTAATAAGAAAACTGTCATTATCCAGCCTGCTCTCGGCGGCATCCAGTAAGCCCCTTATCCTTAATGTTTCATCCTGCGGGAGGTTAAGGGCGGAGATATCTACAGAGAGGTTTTTTATCTCCCTGAGCCCGGAATTTTCTTCCTTGCGGTCAAGCCTCTCAAGGTCAAGGCCGATTAATTTTGCCCCGTTTTCACTGAGCTTTTCTATCATCCGGGCAATATAGGCCCTTGGCCATGGCCAGGGACCGAGTCTTTCAATACTTTTTTTATCAATGTTTACCATGGATATCTTGCCTGCACCGGCAGGGGATGCCAGTGCAAAGCGCATCTCTATCCCGTATATAAACTGTTCAATGGATTCAAAAAGATTGATATTCTGAAAGGATAAAAGGATAAAGAGGGCAGAGATAATTATGCCCCTCAGAAGATAGTTGATATTAGCCTTGATTTTTAACATATTTTCATTAAAGTAATTCATTCCTGATAGTTAGCAAACTATAAAAAGGAACAATACTTACAGGATCCCTTGTCAAGGGAGTTAAAATTCTGATCAATTTTATTAATCGTACTATGTGCAATAACCTGTTGAAATTTTCAAACATTTCGGATATCTAAATATAATATCCGGATTATTAAGTCAAAGTAAAATAATCATGAATATTTCCTTTAAGTAAGTATAGTTGGTTTAACCTGTGTAAAATGTTTTACATAATATAGGGGTGTTTTTAAGGGGTATGATGTCAGAAGAGCGGGTTTTAAAAACAGTGAAATCCACTGCCAGGCGGAGTTCTCTTCCCAGAAGGAAGCTGGGAGAGGTGCTTATTGAGACAGGGCTGATAAATGTTGAGCACCTTAAAGATGCATTGAAAACCCAGCGGGATACCGGTAAAAGGCTCGGTGACCTGCTTGTTGAGAAGAAATACATATCAGAAGAGGAAATGGCCCTTGCCCTGGCTCTTCAGCTTAAAATTGAGTACATAGATCTGAATGAATATACAATAGAATCACGGATTCTTGAAATTATTCCCAGGGAGACTGCCACCAGGTTTACCTGCGTCGGCATAAATATCAGCAATAACCTGCTTGAAGTGGCAATGGCAGATCCACTCGATCTGAACATGATAAAGGATCTCCAGTTTGTTACCGGGTACAAAATAAAACCGGCTATCTCAACCGCCAGCCAGATACAGGATATCCTTCAGAAGCACTATAACCCTGTTAAATCACTGAGCGAAGTAACCAGTGAGTTTGAAAATGATGAGATAATGGAGTTTTTACCCGATGAAAAGGGAATAGATGAGGATCCCCACACCGTTGAGGAGTTCAAGGACTCTCCCTTTGTAAAGATGGTGGACCTTATTATAAGAAACGCCATTAAAAGGGGGGCGAGCGATGTGCATATAGAGGCACAGGAAAACCATGTCAGGGTTAGAAACCGTATAGACGGGGTTCTCCAGGATTCCATGCCAAAGCTTCCGAAATGGACACAGCCTATTATCATATCACGTATAAAGGTCCTTGGAGGCATGGACATATCAGAGCGGAGACTCCCGCAGGACGGCAGGATTAAGGTAAGATCCAAAAGCATGTCAGTTGACCTCCGCGTCTCGACCCTGCCCACATATTATGGTGAAAAGGCGGTTATAAGGATACTTAACAAGGATGAAACCTCATTAAGGATAAAAGACCTTGGCTTTATTCCCAGGAGCCATACCACTATCAGGAATTTTATCAACCAGCCCCAGGGGATGATACTCATTACCGGGCCAACCGGAAGCGGTAAAACCTCTTCCCTTTATGCCTGTATGAGCGAGGTGATATCCGAGGAGATCAATATCATCACTGTGGAAGACCCTGTTGAGTATGAACTGCATGGGATAAACCAGGTCCAGATAAACGAGAAGGTGGGGCTGACATTCCCCAGTGTCCTCAGGTCCATTTTAAGGCAGGACCCAAACGTAATCATGATAGGCGAAATAAGGGACAAAGAGACAGCAGAGATCGCTTTACAGGCGGCCCTTACAGGGCATCTGGTGCTCTCCACACTTCATACAAATGATGCCCCTTCAGCGGTTACAAGGCTTGTTGATATAGGTATGCCCCCCTATCTTATTACATCATCCATACTTGGTGTTGTAGCGCAGCGGCTTGTAAGAAAGATATGCCCCAACTGCAAGGAGGAATATATACCTGAACAGGAGATACTATCCAGGGTAAGCTTAAGCAGGGATAACCTGCCTTTCAAGTTTTACAGAGGGGCAGGTTGCAATAACTGCGGTCAGGTTGGCTACAAGGGGAGGACCCTTATTGACGAAGTAATGGTAATGGGGCATAAAATCAGGGAGTTGATACATGCATCTGCCTCTGTTGATATAATAAGGGAGGCAGCAATAGCCACCGGCATGACCACCCTCGGTGTAAGCGGCATGAAGAAGGTTGAGGCAGGCATAACCACCATTGATGAGGTGCTGAAGGCGGTTCAGCAGAAGGAAGAACTAACAACCATCTGCCCCTCATGCGGAAAGGGCGTAAGCCTTGATTTTAAAGACTGCCCCTTCTGTAAACAGGTACTTGTGCCCTCATGCGCTTCATGCGGAAGAATATCTCAACCTGGATGGGTGGTTTGCCCCTATTGCAGGAGCGATCTGACTGCCGGCCAGTAGATTAACCTGATTTTTTTGATTATTTTTGTTTTATTTACATCATTGACTATTCATTGTAAAAAACCTAAATTATATGAGATTTTCATAATGAAAAGGTAAATAAATGAAATGTAAAAATCATCCGGCCCGTAATGCTGATAAATTCTGTGCAAGCTGCAACATACCTATATGTGATGACTGCGCTGAAGAGGTAAAGCCTGGGCAGTATCTCTGCTTTAGCTGTGCTATGCTCCAGACAGTATCTGGTGCGGGCGGTTCACTTGTGGAAAAGAAGAAAAAGGCACAGGAAAAAGAGTATGAGAAAAAGCGGATAAGCTGGGGGCCTTTTCATTATTTTGTCCTTTTATCCTGCGTGCTTATAAGTGTCATGTGGGTGGTGATACTTTTTGGCGGTGAAAAGGCGCCCGGGCAAAAGATGGATTACTCAAAAAAGGGAAGGGTATTGCTTTTCATGGTGGATAGTTCAATCAGGCGTTATTACCACTATGAAAAGAAAGCATATCCTGATGATTTATATATATTAGCCCCTAAATATCTTCGCATGGCAAAAGAAGACCTTCACTATCTTGATGGGCTTATTTATAAAAAGGAGCCTGTTACAGGGTATACCCTTTCTCTTGCTCAATCTGAGCCTGGAAGTATGAATATAATTCTATCTCCTCAGGGTATTAAATATGGGGCAGAAAAGAGGGGGATAGAATAATGGCCTTGAATAAAAAAGGTTTCACACTGGTGGAGGTAATGGTTGTAATTGCAATCATGGGTATCCTGGCGGCAACTGCCATACCTGCCTACAATGTAATAAAACAAAGGATATATGGTTCAGAGGCCAAGGTTATGCTTAACCAGATAATTAATGCCCAGATTGCATATTATCTAGAGAACAATGAGTATTACGGAAAAGGTACTACCATTGAGGTATATCACATTGGGCAACAACCTGAAGATGCAAGAAAAATGATATACGATAATCTGCATCTCGAAATTCCAGAGGGACATTATGTTGACTATAGTTTCTATACTGATCCTAATGGTGAACTTTTTTCTCTAGTATTAACTTCCAATCCTGATGCGAGTTTCAATTTATTTAATGATGCATCCCAGATTACGGCTACTCTTAATAAAGATGGCAAGGTTCTTATTGATACATCTGGTATTTAATAGCAATTACAAAAGTGGATAATTGAATAAAAATAATGAATTTAAACAGATTTTTATGAATCTTGAACCTCTCCTTAATAACCTGATTACCAGCGGTCTTGGCATCACTGATCCTGATATCCTTAAAAAACATAAAGTCCTTAATATATTTCAGGCAGCATTGATTATTATTGCCCCTTTAACAGGTCTGTTTTTTAAGATCGCAACAGGGGATAGCCTTTTATTTTATGCCTCTATTTTTACCGCCTGCCTTATGGCAGCGGGGATCATACTCCTAAGAAAGAGCGGAAACCTCGCTATATGTGGCAATTATGCAATTTTTGTTTTATGGGCATTTATATCCATCATCTCATGGAAGACCGGGGCCATTTCCATTGACGGTATAATCAATCCCTCCTGGATATTGAACGCAGGGTTGATACTCTTAGCAATATTCCTTAATGGATATCTTTCAGGCACAATTTGGGCAGCATTGATATTTATCCAGACAGGTATAATTATTTTTCTTTTCCGCAGAGGATACCTTTTTACAAGTATTATTTCCCCTGATATGGCTCCCACCTATTTTATGGGCGTTTACCTGTTATGCCTCCTCTTCATACTTCTTTTTGCCTTTTTGTTTGAAAAGGAAAAAAGTGATGCCATGATCAGAGAACAGGGTAAATCACAGACAATAAGGGAATCCAAAAGGTATATGGATGATATTTTTGACAGGTATCCTTTACCAACCTTTATACTGGATAAAAGACACAGGGTTATCCAGTGGAACAGGGCCTGCAGTGAGATATCCGGTCTCTCCAGTGAAGAGGTCCTGGGCAAGAAGGTCTGGGAGGGTTTTCATATGAGCGGTCAGGGACAGAGTATGGCTGATATACTGCTTGAAGATATGGGTTCAATATCCGGGCTCTTTAAAGAAGAGGTGGTATCATCTGACAAGGGATGGTTTGAACTGAATACATTCCTGCCAGGGCTTCATGGTGGTACAAAAGTAATAATAACTGCCGCCCCGATTTTTGATGATAATAACGATATGAGGGCTGTAATCCAGACCATACAGGAGATGAAACATATACAGGTAGAAGGGGGTGTGCAGGATTATCTTGATGAAGCTTTCCCAAGGGCGGTCTTTAAGTTAGATATTAAAGGAAGGATAACCTTCTGGAACAGGGCATGCGCAGAGCTGTTCGGTTTTGATCAGGATGAAATGGTAGGAAAAAGCCCGCAGGATATTGTTGATAAGGATTACCGGCCCTTATTTAAAAATATATTTGTAAAGGTTTTTAAGGGTGAATCATTTCCGGAACAGGAGTTGAGGTATGTATCAAAACAGGATAACCCTGTTTATGCTATTGTAAGGATATTCTCCTGCCATAATCCTGAAAAAGGGCTGATGGAATGCGTTTTTATAAATACAGATATCACTGCCATACAGTTAAAATTATTAAAAATGAAGCAGCTTGTGTCAGAGGGTAAGGAAAAATACAGGGGTCTTTCAGAAGAATATGAACTGCTCAAGAAAAACATATCCAATTTTGTAAGAAAAAAAGATAACCCGCCAACAGAATAGATACAGGTCTAACTACCAGAGCCAATCGCCATTTGAGTCCCACCTGCTGTTGACATTCACACCGAGTTTGGAAAGCATGTGGTGAAATAGAAAGCGCCTGTTTCCCCTGAAGTAGCCGAGGTCTATATCATACTGGTGGGGTGCATATCCTTCCTGAAGCGCTTCTGATAAAGACATGGTTTTTGCTGTTTTACCCATGAGGCACTTATAACCACCAAATATTGAATGATAAACTTTGTCCTCTTCGGTCACAATTACAACTGCATTGTCAGGGGGGCTTTCCTCGACTGTTATAAAAATACTCATAAAAAGCCCGATCATAACAAGGCTTAAAAATATAACCACGGCTATTTTATGATATTTTTTCATCCCCCGAGCTCCTTTACAGGGCAACTATACAGGATACTTTATATTATTTAAGTTTATTACTATATTCAGATCAATAAAGTCAATTGACCTTTATCAAAAATAATAGGCATCCAGATTAATTATCTTCGTTTTTTTTATCCGATACGGGGAATTTAATAAAAGGAACCCCCTCCTGCTCCAGGATCTTCTCTTCTTCTCTGGTGGCTGTGCCCCTGATATTCCTTGCCTCGGCTGCACCATAATATATCTTTAGCGCCTCTTTTGCGAACTGGGGGCCTGTGTCTTCAAACTCATTCTGGATATAATTCACTATCTCCATTGCTAGTTTCTGATAATCAATTGGGAGATCGGGTTTTTTCTGAGGGGATTTTGATGAAGATTTCATGGTTACAGGAGAAAGTATTTTTTTTACTTTTGTATTTTCACATACAGGGCAGATTATAAGGTTCTCAGAGTCCTGCCTTTCATAGGATTCAAGGTTATCAAACCATCCTTCAAAGGTATGTCCATTTGCGCACATGAGGTCAAATGCTATCATTTTTCTATCCTGTTCAGTGTATACATGAATCTATAAAATAATGACACTACACTATCAGATTAGTTTATAGTTTGTCCACAGGCTTCTGATATTATTGGGGTTAAAAGGGGTACCATGATTAATAAGAAAATCTGTCTATTCCTGCTATCCGGGTGCTGGAATTTATGGTAATAGGAAAACCGGATTATTTTATAAGGCTGGCAAAGGGGCAAAAACTGGGCACCTTTACTCAAAAAAATACAATTATTACTAAATTAACCGATTACGGGATAGATTTGACCGGGCATCAGGTTGATTTGCTGTGTATATTCCTTGATACCCTTATAGAGTGGAATAACAAGATCAATCTTACAGGCATATCCGACCGCATGAGGATCATAGATGAGCTTGTCATTGATTCGCTTATACCTGTCCCCTGCTTTCCATCTGAGGGGAACCTTGTAGATATAGGGAGCGGCGCAGGGTTTCCTGCCATAATAATCAAGATAGCAAGGCCTGACCTTAAAATGAAACTGATCGAGTCAAACGGAAAAAAGGTAAGCTTTTTAAGGTATGTTATGCATCTGCTCAAGCTAAAGGATGCAGTTCCGGTCAACAAACGTATTGAAAATATTTCAGGTGAAATACGGGAATGGGGGTGTGATATAGTTACCTCCAGGGCCATGACAAGCCTGAGGGATGTTATCAATCTATCCTGCCCTTTTTTAAAAAATGGCGGTTTTCTTGTCGGTTTTCTTGGCAGGAACAGGGAACAAGAGCTTGCTAACGCCGGGGATTTAATAGACCAATACAACCTTCATACACATAAAACAGTCAACTACGCCCTTCCGGGGAAAGACACAGAGAGGACAATTGTAGTTTTACAAAAACAGGGGCTCTGATAATAAGCAATTAATCTGTAAAATTCTTTTCATCAGGCAATGATGGCTTCTTTCATATGGAGTAAAACCAATATTCCATCCTGTATCAATATCTTTACTGCTATCCCCTGTACAGGGATTTTATCAGGCATGATGACTAATAATCTGTAACTTTACATATGATATCAATTATGTAATACCTTATACAGACTTTAAATTTTTGAATAGATATTAAATAATAGTAAATATTTTAATACGTTTGTTATTTCGTGTGGATAAGGAGATCGCACATTTGAATAGATATTTAAAAATCATTATCTGGATCATAGCTGTCGGAGTGGTATTCTCATCGGTAATCGGAGGAGCACTATGGTATTTCTGGTCAAGCAACCTACCATACAGCGGAGCCCTTGATGAGTATAATCCCCCTGTTATCACCGAGGTGTACAGCGCCGAAGGGGAGGTGATCGGCAGGTTCTGGAAGGAAAAGAGGATAGTTCTCCCCCTTGAAGAGATGCCTAAAAATCTGATCAACGCCTTTGTAGCGGCCGAGGATGGCCAGTTTTTTAAACATAAGGGTATAAGTATTACAGGTATTATAAGGTCAATTATAAAAAACCAGCTGGCCGGCAGAAAAAAGCAGGGTGCAAGCACTATCACACAGCAGGTGGCAAGGCTGCTCCTGCTAAAGAGCCAGGAAAAGAAGTACAAGAGAAAGGTGAGAGAGATTATCCTCTCATTCCAGATAGAAAAAAAATATTCAAAGGAGCAGATACTTTTTCTGTACCTGAACGAGATATACCTTGGGAGCGGTGCATATGGTGTTGAGGCTGCTGCAAGGACATACTTTAACAAAGGTGTTGCTGAGTTGAACCTTGCGGAATGTGCCATGCTTGGAGGGCTCTATCAGGCGCCTACAAAATATTCCCCGATTAACAACTTTGACAAGGCAAAAGTCAGGCAGAAGTATGCACTTAACAGGATGCTCGATGAGGGTTTCATAACAGAGGCTCAAAAGATGGAGGCCATTGAGACACCTGTTATTATAAGCGAGGAAAAGGAAAACACCTTTGAGAAGAGCCCTCATTTTACAGAGCATGTACGAAGGTATCTTGAGAAAAGGTATGGAACTCATCTTCTGTACAGCGGCGGCCTTAAGGTTTACACCACATCTAGCCTTGATCTCCAGCAGAAGGCGGCAAAGGCCCTGGAAAAGGGGCTCAGGGAACTTGATAAAAGGGAGGGGTACAGGGGGCCAGTTGCCACTGTTACCCCTGATCAGTATGACCTGGTAAGAAAAGAGGCAGATGATATCTTCAGAAAGAGCCCGCCTGCAGAAGGTATGATAGTAAAAGGGGTTGTATCAGAGGTAAATGATGTGACAGGTGAGGCTACTGTATTGGCAGGCAACCTTAAATGTCTTCTTGCCTTTGAAGGCATGAAGTGGGCAAAGGTCTATAAACCGGGTGGCGCCTATTCACCTCCCCCAAAAAAGATCAGTGATTCTATTAAACCTGGCGATATTATCCTGTGCCGACTTGATAAACAGGCTGTTGCACCCTTTGACTGGACATGTCTCCTTGAACAGGAGCCGGTTGTACAGGGCGCTATATACACCTTTGAAAACCAGACAGGTAAGGTCAGGGCAATGGTAGGGGGGTACCGTTTCAGTGAGAGCCAGTATGACAGGGCTAATCAGGCAAGACGTCAGCCCGGGTCAGTATTCAAATCTTTTATTTATGCGGCAGCGCTTGATAATGGCATGACCCCTGCCACTGTTATTCTTGATACAGCATATGTATCAAGCCTTAATCCGGATGATGATGATATCTGGCGTCCAAAAAATTACAAAGAGGAATTCCTCGGCCCCACCCTGTTCAGGAAGGGGCTTATACTCTCAAAGAATGTAATAACAGTAAAGATATTGAGGCAGATCGGAATACAGACAACCATTGATTATGCCCGCAGGATGGGCATTGAATCGGAACTCAGCTATGATCTCTCTCTCGCGCTCGGTACATCCGGTGTTACCTTAAGTGAAATAACCCGCGCCTATTCAGTGTTTGCGAATAGCGGCATGCTTGTTAACCCTTACTACATCGAAAAGATAGAGGACAGGGAAGGGATCATTTTAGAAGAAAACAACCCGAGTATGAGCCAGGCAATACCGGATGACATAGCCTATATGATGACAGACATCTTAAGAGGTGTAGTCATGGAAGGTACCGGCAGAAGGATAAGAGACCTGTCGAGGCCGGCCGCAGGAAAGACAGGCACCACCAATGATCTAAAGGATGCATGGTTTGTTGGCTATACCCCTGAACTGGTAACAGGAGTATGGGTGGGATATGATTCAAATGTCTCCATGGGAAAGGATGAGACTGGTTCAAGGGCGGCAAGCCCCATCTGGCTCTATTTTATGTCAGAGGCATTAAAAGATAAGCCTGTGCACGATTTTGTCGCGCCACAAAGCGTCGTATTTGCCAGGATAGACAAGGATACAGGACTTCTCGCAAGCCCATACTCAAAGGAGACAGTGTTTCAGAGTTTCAGAAAAGGGACAGAGCCTACAGAGTATGCAACAAAACCTGAGGCCCCAAGGTCAGGGAATTTTTCAGAGTTCGATATGGATTTTTCCGATTAAAATGATGCTGGTGCAGGGTGGGCCATGTTGCACTTGGTATTGGCGCTTCAGGCGGAAAGCTCTTTTCAGGAAAGATTATCTCAGGCGGGTCAGATTCACGCAAGCCAGCACGTAAAATAGAGATTAATGAGATCTACAGGTTTGATAATCAGCTTTCTGTTATAAATCTTTAAGGAGTCTTAAATGGGCAGACCAAGAGAATATGAAGATTTTGGTAAATCGGTTTTTGTTGAAGAGATGCTTGAAGGGGCAAAGCTGATGTCTGAAAGAGGCTGGGCTGAAAGGAATGCCGGTAATATGAGCTGTATCATCCCCGGTGCTGATGCAGACAGGTATTTTGATCCTGCATATGTAAAAAGGATCATCGAGCTTGACCTAAACATAAAAGAACTTGCAGGCATGGTGTTTCTTATTACGGCTACAGGCTCATATTTCAGGAAGCTCAAATATGCTCCGGCTCAGGGTCTTGGCGCTGTAAGAGTATCACTGGATGGTAAAAGGCTTGAACTTTTATGGGGTTTTGAAAATGGGGCAGCTCCCACAAGCGAGATACGGATGCATTTTATGGGGCATATAGCGCGCCTTAAAAAGGAGCTAAATCACAGGGTGATACTTCATACCCATGCAACCAACACGATAATCATGTCTGCAAATGGCGCGCTTAATGAAAAGTCTCTTACACGTGCCCTGTGGCGCATGCATTCTGAGTGTGTTGTTGTATTTCCTGAAGGTGTTGGCCTTGTCCCCTGGATGGTCCCCGGTACACAGGAGATAAGCGCTGCAACCGCTGAAAAACTTAAAAAATTCAGGCTTATCATATGGCCTCTGCATGGCATTATAGCTACAGGTAACTCATTTGATGAGGCAATGGGGCTCATAGAGACTGTTGAAAAGACAGCTGAGATATACATTAAAAGTATGGTATTTACTGATTTCTTAACGTTGTTAACCGATAAACAGGTACTTGAGACCGCTGCGCATTTTAATGTGAAACCCAGGAGCAGTATACTGGATGTGATATAGATAAAGGCTATTTGACCGGTGTATACACAGGCAGTTTCAAGGTTATTATCGTGGTATCATCTTTATCTGCCCTGATATCTATAAAACCCTTTAAGACGCGGATAATCCTGTGGGTGATATAAAAGCCCCTGCCCTTTGCCTCTCCCTCCAGTAACTGCATGCGTATATCCTCAGGTATGGAGCCTGTGTTTTTGACTTCAATACAGGCATATCCCTTTTCCTCATAGGTTTTTATGCCAAGCTTTCCGCCCTGGATGGGTATTGCCTTTGTCGCGTTGTTTAAAAGGTTGTCAAGCACCCTTTCAAGAAACAGGGGGTAGCAGTAGATTACAAGACTGTCATTAAAAGGCCCCTGCTCAAGGGTGATATTGTGTCTGAGCTGTTCCCTGATGGCCTCCTCGTTTATCTCAAACCTGCGTTTCAGAACCTGCGTGACATTTACTGCCTGTTCCTTGCCCACATGAGACAGGCTCATGGCCATTTCCTGCATGCGGCTTGTCTCCTCCAAAAGTATCTGGACATATTTTGTTATCCTGCTTTCATCTTCCAGGGTGCACTCTTTTTCAAGCAGGCCGTGGAGTCTTCTTGCAAAACCGGCAGTGGCAATGGCGGGGTTTTTAAAATCATGGAGTATGTCATCGAGCCGCTCCATCCGCTGTGCCTTCATCAGCTCTCTTCCAAGGAACAGGAATATCTCTATCTCTTCAGGACTGTACCTCTTTCTCTGGTCAAGGGCATCCACAGTAATAAAGTGTGTTATTTCATCACCGGACTTCATGGGGATATAGAGTATTGAGTTGATGTTCCTCACGTATGAAAGCTTCTTTGTATCAGGAGACACAAGGTTGCTTTTCTGCGGGTCTGTAACGAGCACATAGGATGGGGTGATAATCTCATAGGGGGTAATCTTTTCAGGATATCTGAGACCTAAAACCACTTCAAAGGAGGGTTCACTCGTTACCGGGAGGCTTTTACCTATACCGTGGAACGAGATTGAATCAGGATACCCTGCCTCAAGTACCACTTGCTTCATGTTATCTGTAACCGAAAAGAGGGCGCAGCTCTGGAGGTTTATGATATCTGCCAGTTCAGGTATCAGCCTGTTGAATATCTCCTTCATCTTGACCCCTTCAAGGGTGCCCATCCTTGAGAATATCTGCGTAAGGATGGTCTCTTTCTTTTCATTCATCCTCTGCATTGAAATGATCTTTTTTCTTGCGATCACAAACCCCAGCCTCTGGGACATAAGTGTTGCCACCTGTGCCTCAAGTGGGGCAAAGATGCGGTTTTTCTGGGCATAGTAGATCTGAATCACACCTGTTGTGTTTCTTTCATGAGGAAAAAACCTGGGTATCTCAAAGGGGATTGCCATGAGCGAATTAACCCCTTTTCTCTCGACAATGCCCTTGTCCGTATAGAGTTCTTCCCCGAGAATGTCCGGCACAATAACTGGTTTACCGGTGGTTATCACACTGCCTGCCACACTGCCGCCTATTGTTATTTGACTGGGCCTTGTATCCTCTTCGGAGGGGTATGATCCGTAAGAGAGCATTTGTGATGTGTATGGGTCATATATCCTTACCGATGCCATGACCGCATTAAGCGATTCAACCATCCTTTTGGCAATAAGCTCAAGTATCTCCCTTTCCGATTGATCTGGATCAATTGTTAAGATGGAGTCTATAAGATGGGTGAGTTTTGTAACAAAATCAGGGAGGAGATTCCTGGCGATCCACTCGGTCAGGCTGTCCCAGAAATGGTCATCACCAGGGGCGGCCTTTGCCCATACCTGTTTTTGAATCAGTTTTATGTGGCTCTCTGTGATGCCAAACATATTTTCCGCCCCGGTGAGTATTTTTTACATAAAAGCCTCTATTTTTCCAGGTCACCAATTCCCTTGAAAATAATTTCAAAAAGCTCTTTGATATCTTCCTTTTCTATACATGAAAATGCTATGCGTAAATCGGTCTTGCCGATGGATATTGTTCCCACACCGTATTTATCCAGCAGGTGAACCCTGAGGGTCTCAGCATCAACAGTCTTGAGTTTCAGGCACATAAAGTACCCGGAATTAAAGGGATAAACGTCCCAGACTTTATCATATTTTTTGTCAGAAAGCACTTTTTTAACTTCATTTGCCCTTTCTTTCATGATCCCGAATTTCACTTCGGCTTCTTTACCAAAGGTCTCCGAGGCAAGGGATTTTGCTACTATTGTCTGGCTCAGGTGCGATACATTGGAGATATTCGCTCTTACATCGCCGGCAGTCTTTCTTTCAAGAGCATCATAAAAAAGGGCTGTATCTCCCTCTATGGCTGCCCCGTATGTAATAAAACCCACCCTTAAACCCCATACAAATATCTCCTTTGTTGCACCGTCAAGCTTGATTGTAAAAAGCCTTGGATGTCTTCCGATCATGTGGCTAAAGAGTGATTCCTTCATCACATTATCTTCGAAAAAGAGTCCGAAATAGGCATCATCGGTAATCGCAACCACATTTGTACCCTTTTCTGCAATCTCTGTCAGGATGTCAGCTATCTTAAGCCCCTCTTCGTTAGTAATGCTGTAACCTGTGGGGTTATTGGGGAAGTTTAGCAGAACAAGGATTTTTTTTGCGGTTTTTGCCTGCTCTTCAAGGCATTTTTTTAAACCCTCAATATTGAACCCGCCCTGACTGTTAAAGAGTGGGTATTTTACTATTTTCCCGCCGATTCTAACCTCAAAGATCAGGGTGTAATTGTCCCAGTTCTTGTCAGGTGTGATAATAATATCATCCTTATCCACCCACAGGTCTGCAATAACAGAAAGACCATGTGTGATTGCGTTAGTGACAACGGGAAGGCTGATATTTTTATTCTTTAATGGCGGGTTCTTATCCAGTAAATAGTTCTTCCATGCCTTTCTTAAGCCCGCTGTACCGTATGAAGGGGCATAGGTGAGGGATTCTTCAGGGGTTATATTGCCTATAAGAGACATAACTGAAGAGAGGTACATGGTTTTACCCTTTTCAGTTGCCATGCCGATGGTAGCATTAAACCTTTTCGCCTTTGAGTTTGCCTCTGCGCTCTGTGTGAGTATCCCCTTTGGGAAATAGAGAGATTTACCAACATCTGAAAGCATATCGTATATATGCGGGTTAGCCTTTTGTATAATTTCATTAAGTTCAATCGCAAGCGGATTCATATTTTTCTCCAAAAAATTAGTATAACTACAGGTGCTATTAATAGACCTTTGACGCCTAATTAGTGTCCATCCATAAACTGTCGTTTTTGGATTCAAGCGGTCAGCTATTAGCGTTCAGCTTTCGGTAAAAGGCTTTCAAACCAAAGAGTCAGCTGATAACTGATCGCTGACTGCTGAAAGCCGCATCCAGGATTTGTTCATTTCTGGATGGACACTTACTAGCCGGGGTATCATAAAAATGTCAAGAAAATTCATTTAGTTATTCATGGCTGAAATAACTTGACTTGGAAATGTACATCTTTATATATTCACCCGTAATCCTTAACCCTGTCTGTGCGGGTTAAATCAGGGGCATATTTTATATTGTAAATACACAAGGTTCAAGAATAGATTTGGTAACAATTTCATGCCATTCTTTTTTTAACTAATCACATAAGGAGCATAACAATGAACTACAACAATATCCTTTTCAGCGTTGAAGGCAATGTAGCAATAATTAAGTTTAACAGGCCCCAGGCCCTTAACGCCATTAATCCCGATCTACTGAAAGATGTAAACGCTGCGCTGGATGAAATAGTTAAAAATCCTGCGGTCAAGGTGCTTGTATTTACAGGTGAAGGTGACAGGGCATTTGTGGCAGGCGCTGATATAAAACACATGGTAAACCTTACGCCCCTCCAGGCAAGGGAGTTTGGAAGGGTAGGTCAGGAGCTGCTTTTCCGTATTGAGCAATTTCCCATGCCGGTTATTGCATGCGTAAACGGTTTCGCCCTTGGCGGTGGTTGTGAGATAGCAATGGCATGTGACTTTATATATGCCTCTGAAAAGGCAAAGTTCGGTCAGCCTGAGATAAACCTCGGGGTAATTCCGGGTTTTGGCGGCACCCAGCGGCTCGCAAGGCGTGTGGGCAACAGCATGGCAAAGGAGCTCTGCATGACAGGTAATATGATCAAGGCGGATGAGGCAAAAAATATCGGTCTTGTAAACAGGATCTTTCCCGCTGAAATACTCTGGGCGGAGACCATGAAGGCTGCAACACTTATAGCATCAAAGGGAAGGACTGCCCTTAAAGGTATAAAAGACTGCATTGACAGGGGCGCAGACATGGATCTGATCAACGGTTGCAGAATGGAATCAGATGCATTTGGTCTTATATTCACAAGCCCTGACCAGAAAGAGGGCATGACAGCATTCCTTGAAAAGAGGACACCGGAATTCAAGGGCAGTCTGTTTTAGTATCCTTTATGTCTGAAACTGCACAGAGGGTCATCTCAGGTGATATCAGGGCCGCAGCCAGGCTCATCAGCGATATTGATAATGGGCTTACGGGTGTCAGAGATATCCTTAAAGAACTTTATCCTTATACCGGTAAGGCATATGTTATAGGCATTACCGGCGCCCCCGGTGTCGGAAAGAGCACCCTTGTTGACAGATTAATAGAAAATTTAAGGAAAAGAGATAAAAAGGTGGGGGTGATAGCAATCGACCCCACAAGCCCATTCAGCGGCGGGGCAATATTGGGCGACAGGATCAGGATGCAGCGTCACAGCAGTGACAAAGAGGTGTTTATCAGGTCCCTTGCCACAAGGGGGCATTTCGGAGGACTCACATTATCCACACGGGGTGCGATCGATGTCATGGATGCTATGGGCAAGGAATATATCATCGTCGAGACAGTGGGCGTGGGCCAGGATGAGGTGGATATCGTTAAAAAGGCGCACACCACAGTAATCGTGCTTGTCCCTGGCATGGGTGATGACATACAGGCAATCAAGGCCGGGATACTTGAGGCCGGTGATATTTTTGTGATCAACAAGGCAGATAGAGAAGGTGCTGAAAAGACCATTACCGATCTTATGGTCATGATGGAAACGGGCATTAATACCGGCGATGAGGTTAAATGGCATCCGCCTGTTATAAAGACTGTTGCGCCGGAAGGTACAGGCATAGAAGAGGTTATTGCCGAGATAGAAAGGCACAGGAGTTTTATTATTCAAAAGAGGGGAGATATTAACCTCAGGAGGACAGAATCAGGGGCAAGGGAAGAACTCCTTGAAATGATAAAGAGCAGGGTCATGGAAGAGGTGATTGGCAGGTTTGAAAAGGATGATGCCTTTAACCGGGCTGTTGAATCCATAGTAAGCGGTCAAAAAGACCCGTATACCGTGTCGGATGAAATTATACACAACCATCTTTTATGACCTCAATTACAGGATGGTCAGGACAATCAAAAATAAAGAGGGTAAACAGGAATATCAAAAATTTAGATGTATGATTTTTTCAGTCCATACAGGGAAATAATCCCTGATTTTGATGCATTTATCGATAGTCTTGGCAGACCCATGCCGGTTCATTTACGGGTAAACCGGATAAAGGTAGAACCTGAAAGACTTGTTCATATCCTTACCGAGCGGGGTATAAATCTAAAACCCATGGGCGATGAGGGGAAGAGATTCTTTGAGGTAATTGATCTGAAATCGCCGGGGAATCTCCCTGAGTATTTTTCCGGTTATATACACCCCCAGGCCCTTACCTCCTGTCTTGCCTCAATGGTGCTTGCGCCTCATAAGGAGACTCTTGTGCTTGACATGTGTTCATCGCCAGGGGGCAAAACCGCCCACATGGCAGATATCATGGGGAACAGCGGGCTCTTAATAGCAAACGAATTGTACCCCACAAGGCACATACCGTTAGGTCATACCCTTACAAGACTTGGCGTAATAAATGCGATATATACGGAATACCAGGCCCAGGAATTCCCTCTTAAGCAGCGGTTTGATTTTATTATGGCTGATGTGCCATGCTCCGGCGAGGGGAGGATCAGAAAACCTGATGAGACATCGAACAGCTACCCGTCAAAGCCCCATCCGGGTAACAAACTCCTGGAGTTGCAGAAAAAGATGATATTGAGGGGTTTTGATCTCTTGAAAGATGACGGGGTTATGCTTTACTCCACATGTACCTATAACCCTTCGGAAAACGAAGAGACAGTCCAGTTCCTGCTTGATAACAGGGATGCTGAGCTGCTTCCGATAGATATTCAATTTCCCCATATGGATGGGCTTACAGAATTTAATGGTGTTTCATATGACAGACAGCTTAACCGCGCAGCAAGATTCTACCCCCATATCGTTAACTCGGTTGGATTCTTCATGGCCAGGATTGGCAAAAGAGGATGAGAGGCGAGGCCTACTTTCATACATGTATGAAAGGTTTGGTATCCAGAAGGAGCTCTTTGATGATTATCTTCTTTTTGCAAAGAAACGGACATTCTGGTTTTTAAGAAATAGCCCGTTTATATCAGAGATCTCCCATCTGAAGATCAAAAGGCTTGGCATAAAGTCCTTTCAGGAGGTAGGGAGCTTTATAAAACCTACAACCAGGTTTATTCAGTATTTTGGAAGGCACGCCACAAAAGCTGTATTCAATATAGATGAAAAACAGCTCAAACAGCTTCTGGATGGCGAATATCTCCCCTTTGATTACGCGCTTGAAAACGGTTATGTGATTCTTTCACTTAAGGGAGAGGTGCTTGGCCTTGGCCTCCTGATAAAGGGGATGGTCAGGTCGCAACTGGCAGCGGATGAGGTCAGGTATATGAAGGTTTATGAGAAATAATTAATTTGAGCTTGAAAAATATTAACTGTTTTTTTCCTATTCCCTTGACCTTTTATCATGAAATAATGCATTATCAAACCTTAAAAAATATAACAGAATTATGGTATATTTTTAAACATATTGACCGATTAATCTATTTAGATAGATTTTGGATAAAATAATTAACCCGTTTAAAAAGGGATCATAATATGAACACAGCCCCCCTGCTTAGAAGAACCCCGGTTCCATCCGGAAATTTTGTAATAAGCGGTCAAAAGAAAGAGGTGCTGGATGCATACCTGGGCACATGCGTAGGGGTTACCCTTGTTGATGAAAAGAGAAACCTTGGCGGTCTGATGCACATATTATTGCCTGAACCGAGCGGTATGAGCGGTATAGGCAGGGTAGAAAATTATGCCAAAACGGGGTTACCGGTTTTTATAAATGCCCTCAGGAACAAGCTTGGTGAAAGGGGTGGATTTAAGGCGACCATCGCCGGGGGTGCCCTTGTGGGCCCTGTTTCAGAACTGGATCTGAGCCTTGACATAGGAGGAAGGACAGCAGAGATAGTTGAGAGAATATTGAAATCAGAGAAAATACCCGTTGTAAAGAGTGAAACGGGTGGCCATTTCTGCTGCTGTCTGAGCCTTAACCTCTCAAACTGGGAAAGCACCATTAAACCCATCAGTGTGCCCGAAGAGGTTAATGCGGTACCACTAGAGTTCCCTACCATGACCCAGCTCGAATCGGCAATAGCCAAGATAAAACCCATACCTCAGATTGCCCTTAAACTTATGAGGATGGTACAGGATGACAGCTACAGTATGGGAGATATGGGTACTGAGATAAGAAAAGACCAGGTAATAAGCGCAAAGGTGATAAGGCTCTGCAATTCCGCTTATTTCAGACTGAACGTCGATGTAGACAGTATCGAGAGGGCACTTGTTGTCTTAGGCGAAAAACGTCTTCTCCAGCTCATTGTCTCTGCATCCATGGAAGGTTTTTTTAACAGTGACAGCGGGGGATATTCCCTTTGCAAGGGCGGTCTTTTCAAGCATGCGGTTGGCACCGCCCTTATCTGTGAAAAACTTGCATCTATAAACAAAAAGATACCTGCGGATATTGCCTATACGGCAGCGCTCCTTCATGATATCGGCAAGATTGCCCTTGATCAGTTTATGGATAAGGCATATCCGCTTTTTTACCGGCGTACCCAGGAAAAGGGAGAATCCCTTGTCAGTGTTGAAAAGGAGCTGTTCGGGATGGATCATACAACGGCAGGAGGTAAACTTGCCGAGCTGTGGGGTCTGCCTGAACGCCTGATTGATGTGATAAAACATCACCATCACCCTGAAGAATCCAAACATGATAAGGACCTCAATCACCTGGTTTATCTGGCTGACCTCCTGATGTCACGCTTTATTGTGGGGCAGGACCTTGAAAGGCTCAGTACTGATTCATTGTATAACTGCCTGAACAGGGTAGGTATAAAGGCTGATCCGCTCTCAAAGATCATTGAGGAACTCTCTGAGATAATTACCAGCCTTTCAGTGTAGTAGATAGCTGATAAGCTATTCAGAATCCGGTTACCTTTGAAAAGTGTTTTCCCCCAAGAAGCTTTGAAATTTCAATAATCGGGGTGGAAAACAGTCTTCCAAACATGTTAAGATTCATAAAATGATCAAGTAGAAGTATACCTAAAAAAACCATAGGAGCGTAACGAGTTATATGACGGAACCATCCTGCAGCAGATGGCGGCAGCATATTCTCAAGGACATGAGAACCGTCAAGAGGCGGTATGGGGAGCAGATTAAAAAGTCCAAGCCCAGTGTTCATCATAATCAAATAAACAAGTATCATTAGATAAATATTATTTTGTATATATAAATATCTCATGAAAAAACCTGCTGTAAAGGCGGCTGCAAAATTTGATATAGGGCCGCTGAGCGCCATCAATGTAATATCTTTTCGTTTGTCGGAAAAGTAAGCAGGATTTACCGGGACAGGTTTTGCCCAGCCAAAATGGAACAGAAACATGCATATGGCTCCCATAGGGTCAATATGACTCAGGGGATTGAGTGTAAGTCTCCCGGCATTTTTTGCTGTAGGATCACCAAGCGAAAGCGCTGCTTTCCCGTGTGCATATTCATGTATGGTAACTGCAAATAACAGCACTGCTATTCTTATTATGATTTCCATTTTATTTCTTTATCTTCATTATTTGTTTTAATAGTTAAATATATATAACAAAAAGAATAATTGCTGCAAGAGTCAAAAATATATAAAATAGCCTGCACATAAATAATAAGGAGGGAAAAATGGGTATAAGACCTTCTGACCTGGCAGGAAGCTGGTATCCGGCAACAGAGGCCGAGTGCCTTGAGATATTTGAAAAATTTGAAGAGACATCCATTTCACCCCGCGGTGTTGAATGGACAGGAGGTATAGTGCCCCATGCAGGCTGGGTATTTTCAGGGCAGGTGGCCTATAATGTTATAAAGCATCTTAAGGGGGATTCCTCACCTGATACTATTGTCGTATTCGGACGGCACCTTCATCCCGGCAGCGGTAACTATATAATGACTGAAGGTTCATGGGATACACCCCTGGGCGAGATAGAGATAGCAGATGATCTCGCCAAAAAAATCATATCGGAATTCAGATTCAATGTGGAGACAGGGGCAAGATATGCCACTGACAATACCATTGAGGTGCAGTTACCCATTATCAAATACCTTTTCCCTGATGCGAAACTGCTTCCAGTAGGTGTACCTCCTGCAATATCTTCAATAAAGATAGGGGAGCGTATATCAGAGATAGCCATTGAGCTCGGTAAAAAGATCAAGGTTATCGGCTCTACAGATCTTACTCATTATGGCCCAAATTATGCCAATACGGTTATGGGTACAGGTAAGGCTGCCCTTGACTGGGTGAAAAACCATAATGACAGGAAGATGGTGGATCTTATGCTCAGGATGGAACCGGAGGCGGTGATAGAAGAATCCTTAAGGAACATGAATGCCTGTTGCGGCGGGGCTGTTTCAGCGGCAATTGCCTCGGTTAAAAAACTCGGGGCAGTAGAGAGCAGAGAACTTATCTATACAACAAGTTATGATGTGATGCCAGGCAGCAGCTTTGTGGGCTATGTCGGGGTTGTGTTCAGATAGTGCCTGAATAATTTAATAGGTAGACATCAACTGATATTTTTATTATGTTTTGGTTAGAGGTTTAATAAATATTTACTAAATACAGGTATTATTTTGCCTGTTAAAATACACGGATTATAAGAGGTTATGAATAAAAAAAGAATTAAGACAGAATTACTGGTCCATGACTTGAAAAACCCTATTGCGGTCATTGAGGCTAGTGTAGATACGCTTATCCGTAATGCAGAGAGGGAAAACCCCCTTACGGAAAGGCAGGTAAAGGTGCTGGGCAGGGTATTAAGAAATTCAAGGATAGCCATGTCCCTTGTTAATGACATCCTTGAGGTCGGTAGATCAAGTGAAGGCATTTTTAATAAAGACAAATACAGGTGTTTTGAATACATAGTATTTCCATTTATTGAGATCTTTGATCTGGTTGACCCGGAGACAGCAGAGAGGATAAGTAAAGCAGAGGGTTATAAGGATTTTTCAGAGATACTTGCATCTCAGGATATCATGCTCCGGATGGACCCATCCATGTGGGAAAAAGAGATATCCTCAGATATCAGAAAGGTAAGGCAGGTCATAAGAAACCTTCTGAGCAATGCCTTTAAATACAGAAAAAAAGAGATTATCGTTGAGGTATCCTTTGATAATGGTAACCTTTTTATCTCCATTACAGATGATGGCAAGGGGATAGAAAAGGCGTATCAGGAAAAGGTGTTTGAAAGATATTTCCAGCTCGGTGATGAAAGGGAAAACTGCGTAAGGGGGCATGGTCTGGGGCTTGCCGGCGCACTCGTCCTTGTTGAGGATATGGGTGGTAAAATGACCCTCGAAAGTGAAAAGGACAGGGGCGCGAGATTTTCTGTAAGTCTGCCATCCGATTAATAACTGCGGCCTGATAAGGTCAGCCTTATTAGTATCTTTAACAGGCAGAAAAGGGGTGGGATTGCAGGGTGCTGCTTGAAGGGACTATAGGAATGGCAGGGTTGATGTCTGAAGTGCTCATCCGGAGGATAAAACAGGCGGCAGAGGTTATTGCCGGATATTCCCCTGTTATCGCCCTTACGGGTGCAGGCATATCTGTTGAATCGGGGATACCTGATTTCAGGGGCAGGAACGGGCTCTGGTCAAAATATGACCCTGCAAGGTACGCAACCATAGATGCCTTTTTGGCTGATCCTGCTGAGGTCTGGAACATGCTCAGGGAGATGGATGCCCTGGTGCAAAATGCAAAACCCAACCCTGCCCACACAGGTCTTGGTATCCTTGAGAAAAAAGGTTATCTTCAACATATAATCACCCAGAATATCGATAACCTGCATCAGGCCGGCGGGGCCTCAAATGTCATTGAATACCACGGTAGTTCCAGTACCCTCTCATGCCTTTTCTGTAACATGAGATATACCATGGCGGAAAAAAGGCATGAAAACTTACCGATGTGCCATTGCGGTAATATACTCAAGCCAGATATCGTTTTCTTTGGCGAAGGTATACCTGAGAAGGCGCTTAACCTCTCATTTGATCTCGCTTCCTGGGCGCAGGTGCTTGTGATAATAGGCACCTCGGCCCAGGTTTCGCCAGCCAACACCATCCCTGTGGTGGCAAAAAAAAATAACGCAAAGATCATAGAGATCAATAAAGAAAAGACATGGCTTACAGAACAGTTGACCGATATCTTTCTTGAAGGCAGCGCAGGGGATATTGTATCAGGGATTGTTAATGAAATTATCAAAACAGGTGAATAGTATTGTCTATCGAGATTGAAAAATCTGTGCTTGAACAGACATGTATGGAGATGATAGAGACCATCTTTGTGTGTCTCCCGAATGCCTATAAGGGCACTATATACAGGGTGGGAAAACTGCCGGAGCTTAAAGTCGAAAGGATTACCTCCGGCCTTAAAGATGATTACCGTGAAAGGATAGAGTGGGGGCTCCCTGCGAAATCAGGCTATGACCCGCCCGGAAAGCCCTGGCTCCTGTACCGTGATGAACCTGGCCGGCCCCTTGAGGCAATGGGCTGGTGTGTGGAGCGTCAGAAGAGCTGGACATCAGAAGACCCCAAAAATGATGCGCGGAGCGTAAGGCTTCAGCTGGAATTGGAACCCGAAGACTTCCAGCATATGGAGCCTGTACTTGTAAGAAAGGCCGATCTTAACCTTGATATGTATTCATATCTTGAGTACCCAAAAAATCATAATGGAAATATAATCTGGGCAGACACGGATTACGTTGTGGTTGCGGTTGTGAAGATACACTTCAGGCCATACACCATCCGAATGAACAGCCATGAAACAAGGGTGATCAAAAGGCTTTCGCTGTCATTAGGGACAGAGCTTTTAAGCCATCAGCTCAGGCAGGATTCCATGAAGGCGATGCAGGAACTCTCCAGGGACAGGCTGAATGCATGTAATGTCATTGCTGACTCCCTCAGAAACACAATTACAAAATCGGGCCTCATATTTACACTGGCTAAGCAGGAGATAACCTTCCTGCGTGAACAGTGGGAGTCCATGCTTCTTAATGATTCCGGCAGGGATAACCCCAGAAAAAAGGCCATATCAAAACTGGATCACATCCTTGCAGGCATTGGTGCTAAATACAGGGATGCTGTGATGGAACTGCATCATGCACACGAGAGGTTTATGGAGCTTAATCCCACTCCAATACAGGGCGAAAACTGGATAAGGATGCAGGTAAAAGAAAAATGGGATGAGCTTATGGAGAGGGCCGATGTAAATAATGAGATAAGGATCATGGTTAAAGAGGTGATTTACGAACTGAAAGAGGCCCTGAGATTCGGGAGTAACCCTGAGTATATGGCCTGTTGTAACATGCAGGAAGGGCTGAAGGAGAAATGGGTAAACCTCATTTATAAAGAGATTGAGGGCATGAAGGATATTGCATTTGATCAACTTGTAAACATACTTGATGATCCTGCGCTACATATCCCGGGACAGGAAAAGACAAGAAAGGCCCTGATACAACTGAAGGCACTTGCAGAGACTATGGGGCAGCTTGAGAGAAATACAAACTTTCTGCTCAACCAGGTTCTTAATGTGGGTGCGGCGAAAGGGCCGGGAAAAAACCATAATAATCAGACAGATGCAAACAGCTACAGGGTGCTGTCCGATACAGGTAGTTTTTTACCCAGGTAATTAGCCTGTTAAAAACAGGCCGGGATATATAAAAAACTATTGGAAAACCTAGGCATTATATGTTATGAGTAGCCGAATTTTGCGCCCGTAGCTCAGTTGGATAGAGCAATGGACTTCTAATCCATAGGTCGGGGGTTCGAATCTTCCCGGGCGCGCCATAACTCAAGTAATAACAGGGAATAAACATGTCGATGTTAATTCCCTGTTTTGCATTGCGCTCAAAAAAAACAGAATAACGACGTTGTTTATTCTGAAGGTTGCCATATCTCAATACGGTGACCTTCAGGGTCTTCAAGATAAAAAAGTGATGACTAATTATCAAAGCGGGGGCCAAAATATGGATAAGGTAAACAGTATTGAAGAGGCTAAGGGCAGGAAAAAAAGCAAATATTTTTTGTCAGATAGCAGCAGGCGCGAATTTCTTGGTTCAGTCCCCCTTTTATGCGGGGGGCTTGCCCTGCTTAATGCATCAGGTTATGCCGATGCAAAGGAAAATAAAGCAGGTGTGCCGGCAGTAAAAATCCCTGAACGATCCATCTTTATGAAACTCCCTGAATCTGCCCTTTACGGCATTACTGTTGATGGAAAGATAGAGATTACCCTAAATGACGTTATTAAGGTTCACGGGTACTGTGTCGGGGGAGGCGCATTTTCCTTCAGAGCAGCACAGGAAGCGTTCAAACTCCTGTATGGGAACGAGTTGCCGGTAAAGCACAAAATAAAGGTTCAAACCTCTCACCATTGCTGCCAGGCAGCAGCGCTTGCCTATATCACCGGGGCAAGAAGGGATTACGGGGCTTATCATTCGCAGGGCAACCTGATACTCCTCCCTGTGGAGGATAAAAAGATAATCTTTACTGATATACCCAGCAGCAGGAGTGTTACACTGAGACCCCTTTTTAATCCCCATGACACCTTTGAGCCGCTTTTTAAAAGGACAAAAAAGGAGCCTGGTTTTGCGCCAGAGGTATCAAAGGTGATGAACGAAAAAATAGATGAGTATCTTAATGCACCCATTGAAAAGTTGTTTATTGTTGAGGGTTAACCGGACAATTCACATGGCCAGGTTATGACCTGAATGATTATAACCAGAATTCAGGATATTTTCTGGTCTTTGGTATATTGTTTATCAGGAGCGCAACAACAAGCATGATCAATGCACCAAAACCAACGGGCACTAATACATACATGTAGCCCAGATTATGTATCTGATCACCGCCTATTACCGCTATTAGTGCGGTTGCCCCTCCGGGCGGATGAAGGGTTTTTGTTACATGCATGACTGCAATGGCTGTTGACACAGCAAAGGCAGAGGCAAGCCACGGTATTGCCCCCAGCATCTGAAAACTTGCAACACCGATTATTGCTGACAATATGTGTCCGCCAATAAGATTACGGGGCTGTGCCAGCGGGCTTCTTATTGCACCGTATATCAGTACAGCAGAGGCCCCGAATGATCCGATAATTAAAACCATGTCTCTTGGGCCAAGCAGTTTGTAATGGATAAATCCGACAAGGCTTATCCCTAAAAAAGCCCCTATCCATGACCATAATATCTCTGTACGGCTCACTGCCGGTGGGCTTTTTGTTATGCCCCTCATCTTGCTGAAGTATTTCATATCTGAACTCTTATTCATAGTCACAGACAGTGCTGTATATAGCCTTGATAATGTCTGACCTGGTTATGATCCCAATAAGCCGGTTATTTCTCTCTTTAACCGGTAACCTATTAATGCTGCCTTTATTAAGCAGATTTATTATTCCGGAAAGCGGGGTGTTTTCAAAAACCGCTATTGCAGGGGCTGTCATAAGGTCCACCACCTTCAGTTTTCTGAGAGACAAAGCCAGGCAGCCTTTATTGCTGAGGCACCGCGCGATTACAGACATAAGGGAAGGAGGGTCATCCTTTATCACACTTTTTACAAGATCCTTTTCAGAAATAATCCCCACCAGTTCCTCTCCATTATTTATAACAGGCAGGCCGCTTACCTTCTTTTTTGCCATGATATCTGCTGCGAGGGAAATATTACTTTCTGAAGCTATTGAATAAACCGGTCGTGTCATAATCTGACCGGCAGTAATCCCATGGAGCAGACGCTCCCTTGCATGTTTATATGCCTTAATATAAAACTCCCTGAAATCGGCAGGGGTGATATCGATGTATCCCTCCATTGACCTCATAGCAGAGAGGATATCTTCATCTGTTATTTCAGGCGGACATGACAGGGCATTGATATCGGACATGATGTTTCACCTCTCAGGATTAAGTTTTTGTCCGGTATGGCAATTATTTACCGGAATATACATGATCTTATCACAGAAAATACAATCTGCCTTGACATAGGTCAAAACATTAAACACAATCAGTGATATATTGTATAGTTAGATTCCATCCGGAAAGAGGCTATTTTGGGATGAAGCTTCCAATCCCGCCATGGCGCATTGTCGTCAAGCTAAGGCGAAAAGCAAAAGCCTAAAGCAATATCTCACACAGAGGCGCAAAGAACACTAAGAAAATCAAATGCTTTTTAACGTAATATTTTTCAGTTTCTTAACTTTGTGAGCTTTGTGACTTTGTGTGAGAAATGATTTTTGGTCTTGAATTAGGAATAGATGTTTTTCTCAGGGAGCTTTATTTTATATCCCTTACCAGTAATATGTTTTCGGTATGATATTTTTGTTAACTTGACGCAAATGCGCCCCGGCGGGATCAGCCAGGTCTTTGTATTATATGCTTTTGCTGAAAGCTGGACGCTGATGGCTGACAGCTTTCATACAAAAACATCAGTTTTTGAATGAACATTTATTAAGACGTATTCATAATTGACATATTTTTGGCTTATTGAGTAATATGGGTAATCACTGAAGTCACAGAGACTTTTATTTAAAGTTTTATTCCGTGTTCTTGTATGGTTGAAGTGACAGACTAAAATTGAACCGCAAAGACGCAAAGGGCACTAAGAAAAA
>CAZCMD010000026.1:0-38915 GCA_964499695.1 uncultured Desulfatiglans sp.
AAGTTGAAGAGCGGGAGTCTGCAACAAAGGCTGCTGAGGCCCTTCTTGCGGAACTCGCGATCACAAAAGAAAACCTTGCTGAAATACATAAGTTATCCACAGACAGAATCCTCTCTGCCTATTTTGCAGCAACAGCAAAACTGGCGGGTCAGGGCGGTGGTTTCGGGCCGGTTATCGACCCGGTGATTTTACCTGATCATCCGTTTTCTCCAAAGGCCCCAATAATATCTGCAAATGTGCCCACTATGGTGGGCTGGAACAAGACAGAATCAACCGCATTTTCACTTGGGCAGGATGAGCTCTGGGCCCTTGATGAAGAGGGTTTAAAGAAAAGGGTAGAGATGATTGCAGGCGCAGAAACAGAAAATCTCATAACACTTTACCGAAAGTTCTACCCGAATATGTCTCCATCATCCATCTACTTTCATATAGCAAGCTATTCAGGCATGGGCTCTGGCTCTGTCACCATTGCGGAGCGGAAGATGGCTTTAGGCAAGGCCCCTGCATACCTGTACCGCCTTGACTGGGAAACCCCAGTGCTGGGAGGAAAGCTCATATCTCCCCACGGGCTTGAGATGCCGTTTGTCTTTGATAATGTAAATGAAGGAGGCATAGGGCTTTCGGGCGGAGGGGCAGAAGCACAGAAAATGGCAGATATAATGAGCGAGGCATGGATCGCCTTTGCAGCAACAGGTGATCCCAATACACCTAAAAGCGGACTACCCCTGTGGGACCCCTATGATACGTTAAAACGTCCGACCATGATATTTGATAAAGAAAGCCGCGTGGAGTTTGACCCCTTAAATGAGCAACGAATCATATTTAAAAAGATTAATGAGAAGAAAGATGCTCCATAACCTGCTGTAGAGGTCTTGTATTAAGAAAGGAAATCATGATCCGCTATATGCAATCAGGGTTTCCTTTCTCTCAAAAACAAATCATACAATCTGCTAGAACCTTTCTATATTATTTTACCTCTGTCTCACATCATAGCGGATGAAGGAAATAAATAACCAGGATTATGAAAACGAATATTTCTTTTAAGTAAAACTCTCCAAAGGTGAAAATTCCTAAAAATTTTCACAGGATATTATACTTGATCAAGATGCCGCAAGTTATCATATGATCTGAAGAATATGGAAATGATCAACTACAGCCTTTCAGGGGTGAAGGCAACCACATCATCTATTGATGGGCTGTCTGTGAGGAGCATTATAAACCTGTCCACCCCGAATGCAATCCCGGCTGATTGGGGCATGTATTCAAGGTCATTTATGAATTTTTCCGGGAAGGGGTATACGGTTTTTCCTTTTTCCGCCCTGCTGCTTAACTCCTCAAAAAACCTATTTTTCTGCTCAACCACATCGGTAAGCTCGGAAAAGGCGTTTGCCAGTTCAAGCCCACAAATATAAAGCTCAAACCTCTCGGCTACACCCGGATCATCCTTTTTTGTGCGTGATAGCGCTGCCTGTGATGCAGGGTAGTCATAGAGGAAAACCGGTCTACCCATATCAAGCTCAGGCTCTACCTCTGTCACCATGATTTCATCAAACATCCCATCGCTGATTGCCTTTTCTGGGGTAGTCCCGGCATATTTAAAAAAGGCTTCTCTTACGGTTATCCTCTCCCATCTGCCTGAGATATCAATATCTTTTCCCTGAAAGAATAATCGTTCCCCTTTTCCCAGGGCGCGGATAACATGTTTAATCATCGCCTCGCATTCATCCATTAGAAAGAGATAATCCGCATCAGCTTTATACCATTCAAGCATGGTAAATTCAGGCAGATGTCTCTCTCCCCTTTCAGAGTTCCTGAAGCATTTGCATACCTGGAATATCCTGTTGTAACCCATAGCGAGAAGACGCTTCATGCAGAGTTCGGGTGAGGTCTGTAAAAACAGGCCTGATGCCTCTATGGCATCTATATTGGCCTCGGGCGCAGGCGCAGGAATAACGACAGGGGTTTCTACCTCAAGATACCCCCTGCTGATAAAAAACTCCCGTATGGATTGTATTGCCCTTGCGCGTATAACAAGGGGTGATTTATCCGGCAATGGCAGAGCTAATCCTTGACCCTTGTTACATATTCCCCGGTACGGGTATCCACCTGTATCTTTGTACCCTCCTCAACAAAGGGAGGTACCCGGAGCTCATAGCCTGTCTCAAGGGTTACCGGCTTGCTGTCACCCGCTGAGGTATCCCCCTTTACCCAGGGGTCAGACCTGGTAACAACCAGATTTACAAAATTGGGCGGGGTAATGCCTATTGGAAGCGTACCAAAAAAGAGGATAGAGACCTCAAGATTATCTATCAGGTAGTTTTTTACATCCCCGACCTGTTCGCTATTGAGAATGACCTGCTCATAATTGGTAACATCCATAAAACAGTAATCGTTTTCCTGATTATACAGATACTGCATCTTGCGCTCATCCAGTATTGCAGGCTCGAATGTCTCGCCTGATCTGTAGGTGCGTTCAAAGCCGGTACCGTTAATCATATTTTTTAGTTTGCATTTATAAAGGGCCTGCCCCTTACCCGGCTTGGCAAATGTAAAGTCGGTAATTATATAGGGATTACCATCTATCTGAATCTTGAGACCCTTTCTTAAGTCACCTGCTGTGTACATAAATTTTTTCCTTCTTTCAAAATGTTGCAGGGAATATATGGAAGAGATACCCGTCTGTCAAGGGGAAAACATGGGAGCTAATCACCCTGTATAAAAAGGTAGGGGCACAGTGCGCTGTGCCCCTACGGATCACCTCATTGTAAAATATAGCCTGCCAGATACTTTATCCCCTGCTTTTCTCCTGCTGATCAGCCTTTTTTACATTTTCAGAAGACTTCAGGTCGCCAAGGTATTTTGGCAGATCAAGCCCTGCCATCTCTGCTATATCATGGAGCGGGGGCAGGCTTTTAACCATGCCGGATAAAAAATTGGCTGTAGTATTGCCATTTTTACCATCTGCGCCTGAATCCCACACCGTGATCTTGTCAATCTTCAGGTTCTTTATGGCCTCTACCTGCATGTTAACCATGTTCTCAAGTTTTTCGATCATGAGCAGGGTGGCAGCGGCCTTTGCATCACCGCCACAGCTTTTAACAAGCTCGGAATAACCCTCTGCCTTACTTTCAAGTACCTGCTTAAGCCCCTTTGCCTCTGCCTCATATTTTAAGAGTATTGCATCCGCCGTACCCTTTGCCTCGCGCCTTATCTTTTCAGCCTCTGCCTCAGCAGCGATCTCTATCTTGCGCTTTTCTATCTCCTTCTGTACGACCTCTTCTGCATTGAGCCTTTCTGCCTCTGCCCTGTACTGGGCCTTCTGTATCTCCTCAGTTGCTGCCCTTTTGGCTATTTCACCGCGCCTGAATGCATCCGCCTTTTTAATGGCAAGAAGAGCCTCTGATTCCGCAATGTCTGCCTTTGCTGTGTTTTCACCGGCTACTGCTGAGGCCTCCTGCTGCTGGACATAGATACGTTTTTCAGCCTCAGCCTTTTTCTTACCCTTTTCAGATCCGGCCTCATTCTCGGCGACCTTGATCTCCTTTTCCCTGTTTGCCTCTGCCTCACCGATTGTCGCGTTGGTTTCCTGCTGCTGAACATAAACCCTTCGTTCTGCCTCAGCTTTTTTCTTTCCCTTTTCAGCCTCTGCAATATTTTCAGCTACCCTGATTTCTCTCTCTTTTGTATTTTCAGCCTGGCCTATCTCTCCATGCTTATCCTGAACCGCCACATCTATCTTTGCCTGGTTGATCGCCTCTGCTGCAGCCTTTTTCCCTATGCTTTCTATATAGGTGGACTCATCTGTAATATCGGTAATATTTACGTTGATAAGGTATAGTCCGATCTTATTAAGTTCAGGGGAGACATTGGTCCTTATCTCTTCAAGGAACTTTTCCCTGTCCTGGTTGATCTGCTCAATTGTGAGAGATGCTACAGTGAGCCTGAGCTGACCAAAGATGATCTCCTTTGCCATTTCCTCAATCTCTTCAGGTGGGAGGTTTAGAAGCCTTTCTGCGGCGTTGTTCATTATCCCAGGCTCTGTGCTTACACCGACCGTAAATGTGCTTGGCACATTAATCCTGATGTTCTGAAAAGAGAGGGCATTCTGTAAAGGAATACTGATTGTCATGGGGGTAAGGTCCATATAGGCATAATCCTGTATAAGGGGCCACACCAGGGTACCTCCACCATGTATACACTCTGCCGACTGGTTCTCTCCAACCTTGCCGAAAATAACCAGTATCTTGTCAGAGGGGCATCTTTTATAACGTGACGCAAGAAACATCAGCGTTATAAATGCAAGAATCAGAAAGGCAATAATAGCTAACATCCATGGTCCCATTGTAATTCTCCTTTTCTTTTATCTGTTGTTAAATTTTTTCAACCACAAGCACATTTCCATCAACCCATACAACCCTTACCGGTGTCCCGGTATCAAGGGTTTTGCTATCATTTGAGGTGGCATCATACTCCCTGAGACTATTGTTTACGGTCACAAGCACCCTGCCCGACCCCTTTTCAGGTATTCGCATATAAACCTTGCCCTGGGCGCCAACTGTATCTTCTATGGATATTGTGCCGCTCGACTTCATTTTACCTGCAAGCTGAAACATCTTTCCGATAATCCACACCGAGATACATCCGGCAATAACCGCACCCAAAAGGGACATCATAATCCCCATGCTGCTCTGCCTGTACATTGCAAGACCAACAAGGCCGAACATCATTAAAAAGGATGTGATCCCGTGAAGTGAAAGTATGTGGAATCCCACATCGGAATCGGAATGATGGGCATCTATATTATGACTGTCCATATTAAGGTCATGGCCGGAATCGCTGTCAAGGCCAATAAACTGCATAATAAATTTTACAATCACAAAAAATCCGCCCACAATTGCACATACAAGAAAGAATATTTCCATTGCACTGTAATGAGTAAAAAATGTCCCCATTTTATTCCCTCCGCTTTCTTAAAACCGGTAAAGGTTGCCAGATAACCGTTTTAAAACGGCCAAAAATTACTTCATACAAAGATATGTTCATACAAAAAAAATCTGAAACCGATTTTGTAAAAAATATTTATAAATACTGTTATCGGTGATTCCCGAAATTAAAAACCGGCATAAAACCAGGGTGCAGGCTGATATAAATGTTGATTGTCACCTGGGCTTTAAACCGTGCACCCTGCGCCCTGCACCTTTATTAATTCCCCCACTTCCTGACGAGATAGGGTTTTGTGGATTCAAAAACCATGCACTCTTCCTCTATGGTCGCCTCTGTCTGCTGTATGGTCATCTTTTCGGTCTTTCTGATGAAGGATAAGGTCTTTCCAAAATAGAGGGGGACAAGGGCATCCATCAACCGGTCTGTATTATCCGCATCCCTGTATGCAACTGCCCAGTCATACAGGATTCTTGCCCAGAGGTCAGCAGGAAAGGTAAAGACATCTATGGCCATCTCCTTTATTTCATGCAGTTTTCCATAGATATCCGGGGAGAGTGTCGTTTTCCACGTCTCATCATATTCCCTGAAGCCGTCATGAAAACAGTTCTTAAGGCTTACTGGGTCTATCTCCACCTTTGGAGGAAACTCCGTTTCCCATGAACCAAAGCCGTGTATGGCAGTGGGTTTGCTGTTTTTCACCCTGTGCCAGTTTGTATCCAGCCTCTTCATAAGGGAAAACAGTGTCCCGACCTCCTGCCTGAACATCGGGTAGATGGTTGCAAAGAGGTCTTCATTTCTGTGTTCCTTGGGCCTTCCTATATAAGACTGGCACACCCTGACCTGCTGATTCACGGCAATGGTGGTCATCCAGATATCTATCCCGAAACTGGCAACTGCATCATTTCGTATATCCGTATCAAGGAATACGCTGGCAAGGTTACCGCTGAACCCAAAATCTCCGCCAATAGGCTGGCGCACCCTTCTTCCATAAAGCGCCCTAAGAAGGGGGTATGCAATACTGTTTGTTATTGTACCGTCATATTTGTGTCTTGCATACAGAGGGGTAATAAAGGAAAAGCCTTTAAACAGGGGCTCTCCCATGCATTTGATCCATTCCGGGGTTATGCTTTTCAGGTCTGCATCCACCACCAGCACCGCCTCTGCCTGAAGCGCCTTCACCTTTTTAAAGAGGTTAAAAAAATTATTCCCCTTACCCTTAACACCGGGGGGAGTGGATAGATATATCTTCGGGACATCAGTCTTGGTCTCAAGGAATGCTTTTTTTGTGTTGTCAGGAGAATTATTATCACAGTTGATAATGACTGCCTTTTTGTCAGGGAAATATTTTTTTAGCCCTATGCTAGCCTGAAGGGTAGGGTAGTTGATGGAGTCAGCCTCATTCCAGGAGGGAATCCCGATAACAAGGTTTGCCCTCTCCATTTTTTCCGGGTTGACCTCCATTTCAAACATAGGAAAATGCCTCTCTTTCTGCTTAAAAAAGCCTTTTCTGCGTCTCTTCTTTTTGGCCTTTATATTCGAGCTTGAAATGGTTGTATGCCGGCCTTGTTGCAACCCTCCCCCGCGGTGTCCTCTTTATAAACCCCTTCTGTATAAGAAAGGGCTCATACACATCCTCTATGGTATCCTTTTCTTCGCAGACTGCCGCTGCCAGTGTATCAAGGCCAATCGGGCCACCGTCATAGTTATTGATTATGGTAAGCATGATGTTCCTGTCCATCTTGTCCAGGCCAAGCTCATCCACGCCAAGCATGTTAAGGGCGTGCATGGATATCTTTTTTGTGATCACGCCGTCGCCCTCAATCTGGGCAAAGTCCCTTACCCTCCTTAATATACGGTTAGCCACCCTTGGTGTGCCCCTTGACCGTCTCGCTATCTCCATAGCACCTTCTTCCTGAACAGGGATATCAAGAATGGTGGCTGATCTTGTGACAATCTTTTTCAGCTCTTCGTCCGTGTAAAATTCAACACGCTGGATCACCCCGAAACGATCCCTTAAAGGCGGTGTAAGTAGCCCTGTCCTGGTTGTTGCACCGACAAGGGTAAAGGGTTTAAGAGGTATCTTCATGGTGCGTGCTGACGGCCCCTGACCGATTATGAGATCAAGCTGAAAATCCTCCATTGCAGGGTAGAGTATCTCCTCCACAACATGATTTAGCCTGTGGATCTCGTCAATAAAGAGCACATCCCTTGGCTGGAGGCTTGTTAATATGGCAGCAAGATCACCTGGTCTCTCTATTACAGGGCCTGATGTGCTGATAAAATTAACACCAAGTTCAATGGCAATAACATTTGCAAGTGAGGTCTTGCCAAGGCCAGGGGAACCATGGAAGAGCACGTGATCAAGGGCATCTGAACGGGCTTTAGCTGCCTCAATATAGACCTTGAGATTCCTCTTTACCTCGGTCTGGCCTATGTATTCATCAAAACAGGTTGGCCTGAGATTGGTCTCCGCAGGGATTTCATCATCATGCAGTTCAGGGTCTATTATTCTTTCATCATCTATTTCCATGTTCAACCATAGTGTAATTATCAGACAAGCACCCTCAGTGCTTCGGTGATAACAATTTCAAGGCTCTTTTCGCCAGTCCCGGTTAATGCCTTATCAACCGACTTTTCAGCGGCCTTTAAAGTATAACCGAGGTTTACAAGGGCAGAGATCGCATCATCCCTGAGCATCCTGTCTTCATGGGATGCTATCTTTGCGAGCGGCATATCAGCAGTATCGGGCCTGATCAACTTTGCCTTGTCTTTAAGTTCAAGGGCGATCCTCTCAGCGGTCTTTTTCCCGACACCGGGGATGGTCTGAAGCCTTGCCACATCACCCTGTGCTATAGCTGTTAGCAGCGCGTCAGGCCCTATACCTGAAAGGATGTTCATGCCGAGCTTTGGCCCGATACCAGAAACAGATATGAGTAACCTGAATATCCTCTTTTCCAGGATGGTTTTAAAACCATAGAGCAGGAAGGCATCTTCCCTCACATGGGTGTGTATGTGCAGGCTTATCTCATGACCCTGTTCTTCAGGCAGTGCATAAAAGGTGGAGAGGGGGACAAAGACCTCGTAGCCCACCCCGTTAATATCTATGATTACAGAGTCGGTTGCCTTGGAAAATAGAGCGCCTTTCAGATGAGCTATCATTTCTTCTTCTCATATCTCGTCCAGTTAAGGTGGCATATTGCCGCGGCAAGGGCATCAGTAGTATCAGCCTTCTTAATTGAGGGCAGGTTCAGGATCATCCTTACCATAGAACTGACCTGCTCCTTTGTCGCCCTGCCATAACCCACAACCGACTGTTTTATCTCAAGGGGTGTGTACTCATATATCTTCACATTACATTTTACTGCAGCGATCAGGGCCGCACCCCTTGCGTGGCCCAGTTTCAGGCTGCTCTTTACATTCTTTGCAAAAAAGACATCCTCTATGGCCATTTCATCCGGCCGGTACTGCTCCATTAACTCGACCATACCCGTGAATATTTTATAAATCCGGTCGTAAAAGGGCACATCACCGGGTGACTCTATTGCCCCTGACGTGATGCAGGTAAAAAGATTATTCTTTTTCCTTACAATACCGTATCCGGTAGTAATAGAGCCGGGATCAACCCCCAGCACCAGCATCAGCCTATGGCCTCCATGACTTCATCCGGTATATCAAAGTTGGCATACACATTGTTTACATCGTCGTTTTCTTCAAGGGCCTCCATCAGGTTGATCATCTGTTCCGCCTTTTTACCCTCAAGCCTCACTGTCATCTGGGGGATCATGCTAATCTCAGCGCTGCTGTATTCTAACTTTGCATCATCAAATGCCTTTTTAACCGTTTCAAAATCGTTGGGAGCGGTTATGACCTCAAAGCCGTCATCCTCTTCCTTCACGTCCTCTGCGCCTGCATCAAGGGCGATCTCCATAAGCTTTTCTTCGTCTGCCTTGTCCTTGTCAAAACTGATAGAACCTTTTTTATCAAACTTCCATGCAACGCACCCGGGTTCACCCAGGCTACCGCCATGACGGTCAAATATATATTTTACTTCAGCAACAGTCCGGTTTTTATTGTCTGTAAGACATGCAACAAGCATGGCAACACCGCCGGGGCCATACCCCTCGTATGTCATCTCTTCATAATTTACACCCTCAAGCTCTCCTGTGCCTTTTTTGATCGCCCTTTCAATATTATCCTTGGGCATGTTTTCCGCCTTGGCAGCAAGGACTGCTGATCTCAGCCTGGGGTTACTATCAGAGTCTCCACCCCCCATCCTGGCAGCGATGGTAATTTCCTTGATAAGACGGGTGAAAATCCTCCCCCTCTTTGCATCGGCTGCACCCTTTTTATGTTTAATTGTACTCCATTTTGAATGTCCGGACATCAATTGCCTCCTAAAATGACTGTTATTATAATCTTTTTATCCCGAGCAGATAAATTTCACGGCTTCTTTTTCTTACGGCCAACGGCCTTATAAGCCTTACCTGCCCGAAATATTCTGAAACTCTCTCTTTAAAATATTTAAAATCCTCTCCTTCAAAGACCTTGCACAAAAAATCATGATCCTTTCTTAAGAGCCTTACTGCTATATCAAGCGCCCTGTTTGAAAGCTCAAGGGATCGGGCGCAATCGGTGATATTATTACCGGTCGTATTTGGCGCCATATCGCTCAAGAGGAGATCAATCTCGCCTGTCTCCTTAAAAAGCGCCTCCGGGTCTATATTAAGGGCATTGCCCCTGATAAACCTGAAATTTGGGGCTGAGATCTTTTTGGGGATTTCCAGATCCAGGCCTATTACCTCGCCGTTTTTCCCGACCCTTTCAAGCACATATTGAGACCATGAACCAGGATAACAGCCAAGGTCCATTACACGGGCGCTATTTTTAATCAAGCGCTGCTTTCTGTCAATCTCTTCAAGTTTGTAGACTGACCGGGCAAGCCAGTTTTCCTCCTTTGCCCTTTTGGTATAATGATCATCCCAGTTGTTGCCTTTTTTCATTCTCTTATCGCCTGAAACCGGAGGATATCAATCTTTTTTAATTAAGTACCATATATTATTACCTTTTGTAAAAAGATTTCTTTCTAAAACCATGAAGAAAAACAGATGTTTTCTGGAAGTTATCAGGAGGAAAATCCTGGCTTAAAAAAAGTTTTAAAGAAAGGCATATATTATGTCGATAAGAAGTTGAGGTCATCTCATTTGAAATAACCGGGAGCAGTCTTTTTGGTTATAAAAGGAGGCAAAAAATGATATCTGCAATAGGAAACACAATATCCGCACTTAATGCCTATGCAACAGGTCTTAATGTAAAGGCCAACAATATAGCCAATGCTGACTCAGAGAATTATAAAAAAAGCCGCGCTACTTATCTTGAAGGTGAAAACGGCGATGTAACGGTAGATATAAGCAAGGTCGGACTTGAAACAGAACTACTTGCAATGTCTGGTACTGATACTATTACCGAACCTCAGCCCTCAAATGTTGAGCTTGCCGAAGAGATCCCCGGCATGATGATAGACCAGAAGGGGTTTGAGGCAAACCTCTCTGTAATCAAAACCAAAGATGAGATGTTGGGTTCCATACTGGATATAATCGCCTGATTGTCAATAGATATACTTAGGATGTACTATTCACGATTCTTGATTATTGAGTTTTCATCGAGAGAATTCTTTTAAATGCCTGGCGATAGACCTCCATATCCTCTCTTTTATCAATAGCAATAATCCTGATGATATCATCAATAACTTCATAAATAATTCTTATTCGTTTTTTATCGGCATACAGCTTGAAGTAGCCCTCAAGATTAATGCCTGCTTTATTTCCGAGAGGATCGCCATAATCAGGATTCTGTTCCAGCTTTACGAGTTGTTTCAATACAATTTTTTTTACACTTCCATCAAGCCGTTCAAAATCTTCTCGGGCTTCGGGAATAAGTTCAATCTTCCAAGTCTGCACGGGTTAATCCTTCTGCGTTCAACAAGTCATCAAGGGTGCTTGTTGTTTTACTCAATTTACGATCTTCAATGATAAATGAAAGATAGACATGCTCAAGAATATCTTTTGCTTTTTCTGTCCGTTCCCATTCCTCATATGGAACTATAGCAGCGGTTTTTTCCCCTTCACTATTTGTAACAAATTGTATTTCCATCTTATTCCTCTGTTTCAAGATGTTTGTGCTTATTATGTTTTAATATAAAAATATTGTCAATGATTCACTCCTGGCAAATACTGAACAAGCATCCAAACGCCAGCAATTATTAGAAAAGAAGTTTTCAAGTTTTAAAAAGTAAAAAATGTCGCCTGATTCTATCCTGGAAGACATTAAGGCGGATAACTCTTTACCCTATCAGAAGAACCTGTTGAAATTCCTCCCTGATTCATGTACATTTGCACCTGTTTCTATTCTTACAGGCATTTCAGAAAATTTTATTGGATTTTAAAAACAGGGTAATAGAGGGATTACCTGTTTTTAACATTTTTTTTGTGTGTTTGGGAAAAAGATTGTTTTCTTTTTATCCTGTGTCAAAGCATGATAAACAATTAGAAAACGTATAAAAACAGGAAAGTTTTACTGTAAAAATTTATTAAACCCAGAAGATAAACAGAAACTATATAATCATTGATTGGTTTTCTAATGATAGGAAAATGCGAATGAGCAGAATCTCCATTAAAGGGTTCATAGTAATTGTTTTTATCATCAGTCTTTACATGAATATAGCTACCTGCACTTCTCATCAGACCGTAACACGAGTACATACAAAAGCGGATTTCACAAACTCTCTTGGTATGGGATTTAACAAAATTCCTGCAGGATCTTTTATGATGGGAAGCAAGATGGATGAGCTTGAAAGATATGAAGATGAGATCCTCCACAAGGTAACCTTAACAAAACCATTTTATATGCAGTCAACTGAGGTAACTCAGAAGCAGTGGAAGGCTATTATGAAACATAATCCCTCTACTTTTAAAGAGTGCGGCAATGACTGTCCTGTTCAATCTGTTTCATGGAATGATATTCAAGCTTTTATTAATAAGTTGAATAAACTTGGAGATGGAATTTATCGCCTTCCTACCGAGGCAGAATGGGAATATGCTGCCCGGGCAGGAACTACAACGCCCTTTAATACTGGTGATTGTATTTATGGTGCTTATGAAAATTTTTCTCCTGATACTGAAAATCATGGTTCACTCGAAGATTCTTTATATTACTGTACATCAGGTGTTTGGCATGGAACCCCATTACCTGTGGCCAGCTTGAAGCCTAACGTATGGGGACTGTATGATATGCACGGTAATGTGAGTGAATGGGTTTATGACTGGTATGGTCCTTATCCATCAACTCATATTTTTGATCCTGCTGGAACTGACTCAGGGCAAGCCAAGGTTGTCCGCGGAGGAAACCTTGACGACACTGCTGGTCAGTGTCGTTCTGCATTTCGAGGGAGATTATATCCAGAAGTAAAGAATTCTTTTGTCGGCTTTCGGCTTGTTCTACAACAAACACCATAAAAATATAAATGAAAGTGGAATTAAATTAGCAGGAGTATGCTTAATAAGCTTTTAAAATTAACCATTGCATAAACGCAGACAAGGCTAACGCCTGCTGGTTATGCACACGCCGAGAAAGGAACTTCATCGAAATGAACGAAGCAGACAAAGTTGCATTCTGTGGGTTATTTTGTGGAGACTGCATCATTAAAGACGCAAGGATTGGTGAACTATCTCATCAAATGTTATACATTATTAATTCGCCAAAGTTTCAAAAGTTGGAAAAAGGCTTACCAATAATATCGTCTGAATTTTGGAATGAATTGAAGCATGTTCAAGAAGCCAAGCCGATTTTGGAATCCATGTGTAATTTAGATTGTGAACACTTGTGTAAAGACGGTGGTGGAACTTCTTCATGCGAAATACGGATTTGTTGTCAGAACAGAAATATTAATGGATGTTGGGAATGTGAGAAGATGGAAAGCTGTGCTGTTTTGGATACTATTTTTCCTGTTAACCAAGGATCGAATATTAAAAATATGAAAATAATCAGAGAGAAAGGTATGAATGCTTTTCTTGTTGGTGAAAAAGAATGGTAATACGCAATCGTGTAAGATCCTGCTGGTAGAGAAGAGCGAAAAACTACGCTCTCCAAAGCAGTGGCGTTAGTTAGAGTATATAAAAAATGAAAAAAGTAATAATAATCGGGGCAACATCAGGCATTGGGAAAGAACTGGCAATTATCTTTGCAGCTAAAGGTTTCGAGGTTGGCATTACAGGCAGGAGGAGTGAATTACTTGATGAATTACACGCGCAACTTCCTGGAAAACCTTATGCAGAAACGATGGGCATTAGAAATACAGAAGAGTCCATAAAATCTCTTTTTATGAATAAAAAGGCCATTAAGACATTTGATAAATATGGCGGGAAGAACTGACAGGTAAAAGCATTGTATTTACATCTCAGGCTAATAGTCAAGAGCTAAAAATTACTTGATTCAAGCGTTGAAGATATCCAACGCTTGAATCAAACGGTAATCTATAAATCTCTTACCCCATGGTCATTTAAAATATTTATGGGAATATATCTGTTAATTTCTTATTGGCTCCCATATTGTGAATCCGTGTCCCGGAACCTTTATTTTTACTACTCTGGCGCCATCTCCTGTTGAACATAACGCCCCCTTTCTATTTATCTGGGATGCATCGCTTGAATAAATACACCTGTAGTATGAAACAGATGTGTTGATACGATGATCAATAATTGAGTAAACCTCCTCTGTATTGGTGCCTGTATTAAAGGCCATAAGCCGTTCATCATCAGATTGTATTCTTGACCATGCTACAACTGATTCCATCTTGTCTCCTAAAACCCTTGGTATGTAAAAAAAGTTGCCATCTTTTGAAATCTGCCGCAAATACTGACGGCCTCGCCGCAGAATCAGTTGATCCGGACGATTACGTATTTTGAGTATTGACGATATGGCCTTATATGACGGGCTTTCTTCATTGAAAAAGTGGCATCTTCGGGATCTAAATGCGCCAAATTCTCTGCCGAACATACATTCACGTATATACTGATCATTTCCACCTTCACCATCAAACATCTGTTCTGTGCCATAATAAATGCACGGAATACCAATGCTGGTCGCCTGCAGACCTATAACCGATGCTACCATATTACTGTCTGCGGATCCAAAGGCGCAGAAACGGGCCTTGTTTACACCCTTCCTGACCTGATCATGATCGTCCAGAACAGTAACAACCTTATCGCGGAACCATACATGGCTTCCTTTGTCGAGAAGAAGGGAGTTTCTGAACAGGTTGAAATAACTTTCAGGGTCGCGGTAACCTTTTACCAGATACTCCAGTTTATCCGGGATATCATCAATACCGAGAGCAGCATTGAGGCCGGTCTGCTCAAGTGTATCAAATGCGAACTTGCGCCCACCTGTTATCTCCCCTATTAAATAAAAGTTTTCCTTACCGATTGTCTGAGCGAATTCATGTATTACACTTACAAAATAACGCGATGCACCAACATCCATATGCTTAACCGTATCAATCCGGAAACCATCTATATCTGCATACGCAATCCAGAATTTATATACATTTCCGAGATGTTCCAATGCGGGAGATGGAACATAGACAGAAGGATTTTCCCATCCGAGGGTAATATCCTTTAGGTCTTCGAAATCTCCTTCCAGGTATTCAGGATACCAGTCCCAGTTTTTGATAGATCCTTTTCTGGTAAATATGTTCGGATTCTGAAACTCCTCGGGCCATATTGCCCCATCAGGCCATGCCTTTGAGGGTATCGGATTAAAAAAGGATATTGAAGGAGCACCATTTGCATCATTAAACCCTTTTACATTCATCACATTTCCATTCCAGGGAGACCCCTTGTATCCGTTTTCATAACTGAATATATTCCCGGAGTGGTTGAGAATGATATCAAGGATTACATAAATCCCCAGTGAATGAGCTGCCTTAACCAGGCTAACCAAATCCTCCCGGCTTCCGAAATTTTTATCTATATCAAGGTAATTCTGTATTCCGTATCCATGGTATGTATTCTGAAAATGCACCTGTTTAAAAATCGGGCTTATCCATATTGCAGTAATGCCAAGCCTGGAAAGATAACCCAGTTTCTGTTCAAGCCCTTTAAGAGTGCCTCCGCACCATCCCGTACCAGCCTTACGCCATTTTTCCGCAGAAGCCTCATCCTTTATTGCATTGCCATTGTCACCCGAAGTAAATAACTTAGTGCCTTTTCCGGAATCCATATTGTTCGCATTGTCCCGGTATTCAGTCTCATTACCATCTGAAAAGCGGTCAAGCATGAGAAAATAGAGAACCTGGTCTTCCCATGCCCATGGAGAAATTTTATACTCACCATGGGCGGCGATTACCTGTTTAATTTCGATATCTGCAAGTCTTTTTTGCGTTAATGTAGGCATATTAACCTCCTGTATTGATTAAATGGTCAATATAATAAAAAAGGGAGTGATTAATCCTGAAATAACCAAAAACGTTATTGATGTTCATTTTCAGGTGGTTGTTACTTTTAATAAACCCTACATGTAATCTCTAATGATGAAGGTATTCACTAAAACCTGCTACATACAGATACTGCAAATAAGCTGTGAATGAGAATATTATTATAAGTGACTGAATTGGTACTTGGTTGAGAAGAATTCCCTTTTAATAAGTTAAAACTCTATTAGGAATATTATTGCTTGTCAAGAAATCAAAATTGATTCGATATAACGGTAATAGAAAATTCAATAATTATCATACAGTCTCTTTCTGCGCTAATACAACCCTTATCTGTTTAATCATTATAAATCCGGCCAAATAAACTTGTTTATTTTAAAAGGGATTTTAATGTGACCCTTTCAGACTCCATAACAATATCCGGCTCTTTTATCCCTTTCTGTTCAAGGAGTTTCTTGTAGGCCCTGCGGTAGATGAGGATGGCATCAATCCTGACATCTCCTGAACCGGGGGCTTTAAACAGGAATTCGCTGGTATCGGATTCAAGGGCGGGAATCCTTGTGTCCATCACAACATTTGTTGCCCTCCAGTATGCAGCAGCAGGTGTAATCTTTGTCCATTTTTCCTCAAGGAGTTTAATGAACACCTTTCCGGGGAGGCCTGCGTAACAGCCTGATTCAGGATCACCCATACCACAATACTCAGGAAGAACCTGACCTGCCTTGAGGGTTAACAGGGTGTTACTATTGTCATATGCCCTGACTACAAGCATCATATGGCGGAGCGGTGTATCTGTTGGCACATGATGACCGGTAAAGTAATTGGACACCCTTGTTTTTACCAGTATCCCATCAGGAGACTGCTCGGCTGTTAGCACTAATGTTACAGCATTCTGTAATAAATCAACATCCCTTGTGCCGGGCATCCTGTGGCTTACAATGGTATCAGTGTCACGTTTAAACCCCCCTTTTTCAGGGTGGGCAAAGTATTGAGCGCCTGAATGGGGCATGTGGCAATCCTGGCAGCTCTTACCTGTATCCTTCTTACTGTAGGGGCTTTGAAGCCATTCCCCAAAGGAGTTATAAACCACAGTCTCTTCAAAGACCCCAAAATGGCACGGGGCGCAAAACCGGCTCTCCTTCTGGATTGCGGAATATGTATCCTCGCCAGGCGCAATATCATCTAAAGGCCCGACAAATAACTGATGACCATCATGCGGTCTCCTGAACTCATATGAGAGCACACCGGGTTTATCAGGAGAGGGAAGCCCTGTATCAGGTTCAAGGTTAACGTCATAGACCTTGTGGCAGAAATCACAGTTAATCCCCTCCGTATCAACCCCCCGTACCGATTCAGGGTATGTATTTAACGGGGCACTCACTGCTGTTAAAGGCAGATGACATGCACCGCAGTTTCCTGTAAAGTTCGCGTTATCCATCATATATCCCGGCCCGTAATAGGGCTCATCAGGGTTGGGCGGAAGGGGGACAAGCCTTAATTCATCATTGTACCTGTAGCGGGTTGACTGGTTTACCCGGCCAAGAACATCTTTACCCGAGTGCATGGTAAGAAAAATCTGGTTTTTTGCCGATTGTGAATGGGCATCTTTAAGCCACTCATCAACAGGGAGCATGGGGCCTGAATCCTTTTCACCCCTGTAATGGCACTCAGCGCACCCCTGGTTTTCACCCTGACCGTGTGATTGTGATGAAGGCAGCCACTTATATTCAGGGTTATCCCACCTGTTATGCCTTTTAAGCTGGATTTTTACCTCTGCCGCACCCGGTGCTGCATCATCCGGCCCTCCTATATAATATCCTTTTGCCCAGGCCGTGAGTTTCACAGGTGGTTTTAAAGACCGTGGGAGCTCGAGTTGGAACTTGCCGTCATTGCCTGTTGTAGTGCTGTATACGGTAGTCTGAATACGAACCAGTGCCCCTGTAATTATACCCTGATCATCACAGACACTTCCCGAAATAACCCTGCTCGCATCCATATCCTTTGCTGTTAAATGGGTGTGGGGTAGCAAGATGAACAGGAGTGAAATAAAAACACTAAAAAGTAAAAGCCATTTAATACTGGTGTGAGCAGAGCCTGTTGCTGAAGGGTAAAGCTTATGGAGACATAAAGGGGCCTTAATCATTTCATGTTACTCCTGTAAACAGATTCTCTATGTTCCTTACGGGCAGCACTATACACCTCACGCGCTGCATCAAGGTTGATGACAAATATTCCAAGTCCAACAACCACATCGGGCCAGGGTGAAAGGGTTGCTGCTGTGATAACTGCGGCAACGATTATGGCTATATTTGCCAGCACATCATTGCGGGCAGAAAGAAAGGCTGCCTTTGCCAGGCTCCCGCTATGATTACGGAAACGCGCAAGGATAATCGCACAAATCAGGTTTACGATCATTGCCCCGAATCCTGTGAACGAAAGCAGGGTTGCATCCGGTGGCGCAGGAGAAAGAAACTTCTGCCATACAGACCATATTGTTGCAACCCCGGGAACAAGGAGGACGCCTGAAAGAAACATGCCCACAATGGCACGACGCCTGATGCTCCAGCCTATGGCCATGAAAATCAGGAAATTCACGGAGGTGTCTTCCAAAAAATCTATTGAATCCGCAAATAGTGATACGGATTTTATAGCGAGAGCAACCGTGAATTCAACACCGAAATAGGCAAGGTTTAGAAACGCCACCACAAGTACTGCACGTCGAAAAGCTGTATCATATGTGTTCATTTATGTTTATATCCTGGTACTCTTTATCAAAGGTCGATTAATTTAACATCTGCTACCTGTGTATCTTTTAAACACACCAGCCCCTTTTACTGTCTATCCGGTCTATAAGTTCTTCAATATCCCTGTTCTTTTGAAAGGGTATAAATCTCGCAGGTGGTGAAAAGCTGAGTTCCTTTCCCAGTTCGGTTTCGTGGCGGATACTCATTGTTACCTTAGGCGGGCTCATAATAGTCGAGTAGCTGACATTTTTTACATCCTTAAGATTAACTCTCACCTCTTTACCTGAGTTTCTGAATAATAAAGAATCCCCTTCATCATAGACCTCATCTATCAGGTCAAAGACCATTTTTTTCATGAAGAAGAAACCAAAAACAGCCATAATAACCGGTCCGAACAAAAGTAACAGCACCAGCTTATCTTTAATACCCCCCACCAGGATGATAATTATAAAAACCGCCAGAAACCCAAACCAGAATGCAGGGAAGATTTTCTTGTGAATAAATGTGGCTTTAGAGGATATCCTTTTCATAGCCGCCTCATATTTGCAGGAAGATGATTTAAAACACGTCGAGTTGTTAACCCGACTCACATGTTATTATTTTTGCCATGCACCAGCAATTCAGAATTCCCTACCCACAATAAAAAATAAGGGGTTTTAGCCCCTTTGCGCATGAGCATAATCATGAATGGTTTGTCAAAAATAAAACTTCTGGGCATAAGTGAGTCAGCTAAAGCAACTTCAGACTTGAGAACAGCGCCTCTTTCATCAAGGCGAAAGCGTATTGACTGCACAGCCATCTCTATTTTGGTACCATTGATTTTATCGTTGGCGCTTTGAATTGGTAGATTGGAAACCTCCGTATATCTGCGAAGGATATCAAAGTTCAGGACAGGGATGAATAGTGTTTCCAAATCACGCAATTGAGAAGGAGTGCTCGTTTCAATTCGTGTCTCAACCATTTTTAATGTGCTTGCAAGCGAGTCACGCGGCGATACCTTGGCCAGTATTATTCTATCCTCCTCTGTTTCAGGCTTGAGTTCAATGATTAGATTGTCATTATCCTTATAATATAGCACATTCACTTGGCTCGCTAATTTCATATCATCATTTTGAAATTGTTCGATACCAAATGAATCCACAAAATCCCCATCAAAATTTAACTCCCCATGAAAGCGGTAAAATGCTTTTTTGAATGGCAACTCCTTGAAAAGGTAGGCATAGGCCACCCATGTCATCTGTGATGTTGAAACGTTATCCAATAAAGCAGGAACAGCCTGTCCATTAAATTTCAAATTTAATTGTTTCCGGATTTTATCTACAATTCCCTCATTTTTCAGGCCTGCCATTGCAACATAACTCTCTTCATCCAAATCATTTTTTGAGGCGCCTTTCCTGTTTAAGATTCTAACCATAGGAGAGGTAGATTTCATCTCTATTGGGCCACCTGTCAATTCACATAGCTCATTCCACGCCAGCTGGAACGTGCTGCACCATAGAATGTTGGTATCAGGAATAATTTTTTGTTCCATATGGGGTGTAACAATTGTTCGTTTCAGTTGTTTCGCATCTACCTTAAGGTCGGGGAATCCTGCTATCTCATCATGAGTTTTTAACTCGTATGCCGGTGCGGGTAATGTAATGAATATCATTATTGCCAAAACAGCCAAAATTGAAAAGAGGTATTGATGCCTTTGCATAATATGTCCTATGAATAAATCATTTTTCATATAATAAGTATTTGTCTTCTGAAATTTTATTAATAGTTTGAAACAATCCTTGTGACTGAAATATGGCTTCAAAAGACTTTTTACTTCTATAAGTGATCTTGGGATAGAACATAATAGAGTTATGGAATTTCCCTGTCAACCTTATTACCTCTCCATTATAAATAGGCAGAAGCTTGGATGGGTTATTCGAAGCAACCCATCCACATGCTTGTTTGCCTTGAAAAGAAAACATGGTATACACATTGAAGATGGGATGGGAGACAGGGGCTATGAAGATAAAAAATATTTGTGTCAACTGCGGTTCAAATACAGGTACAAGGCCTGAGTATCTAAAGGCCGCTATTAATCTTGGAAGATATCTCGCAAAAAATAGTATCGGGGTTGTCTATGGCGGGGCAGGTGTGGGGCTCATGGGTGCAGTGGCTTCATCCGCCCTGGAGAACAATGGAAAGGTTATTGGCGTAATACCTGAATCATTTGCTGACAGGGTTGCCCACAAGAATCTGAAAGAACTCCATATTGTTTCAACCATGCATGAGCGAAAGACCATGATGTTTGACCTCTCGGACGGTTTTATAGCGCTGCCCGGAGGTATGGGCACCATTGAAGAGATATTTGAGGTTTTGACATGGGCGCAACTGGGGTATCATACAAAACCCTGCGGCATCCTGAATATATGCGGGTACTATGACAGTATGCTCGCATTTCTAGAAAATGCTGTGGAACAGCGGTTTATCCGAAAAGAGCATAAAGATATGCTGCTTGTTGATGTCGACCCGGAGAGTTTGCTGACAAGGTTTAATAATTATGAAGCTGTTCCAATAGAAAAATGGATTGATATATAGGAATACCCTTTATTCAATTTATTCTTTGAGGTTTCCTGGCTATATATTCTGTCTTTCAATAGTTGACAAAGGTTCCTGCTGTTGTACAATTGTTAAAAATTAGCTTTAAAGAGAGGCGTGGATATAGAAATAGATATATCAGCATTAATAGCTGTCATTGTTGGTGAACCGGAACGTGATACAATAGTTGATATTACTACAAATGGAAGACGGCAGGACATTCGCGTTGGTTCCGGATAAAAATGCTAAATCTCCATTAGATGTCCCGTCCATTAAGGCTAAGGTCTCGACAAAAAAAATTGTAGATATCATTCGAGAAGGCAGGAAGAGATAGAGCGGAGCACATTTATGAGTTTTAAGGTAACTATATCAGAAAACAGCAAATATATTATTGGCAAACTGGATGAGCCGTTAGACAGGGAAGCTATTCAGCAATTGACTAAAGAGTATGTCAAAATTATTAATGAAACAGGTATAAAAAGGATACTTAATGATGTGCGCGGTGTGCCTGATGCAATGGGTATTGCTGACGGGTATGAGTTCGCTTACACTGATACAAGGGCACTCAATCTGCCCAGTGATATCCGTGCTGCCATTTTAACTGACCCCGCTGATAAGACCCATTCTTTTCAGGAGACAGTGGCCCATAATGCCGGTTACAGGGTAAAGGTATTTATCGATATTGACAAAGCAGTTGCCTGGCTTTTAGAAGGCCTGTGATAGTAATATAGATCTAGGAGTTTTATACTTTTAAGATCGAAACGTTATTAATACCTATAAAGTAAAATATTGTCTTTACCCGCTTTTCATGGTACCTAGCCCCTATCACAAAAAATTCCGGACTGTGTCCGGTTGTAGTGCTACTCGTTAAGATACAGGTGGTATAAATATGGACAATCTTACATTCGGGATTACGATAATTATTGTTGGGATAGTGGGCAGCACCGTATCTCTTCTGCTCCTGAGTTTTGTTATTGAAATACTTAAAAAACTGTTCCCCTACAAACATGATGAAGATAAGGCACATTAGCCGGCAGGAGAGGTAAATATGCTTGAAACTATTTTAATCGGATTCAGCGGTCTTATAGAGGGGTTTTTACACCTCCACTGGTCAAACCCTGTCATGATAGCGATTGGCTGCCTACTCCTTTATCTGGGTATTAAAAAGGGGTTTGAACCCCTGCTCCTTGTACCAATCGGGTTTGGGGCTATACTGGTCAATATCCCGCTTGGCGGACTTATGGAGGAAGGGGGCTTTATAAGGTTCATCTATGAGGCAGGGGTTGTCACCGAGGTGTTCCCCCTGCTTATCTTTATTGGAATCGGTGTAATGTGTGATTTCGGGCCCCTTATGGAAAACCCCAAGATATTTCTCCTGGGGGCGCCCGGTAATTTCGGGATCTTTTTTACTGTGGCCCTTGCGCTCGTATTAGGCTTTACAAAACTGGAATCGGTTGCAATAGGTGTTGTAGGCGCATGTGACGGGCCTCCTGCAGTATATGTCGCGACCCGGATCGCCCCGCATCTCCTGGGGCCTATTACGGTTGCCGCATATTCATATATGTCCCTTGTCCCGGTCTTCCAGCCCCCGATAATGAGGCTCCTCACCACGAAAAAGGAGAGGATGATGAAAATGGGGACAGTTAAAAAATCCGTTTCAAAGACCACAAAACTCCTGTTCCCACTTGTTACAACAGTGATTGGCGGCCTTATTGCGCCAATGGGTTTAGCACTTTTAGGAACAATCATGCTTGGGAATTTCATGAAGGAATGCGGTGTGGTAAAAAGACTCACAAGTGCATCTGAAAACGAGATAGCAAATGTGGTAACCCTGCTCTTAGGCATATCCATCGGGGCGACCATGGATGGCAGGATATTCCTCACCCCCCAGACCATCCTGATACTGGCACTGGGATTTCTTGCCATGTGTCTTGATACGGCAAGCGGGATCATCTTTGCTAAAATGATAAACCTGGTAACGAAAGGTAAGATAAACCCGCTCATCGGTGCTGCCGGTATATCAGCCTATCCAATGGCAGCAAGGGTGGTGCAGAGACAGGGCCAGAAATACAATCCCAAAAATCACCTGCTTATGCAGGCACTTGGTGCCAACACAGGTGGTCAGGTGGGCTCTGTGATTTCAGTTGCTGTTATGCTCTCTGTACTCACTGGTATGGGGCTGATATAAATACTGACAAGCTGTAACATAAAAGAGATTCTATTGTCTTTTCGACTTAAGGCGCTCTAATATCTGGACTATGAGGCAATTGATTATATATCGCCCCTATGGGGGCTTTATTATATTTTATAATGCGGTTTCTATTAACATGCCACCCCTTCGGGGTTTAAAACAATTAAACGAACATTTTTATAGCAACGCGGATGTAAAAAATAATCATCATTTATATGCTGCCCTTATGTGTAAATAATAACAGCACCATGGGTGCGGTATATTAATAGCGCCATATGTGTCTCTTCTTTATCAGCCCCATCGGGGCGACATATTATTACTCTTTACCTTTCTGCATTGCACGAGCCTCTGCCAGCAGCTCTATAAGGAGGGCCTTCAGTGTCCATGTTTCATTGTGAGGGGTAAGGGAGGCCCATACCTGACTCACAAACCCTGCCCCCCTGTATGCATCCATGAGCCTGTGCAGCTCATCCTGGCTCAACCCTGACATTATTACTGATCTCGGCAGGTCAGAAGGTTCGGTTACACCCTCTTTGTGTTTATGGCTTAAGAGTGCGCCTACAGTCTTTTCAATATCTGTATTTACCGCAAATATTACAGGCACATCTTCCATGCTCAGTTTAGATATGAAATCCAGAAAAATAAGTCTCTCCTCTTCAGGGTAACCGCATACAAGGAGCCCCCTTGGGCCGTACATCTTTTTATCAGATATCTCAATTTTGTTGAATCCGCTCTTCTTTTCCATAAATTGACTCTCTATGCTCCTAAACACTGTGTATATTATATTCCGTAGAGACGGGTTTTAAACCCGTCTCTACAACAAATTAAAAGGTTGCCTCATAACGAAACCCGGTGGAAAATTCATATGTAAAAACTATATCCGAAACCGCTCTTTTATAAAAGAAGTTTAATCAGTTGAAATTATTGTCACATATCGCTATAAAGTAATAGTTGGCCGGATGAGCAATCAGGAAAAGGTAAACGATTGACGCAGGATAATAACATTATCAATTCCACAGATTTTACAGGCGATCCCTTCGGGATAATAAGGCCCGAGGAGTATGCGGCCCTGGGCATTGACCCATCGGACATCCCTCCCGGTACTGTAGCCGCCAGAAGGCATCCTCCCCTTTTATCCAGCCGTTATGGCGGAAACGCTTACGGTTTCGGTTTTGTTGAGATTTGCGGGCGGCTCAGTAAGACAGATCAGAACATAATTCAGTCCATAGACCTGAACAGGGTAGATGATGTAAAGGCAAACTACGGTAAGATAAACAGCATCTATAAAAAGATCAGCCTCCTGATCAGATTCTCCAGTCTTGGCAGACCATACTATCTTATACCGAGTCATCTGCTCGCTACATCCCTTACAAATATCAGGATCAAGGCGGATGAAATAAGTAAAATAATCAAGGGCCATGTCAAAAAATATATGCAGGAGAGCCACTACATAGGCATATTGACCCATGGGGCAGACCCCATTGTTGACGAACTCTCCATCAGGTTCAAGGGACATGAGTTCATTGTAATCGATTCACAGGAAAAACTGCGTGACCTCAAAACCACACTTGATATAGTGATAATCACCAGGGATCTCTATAAAACGGTTAATCTGGAACTCTCACTAAACCGCTCAACGGCTAAGGCAAACAGGAGTCAGGTGGAAAATTACCTGCTCTATACCCTTGACAAGATATACAAGATACTGAAGCCGGATGGTGAGTTGTTTATTGTGGCCAATCGCAACAAACAGAAGAGCAGCCGGAATGCAACCATTACATTCAAAACCATTGAAGAGCAGAAAAATTTTCTTGTCTTTACCCATATATACAAGACAGAAAAAAAATATATGGGGAAAGAAAATTCTTTTGAGGTAAACATCTTTGATTTTGAAAAGTATATAGAGCAGGTCTACCAGGATCAGGATGCAAAGGGCAAACTTTTAAAGGGAAGAAAAGCCGCCGATCTTTCCTTTGATGAAATAGACGCCCTGCCCTTTCTGGATAGCCCCCTTACCAGCAGATATATCCCGGACCAGGAAAAATCATGGCTCAAACTCATGTCGACCTACTTTGAGGAGATATTTTTCAGGTCCGTGCTGCCAGATTCAGTAAAGGCGGAATGGGATCAGAGGTTTGAAATAAAGGGTTACACCCCGGATTATCTGCTCATCTGTCTTGCCCAGAAAAAAAAGATCAAAAAAGGTGTGTTGGAGTTAAAGGAGAGTGTCTCACGATCTGAACTTGCCGGCTGCCCGCTAAACCTTATTGCGGAATACAGGGACTCATTTGATTACCTCATACGAACCCTCAGGGTGTTAAAGAGGATACAGAACAAGAACTATGCAGGTATACCTGAAAGCTACCTTGAAAGGATACGGGAGCCCTTTGAAAGTATAAAGATGCGGTTTAGCGGCGTAACCCAGATTATTAAACTGATAGGGAAGATAAACAGGCTTGAAAAGATAAAGATACAGCTTAACCCGGGTAAAATAGAGGGCCACAGGACAAAGGTGTTGAAAAACATCGAGACCATGAGCTTCTTCGGGTTCAGCGAGGAGGAACTAAGGGAGATAGCTCTTATTGTGACCGGCCACACAACCGCAGGAAGGATCCTTGCCGGAAAGGTAAGTGAAAAAACCCTCAAGCCGGTTACCAGCCTTGCCCGCTCAATAAACCACAGGGATGCAATCAACCTCCTCAGATACTGCCGCCTCATGACAATGGCGGAGATCGTAGCATCGAGAAGGGCTGACATGGACATGGTTCAGTTGATTGAGCTTTTTGACCTTTTTGAATCAGCCTTAAGAATTGCCATGAACAGGGAACTCACATGGGAGGAACTCCTTGATGAAAAAACATCAACAATGGGTGGAATACATAATAAGCTGATAAACAAGCTGCTTATGATGATGAAGCATTTCCAGTTTTTGGATAACTGGAGGGAGTTAAGGGAAAAGGGGGAGATGGAAAAGGAATCCCTTGCTGACTACGAAGAGGAAAAACTCGCAAAGATAGAGAGTATAATCGCCCTGATAAAAAATGTGGAATATTTTGAAGAAAAATTCCTGAGCAATGATCCCCTGAAGCGGCCCACCATCTTCAGAAAATTCATGAATATGGAATTTTACGGCACAGAACATCTCTTTGAAAGACTCGGAAGCCAGTCCGGTTTTATCCTGCTGTGGTTTACCGTAAATGTAACAAGGGGAAATATAATAAACTTTAATCCCATACTGGGGGCCTCAATATATGCAGACCTTGCAGACAGGGTGAAAAAGATTGATGACGAGGCTGGCAGGATAAACATAGAATATCTTTCCCCTGACATACTGAAGCAGTTTACCGATCAGTTGTATGAAACCAGGCTCCTTTTCATCGTCAATACAGGCTTCAAACTATCCCTGAGTCAGAATGATCAGAGCCTCGATATTACCTTTATCGATATAGACAATACCATTGAAAGGCTTGATACCCTCAATAAGAAATATGAGAATGTCAGCCCGTCAGATATCCCCCTTTCAAAACTGGGGGAGATGGAAAAACTGCTTTCCGAACTTGAAGATTTTTACCAGGGCCATCAGAGGCTCTTAAACAGGGATGTTAAGGAGATCAGGTTTCCGAAACGCCAGACAGACTGGATAAAGAGCATTGAATCGCTCAGGCAGTTTATCAGAAAAAATTTTAAAAAGGCCCTGTTCAAGCCCGACAGCCTGTTCAGCAATCTGGAAAGGCTGTTCAATTATTCACCGACCATACTTACCCTTGTTCTCCCTGAACTAAATGATCTGCGTGAACTTGGCAGGGAGGGCAACCTTTACCGAAAATCAGCGGTTATTGATCACCTCCTCATCTGTGCAAAGAAATACCAGGCCCTGATAAAAGGTAATCTCAAGGATTTTCAGGATGTCGATGCCCTTCACAGGCTTGCGAGGAGGGAATTCGGGCCCAATGCAGCCGGCATAGTTGGGTTGAACGAGTCCCAGCTAGAAGAACTTGCTGACATAGTCAGGGAATTGAGAAGGAACCCTGATCTCTTTGATGCCCTTATCAAGGCATTTATACTCCAGGACATAGGCATGAGCCCTCCTTTAAGGGAGAAATACAAAAACGATATAAACCTGGCAGATCAGGCCCAGGCAGGGGCGACATTCCTTCTGAAAGAAAATATCCCTGAAAAATACGGCGTGTCCAAAGATGGCGCAAAATACCTGAAGTTTCTAATAACGCACCATGACAGGCTCCACCACATAATAAGGGGCGAGTATACCCTCCTTGCCATGAAAGAGATCCTTGAAGCAGGCGACCCTGATCTTTTCAAGGCATTTTTCCTCTGCTCGATAATAATGATATCAGCCCTTGGTGAAGAGCAGATACTGGAGGATCTTGCCATCAGACTTTTCAGCCTCAAGGAGCTGTGTCAGCATATAATTGAAGGCAAGACAACCCTTGATGATTACCTGGGAGATATTTACAGGGAAAAGGGCAGGCTCTTTTTTGCTATAGAGGAGTTTTACAGAAAAGGCTTACCCGAAGGGGAAACCCCTGCCGGATATCTTTCTTCATGGGGCAACCGGTTTTCCGGGTCAGAGAGGTTCCTGGAGGCAGGAAAACTCATATTTGCCCTGGAGCGCCTGTTCAAGCTCAGGGGGTTAAGATATGTTGATTTCCAGGATATTTCGCAGTTGGTCACCCATATCCCGCTTCAGTACATATACCAGGAAAGGAAATATGCCAGCGTCGGATATGCAACCTTTGAAAAGGATCTCTATGAGGCGTTAAGGACATATAATCATACAAGAAAACTACCCGAGGCAATCAGGCATTTTATATTAAAAAATCTTTGCGAGGATAATATCAGGCTATATGGCCTTGAAAATGTGGGGGTCTACCTGAGCTATGATAACCTTATAAAACTATTACTCCTCTCTCTTCTAGGGGCAAAGCGTTTTAAGAGTGACGATCACAGGCCCACGTGCCTGAGTTATCTTTCTGTTATCAGGGATATAAAAAGACGGTATGAAGCAGTAAATGACGCCCTGAGCCGGATACGGATGGAAGAGATATGGTATGACAGGAAAAAGGTGTTAACCTTTTTCCGGGCCACCACAGGGATCATCCTGGAAAAGGATGATGATAAAAAGGTTCTCTCAATCCATTTCAAGGATGAGATCAACATGCCCGGAAGGATCTCCCACATGGAGAATATCAGGGACGTGGATCAGTTAAAGAGTTACTACCAATACAATCTTCAATCTTTAAAGAAACACAGCCACAATACGGATGATTATGAGGCCCTTCTTGAAAAGGCATATGAAAAGCGTTTTAATGAAATCATTGATATGATTATTGATCAGGCAAAGGAACGTATGATGCAGGTTGAGGATTTCAAGGAGGTTCATGCCATATATACCGATCTCATGAACAGGTCCCAAGATATAGGTCTCAAGGAAGACCAGATACACAGGTTGAATGACCTGTATGAACTGCGGAACGACAGTTTGAGACGGGCAAAACTGGACGAGATAACCGGCTTGACAGAAAAGATAAATGACCCCCGTGAACTTCGTGAATACTGGAACAGTATAAAATGGTACCTTTTTAACAACCGGCAGTTTATAGGGAAGGAATTTGAAAGCCTGGTGGCAAGAAATTTTGATCTTGCCGTAGCGCGCACTACCACCTTAAAACGCTAAAAACAATTATATACTGGAAATAAAAATATTCCTTCGGAAATATTTGAGTTCTTCTATAGATTCCCTTATATCATTCAATGCCAGATGATCCTTTTTCTTCTGATATGGCGGAAGCGCGGGATACCATCTTTTTGCCAGTTCCTTGATGCTGCTAACATCTATGATCCTGTAGTGAAAATGATTTTCAAGAAGCGGCATATGCTTTGCCAGAAATCTTCTATCCTGCCACACGCTGTTTCCGCACAGAGGGGATTCACCCTTGCCGCAATATGATGAGACAAAGCTCAGGGTTGCCCGTTCTGCCTGTGAACAGTCGCACACTGATGCCCTAACACGCTGAAGAAGCCCGGATTCCTTATGATGTGTGCGGCTCCATTCCTCCATACGGTCAAGGACCTCTTCAGGGTAATTGATGGCTATATGGGGGCCTTCGGCAATTATGTTAAGCTCCGCATCTGTAACTACAGTGGCGATCTCAAGAATAACCATTGTGTCAGGGTCAAGCCCTGTCATTTCAAGGTCTATCCAGGCAAGGTTGGTGCCCATATCATGGTCTCCTCTGTGTAAATTATCGATGCAGAACTTATAGGGCAATTGCGCTTTTGTGTCAAACCATTAGATGATTTTCCTCTTCCCCCGGTCTTTTCTTTTTTCCTCACCTAGAGGGAGAAATCAGGGGGGGGAGGTAAGCCTCTCATTCCCACGGTCACCGTCGGATTATTTTGATTTGACGCTCCGCATCTTATCATCAAGAATAATGGCTGCTATTAAAATTTGACATGTTATTTTTCAATTACCCCTTTAAACAACAAGGCGGCTATATCTAAACCCTCAACCGTCTTGATATTACGGCATCTTAAAAGTTATTTTAATTTTTTGTTCCCCTTGTCCTTACGATGGTGTCCGCAGTAGCTCTGCTGCGGTGGATGGGCACTAAATTTTCAGTCTCCACTTTATTTCGCCCTGACTGAAGCATGTGTCAGGGCGTTGTCCGAATCATTTAATATTAGTCTTAGTCCTCTGCTATAAATTCTTCACGAACAGGGTCCCGTTTCTCATCAACCAGGATCTGGAGCCAGTTGATGATCTTTCCTGCGTATTCACGGGGAATAACAATAATTTTTTCTTTGCCATCAATGCCTTCCTGTTTCAGACAGATATTTCCATCTTTACCAATATATGCCTCCAGTGCAGGCTGTGCCTCAAGTCTCATTTTTGACATGTTTATTCCTCCTTGTTTTGGTTAGGGATAATTTACACTATTGTCGTGTCAACGATGTGCTGTCTTAAGGTGTCATTTCGACCAACGGGAGAAATCTTTGTATTCTTTTAAAAGCAAGATCCCTCCTTACAGTCGAGATGACAGTTGATGCATGACACGACAATATATTTTAAGCAGCATAATGGAGATGTCCACTTTTTTTGTTATATTGATAAGTCTGTTTCAAGCTGTGAAGCAAGCCTCCTAGCACATGACGGGACAGGGTCTCCCAGTTGGGGCAGCTTCATTTATCGCGGACAATATAATTATGCTGGATTCCGGTGCAGTAGCGCCTTCTCTACGTAAACATGCAAATATTTGGTCGCTAAAATGCAGTCTGAAACATTTTTGGATGATTGCCTCTTTTAATGCTATCTTTTCACCACTCCTGTTCAAAAATTGAACAGGATAAAACTTTTCTGTACTGGCAAGGGATTTTATGGTTTTTATAATTAAAAGCCATGTAAAAATAAAAAGAGCCGGGTGATTTTTCACCACCCTCTTTTATACAGTTCAGGCGCCTCCTACAGTTTTCTTCGTAACATCAAATGGTTAACAATTATTCCCAAAAATAAAATTACTGGCATGTTCTTTGCCTTACTAAGATATGATTATCAAATGCCCGGTACATTCAACATTTTTACCGGGCCATGCATTATAACCTATTATTTGGAGGTGAATAATGGACACTGATGGAATACTGGTCAAGGAAAGGATTGACGAGATAAAAAGGATGTGTGACAGGGAACAGCCTATCTATGAACAGATAAGTAATTTCAGCGTCGCACTGTATGTCTTCGGCTTTTTTTCAAGCCCGGATCTCATGTCTGTAGATGATGTGGACAATGTGGGTGCCGGAAATATTCTTAAAGAGCATTTTGAAAAGATCAATAAGGAAGATATCCCATCAGACTATAACATTACCTTGTCCCCGGACCGGTATCTTCTGGTATTTGGGGACCCTCTGTTTCCAACACATTTTGCCGCTATTACAGACATGAGGAGCATAAGGCCCTATTTCTCAAAACTGCCCTTTTTCGGAAGCGGGTATGACAGCCTTAAGGATTTAAAGGCCGAATTTGTCGGGATTGACGGTCTTACCGCTGATGATATCACTTATTACAAATGGAAACAGCCAATACAGGTAAAACAAAAATCCGCAAAGATATACACCATCAGAGATGATGGTGATTATGATGTAATGGAATATAAATACGCTAACTAAAAAAGGAGGAAAATTTCGTGTCAATTATTAAGGATACAATTGCTCGTGTAAAGCAGCTCGACCCCGATCAGGTGGAATTTCATCAGGCGGTGACTGAGGTTCTTGAAACCCTTGAACCTACAGCAGAACGTCATCCGGAGTTTGTAAAAGCAAAGATATATGAAAGGCTCGTTGAGCCTGAAAGGTCCATGACCTTCAGGGTGCCCTGGATGGATGACAAAGGTAATGTTCATGTCAACAGGGGTTTCAGGGTTCAGTTCAACAATGCCATAGGGCCATTCAAGGGAGGCATACGGTTTCATCCCTCGGTCAATATGAGCATTATCAAGTTCCTGGGTTTTGAACAGATTTTTAAAAACGCCCTTACCACTCTCCCTATGGGCGGTGGCAAGGGCGGCGCTGATTTTGATCCCAAGGGCAAGTCGGATGCCGAGATCATGCGTTTCTGCCAGGCCTTCATGCGTGAACTTTTCAGGCATATAGGGCCTGACACCGATGTACCTGCGGGCGACATCGGTGTTGGCGGCAGGGAAATAGGGTATATGTACGGTTATTATAAAAAGATACAGAATACCCATACAGGGGTTCTTACCGGAAAGGGGCTTGAATACGGCGGAAGCCTTGTAAGACCCGAAGCCACCGGTTATGGCGCTGTCTATTTTGCCGCTGAGATGCTTGCTACAAAGGGCCTTGATTTTAAAAACAAGGTGGTTGCCGTAAGCGGTTCAGGAAATGTAGCACAGTATGCAATAGAAAAGGCTACACAGATGGGCGCAAAGGTTATTACAGCCTGTGATTCAAACGCGACAATAGTAGATGAAAAGGGTATAAGCAGGGATAAATGCAATTATATCATGGATCTCAAGAACAACCGCCGCGGCAGGATATCCGAATATGCGAGTAAGTATGAGTGTGCCTGCTTTGAAGGTGAAAATGTATGGGAGGTCCTGAGAAAACAGGGTATAAAGGTTGATATCGCAATCCCCTGTGCAACACAGAATGAACTGGATGCAGAGGATGCAAAATCCCTTGTTAAAAATGGTTGCATATGTGTTAATGAAGGGGCTAATATGCCTTCAACACCGGAAGCGGTAAGGGTATTTCAGGAGCATAAGATACTTTACGGGCCGGGCAAGGCTGCCAATGCAGGCGGTGTAGCCACATCGGGCCTGGAGATGAGCCAGAACAGCCTGAAACTGTCATGGACAAGAGAAGAGGTGGATCAGAGGCTGCTTATTATCATGAAGAGTGTACACAAGTCATGCCTTGACGCCGCTGAGGCCTATGGCAAAAAGGGTGATTATGTAACAGGGGCCAACATTGCCGGGTTCACGAAGGTGGCAAAGGCCATGCTTGCATACGGAATCGTTTAGGATCTTATTCTTTTTTAATAATTTGCAATGGATGATTTGAGGGATAATTACCACCTTGAATCATCCATTGCATTACCATAAGCATCACGGTAAGCAAATGGCATACTACTCCCATGTGAGCACAGGTTGGGAATCCCTTGATAATATCATAGACTATCTGCGCAGGGGAGATAATGTCGTGTGGCAGGTAGATGATATAGATACCTACCGGAAACTGGTTTCATATTTTGTAGATAATGCCGTTTCAACAGAAGAACAGGTAGCCTACATCAGGTTTGCGAGACATCCTCCTCTCCTTGCCCCCCGTAAAAATATCAGGGTTTACACCCTTGATGCCACCATTGGCTTTGAGGCATTTACAACTGAGATACACAGCATCATTAAAAAGGAGGGCCATGACATATTCTATGTCTTTGACTCCCTTTCAGACCTGCTCTTTGAATGGGCAACGGATATGATGATCGTAAACTTTTTCTATGTAACCTGCCCCTATCTCTTTGAACTTAACACTATTGCCTATTTTGCCATCATAAGAAACCGCCACTCATTCAAGGCTGTCGCAGGGATCAGAGAAACAACCCAGGTGCTTATCGATGTGTACAGTTTTGAGCATAAACTATGCCTTCACCCTGTCAAGATACAGGGCAGGTATTCCTCCACCATGTTTTTCCCCCACATAAAGGATAAATCCGATCTGGTGCCCGTGATAAACAGCGCTGACGCATCAAGGCTGTTTTCACATCTCATGCGTGAAAATGCGGCGACTGCCCAGAGAACACTGGATTACTGGGATCATCTCTTTATGCAGGCTTACGATCTCATGGGGCCGGAAACAGCTCCCCCTGAAAAGAAGGACAAGGTGGAACAACTTGGGAGGCTTATACTTAGCAGAAGCGTAAGAGTATTGGACCTGATACGGCAATACCTGACGATTGAAGACCTGCTCTTTATCAAGGAAAGGCTCATCGGCACAGGATTTATAGGCGGCAAGGCACTGGGTATGCTGCTTGCCCGGAAGATACTTAAAAGCAACACAGAATATAACTGGGACCGGATGCTTGAGCCCCATGACTCATTTTATATAGGGTCGGATGTATTCTACTCTTATATTGTCAGGAATGGCTGGTGGAAGCTATTTATGGTCCATAAAACATCTGAAGGGTACTTCGAAAAGGCGGGTGAGCTAAAAGAGAAAATCATAACCGGGACATTCCCTGACCCCATACGTGAGCGGTTTCAGCTTATGCTGGAATATTTTGGGCAATCTCCAATAATAGTACGTTCAAGCAGCCTTCTCGAGGACGCATTCGGAAGCGCCTTTGCAGGGAGATATGAAAGCTTCTTCTGTGTAAACCAGGGCTCGCCTGAAAAGCGGTATGAGATATTTGAGGAGGCTGTAAAACGGATCTATGCCGGAACCATGAGTGAAGAGGCCCTTGCCTACCGGACACAGCGCGGCCTTGACAAGGTTGATGAGAAGATGGCTATCATGGTGCAGAGGGTTTCAGGCGCAAGTCATAACACCTGCTTTTTCCCGGAGCTGGCCGGCGTGGGCCTGTCGCGCAACCCTTATGTATGGAAAAAGAATATGGATCATGAGGCAGGGATGCTGCGTCTGGTAATGGGGCTTGGCACACGTGCAGTAAACAGGGTGGAAACAGACTATCCAAGGATAGTTGCGCTCGACGACCCTCTGATAAAGCCGCTTGCAGGCATGCAGGATATTAAAAAATATTCGCAGCATTATGTGGATTATCTTGACCTTCCGGAAAACAAATTAAAAACCCTTTCACTCAATGAGCTTATTGAAAAGATTCCTGACATGGATTTGAAATCAATAGCGATATACGATGCTGATATAGCCTATGAAGGCGGGTTATCAAAAAATCAATGGGTTTTAACGTTTGATGATTTTCTTACCAAAACACAATTTATAGATATCATGAGGAAGATGCTTAAGACCCTTGAACATGCCTACTCCGTGCCTGTGGAGATAGAGTTTACTGTCAATCACAATCTTGCTCATGAGCTACAGGTAAACCTGCTCCAGTGTCGCCCCTTTCAGACAATATATAAGACAACGGATATCCCCCTTACTGATAAGATTGATCCTGAAAAGGTGTTTATCAGGATGGAAGGCAATTTCATGGGAGGGAATGTAGTTCTCCCCATTACAAGGCTTATCTGGGTTGATCCTGAAAGGTATGCCGCAGCAACTGTTTCTGAAAAGTACAGTGTAGCGAGACTCATCGGGAAGTTGAATAGAGAGATCATTGCCCCTCAAAAAAACCCTGCCATGCTCATGGGGCCAGGCAGATGGGGTACACAGACCCCGGCCATGGGTATTCCGGTAAAATTTTCAGAGATCAATCATATGACTGCCCTGGTTGAAATCAGCTATCAGGCGGGAAGCATGGTGCCTGACCTCTCATTCGGTACCCATTTTTTTCACGATCTTACTGAGACCAGTATATTTTATGCGGCAATTTATCCTGAAAACAGGGATGTAGTTTTCAGGCCGGAAAGGCTTTTAACCCTGCCAAACAGGCTTCACCTGTTACGTCCGCAGGATGAGGGGCTTTCACATATTGTAAAGGTCTATGACATAGAGGAGAAGGGCATGATTATGAGGTCGGATGTTGTAACGCAGGAACTTATCTGTTACTGGATTTAACAGGTATAAAGTTGCAATTTTTGGTCTTTCCGTTTAATAGAAAAAGCGGCGATTATGAAAATTATAAAAATATAAACCAGGGACTGATTGGAAACAGTAAAAAATATCTTTAACCTGAAAAACAAGCTTGTATTTTTATTCCTTGTGCTTGCACTTGTTCCTCTTGCCGTTATCGGTTTTTATTCCATAAAGACCACTGAATCCCTTGTTGAAAACCTGGTTTTGCGCCAGCTTGACAATATTGCAACAGACAAGTCGTTCATACTTGAGCGATGGCTGGAAGAACGAAAGCAGGACATGCAGGTTATTGCCGGAACCTCAATTGTAAAATCCATGGACCCTGACCTGATGGCCCCCTATCTTGAACTTATCCGTAAACAATATGGCGTTTATAGCAACTTGTCAGTTTATTCAGAAAAGGATGAGCTTGTTTTCAGCACCGGAGAGACTGATCACGGTCTTGACCCGCCAGAGGTTTTACCTGTCAAAAAGGATTCCCTTGTTTTAACACCTGTTACATATCTCCCTGATGAAAGGGAATCAACTTTCCGTATAATCGCCCCTGTTTTTAAAGATAGCAATCAGATCGGGAGTGTTCTAAGTACGGTGGGGACCCATAACATCATAAACATCATACTGCAAGTTGCGCTGGGAGAGACAGGTGAATGTTACCTTGTGGACAGGAATGGAACATTTCTGGCCCATAAAGAACCTAGACGTATTTTGTCTGAAAACATATCGCAGTCTGAAGGCTTTAAAAATATCTTTGACAACCGGGACCCGAAAAAGACATACCTTGACTACCGCAATATTGAGGTGCTGGGCACATCCCGCAGGGTTGGCGATACTGACTGGTATATTGTTGTGGAACAGGACAGGGATGAGGCCTTCAGGAGCGCTGACAGCATGAAACGCCTGATAGGTTTCACGGTTTTTCTCGCAATAGCAAGCGCCCTGGGGCTTACATGGATTATTTCATATCATGTTATCCGTCCGGTACGAAACCTGAGCCGGTCAGCGAATAACCTTGCCCGCGCAAATTTTACCCATGAAGGCATTGAGACAAACCGAAGAGATGAAATCGGCACATTGTGCCGGGCCTTTTTAGAGATGGCCCGCATGATCCAGCACAGGCAAAATACCCTTGAGGAAAAATTCAATCTTAAGGCCGCAGAACTTGAAGAGACCGGCCAGACCCTGAAACAGGTCAGGATAATAGCCGAGCGGTCAGAAAAATTTGCCGCCCTGGGACGCCTTGGGGCGGCCATTTCACATGAGATCCGTACCCCATTAACATCATTAAAGCTATTTCTTGAATCAATACAGAGTGAAATAGAGATATCACCGGAGTTTATAGAGGACTTTAACATTGCTATGGGGCAGATATCACGAATAGAGGTTGCCATAAACCGTTTGCTGGATTATACAAAGCCAAAGGATATGGTTTTTTCAAAGGTTTCTGTGGAATACCTGATCAGGGATGTTGTCGCCCTTGTTCGGCCTCTGGCCAATAAACAGGAATGTGTGTTAGAGACTTTGATCCCGGAAAACCTGCCTGAGATTACAGGCGATATTAAACTGCTTGAAGAGGCATTGATCAATCTGTTTATCAACTCACTTGAAGCCATGCCTGAAAAGGGCCATATTAGAATTAGAGCTGAACTTACTACAGGTAAAAAGGAGGAAAATGGGCACCCTATCCCCATGATCCGAATAGATATTGAGGACAGCGGTACTGGTATCGCCCCTGAAAATATTAATTATATCTTTGATCCATTTTTCACAACCAAATCAGCAGGGACAGGCCTTGGCCTTCCCATGGTATTTAATACCTTGAAACGACATAATGGAGAAATAGTTGCAGGAAACAGGGAAGAAGGGGGCGCGATTTTTTCAATCTTCCTGCCTGTATCATTCAATGAGAATCATGCAAACTGAAAAAATATTACTGATTGATGATGACAAAAGTCTTAACCACTTTCTCGCGAGATTTTTCAATCGGAAAGGGTATGACGTAACAACCTGCCTTTCAGGAGAAGAGGCCATTAATAAAATCAAGAATGAGCCTTATGATCTTATCCTGCTTGATTACAAGATGCCCGGACTAAACGGCCTTGATACATTGAAGGAGATAAAGGCTTATCAGATAAAAACCCCTGTAATAATCATGACTGCATACGGCAGTACAGATACCGCTATAGAGGCAATGAAACGCGGGGCATATGATTACCTGAGCAAACCCTTTGAAAGAAAGGATTTAAGCCGTATCGTAAGTGAGGCGCTTGAACTGAACAGCAGAATGAAGGAAAAGGTATTTTTGCCTGACACGCTGACTGCCCCGGATAAGATCGATCAGAACAAGAGCCTGAAAATGGTGGGGCACAGCAAGGCCATGCAGGAGGTCTATAAAACCATCGGCCAGATCGCTGAAAAGAATGTGTCTGTGCTTCTTACCGGTGAAAGCGGCACCGGAAAGGAGCTTGCGGCAAAGGCGATCTTTCATCACAGCAGCAGGAAAGAAAAGCCCTTTATTGCCATAAACTGTGCAGCCATACCTGAGCAGCTTTTTGAAAGTGAACTTTTCGGATATGAACCCGGGGCATTTACAGGGGCACGCCATACAAAAATAGGCAAAATAGAACGCGCAAACGGGGGCACCTGTTTTCTGGATGAAATAGGCGACTTATCCATGCCCCTTCAGGCAAAGCTTTTAAGGGTGCTTCAGGAGGGAGAATTTGAAAGGCTTGGCGGTGTAAAGACCATAAAGGTTGATGTGCGTATCATTGCCGCAACGAACAAGGATCTTTCACTGGCCGTACAGGAGGGCGTTTTCAGGGAAGACCTTTACTGGAGACTAAAAGTCATATCAATTGACCTTCCGCCACTACGAAGACGTACTGAAGATATCCCTGAGCTTGTTGAATATTTTATTGGCCGTTTTGTTGCGGAGCACAATAAGATCATCCGGTATGTGTCAGAAGGGGTCATAAACCGGTTCAAGTCCTATTCATGGCCTGGTAACATCAGGGAACTGGAAAACTGCCTGAACAGGGCTGTTATCCTGTGTGCCGGGGATGTTATTACCGGAGAACATATAGAGTTCCTTGACAGGCAAAGGGAGTATGATGCCCAGGCACCAAACCGTAAACAGGTGATGGAGCGATTAAAGGACAAGATAGAAAATATACTGCCCGATGTAATGCAGCTTTTCAGCGAGGGTATTCATGCAAATATCATTGAAACAGTTGAAGAAACAATAATAATGAAGGCGCTTGAAGAGTGTGGAAACAATCAGGTAAAAGCAGCCGAGATGCTTGGCATCAGCAGAAACACCCTTCGGCACAGGCTGAAAAGATACAGAGAAAACCAGGATTGATGGTTTCGTAAAAAAGCTGAATCTCACACAAAGGCACAGGGTCACAAAGGTAACTACTTAAAATAAAAACCTCCTTTATTTACTTAAAATGATCCGGGTACTTTTCATTGGACCAGGAAGACCTGCTTTTTCCAGGGATTGATCAATTTATGTGTCCCTGTCCGGGTTACCTGCCGGCTGCCTTCCGGTTGAACTGTTTCCATTTTGGAAATAGTTGCCTCTCTTTGCAGTTCCCCCTCTTCAAAAATATTGTTTAGATGTTTGGATATTGCTGGAACATTTACATCAAACAACTCACTCATCTGCGCCTGGGTCAGCCATATAGTTTCATTCTGAAAAATAGTATCTACCTTTATCCGGCCATCGTCGGTT
>CAZCMD010000027.1:0-8112 GCA_964499695.1 uncultured Desulfatiglans sp.
TTCATCTTTTTATTATCTGGAGAATGTCTCGATTGTAGGGGCGAATAATTATTCGCCCCTATAGGGCCTGCACCTTCAAGTCATTCTCCATAAGGTAAACAAACAACACAGCAGCAGTGAGATCAGCAGTTGTACCGGGGTTGAGGCGATTGTCCAGGGCGAAAGATTTTTCGCCCCCACGCAATAGGGTGTCCAGAGCTTTTATTTTGTTGCGGCCTTTTTCACTGAATATACCTCCTGACTTTATAACATCTGCTGCCTGATCAGAAATATGCTTAGCTTTATCCATTCCCTGTTTTCTTGCAATAAGTGTATCAGGAACCTGTGAAAGGATGGTAAGGAATGTCTTGACAACAGCGTCTGAAAAGGTCACCACTTTTTTTAAAGCATCTTTTAAGGCAGGAAGTCCAATATTAAATGTAATTTCAAAACCTGTTACATACTCCCTTGCTATGCTGTCCCTATCTTTTGCGTGATCCATTGCCTCAAGCAGGGTTATATTTATATCTGTATCATTTATATCGTGGTGTTCAACCTTTCCCATACCACCGGGAGAGGCGATTCTTATGGCTTCATAAGCAAGCCTGGCGTCATCTACATTTAATTTACTCAGGACCTGTTCCAAATTGATTTTTAGATCAGGCATTTCTCCATAAGAAAATGCCTTAGCAAGGGGTGTAAGCAGAAGGATTATCCCGAGGTTGGTGTTCACACCAGTCAGCCTCTTTGTATCTTTTACCGCGGTGATGATTATTTCGCCAACAGAGTTTTTCGTTACGTTCCTGAATGCTCTTCCTATGGCAGCAGCGCTTATGAGAAAATCCTCATATCTTGTATCAGTAAAATTATGGCTGGGTGTGACATTGCCGGGCTTTTCAGCGCTTGCCTCAAGAAGGCAGGCAAGCTCTGCTGCAAGCCCTATCTTTTCATTGATATCCATAAAATTTATATTCACCACTCGTTCGTTACACTCACTAGAGGCACGGAGTTCACGGAGGATTTTTATAATTATTATTTTGTCTCTGTGACCTCTGTGTCTCTGTGGTAATACTATAATAAGTCTTTATAGAGTAACTTATTTTTTAAGCACATAATCAGCAATGGCCCCGGCCGCATCAAAGCCTGTTGCCTTCTCCAGACCTCTCCATCCGGGTATGGAATTAACTTCAATCAGGTAATAATTGCCATCATCTCCGGGTAAAATATCAACCCCTGCATAATCGGCTTTAAGCATTCCTGCAGCACGGATACCTGCCTCGCATAACTCCCTGTCCGGCGTTAAGGGCTCTCCTGTTGCACCGTTTGCTATATTGCACTTCCAGTCTTTCCCTTTTCTGGTCATGGCGGCCATGACCTTTCCTCCCAAAACAAACAGGCGGATGTCCCTGTTCCCATGTGGTATGTATTTCTGCATATAAAAAATATATCTTCCCATCTCAATGGACCGGAACAGCCTGTAGGCAGCATCTTTGTCGGTTACCCTTACCATGCCTTTCCCTTCGGAGCCGAAAAGGGGTTTGACGATGATATCACCACCCAGTTCATCAAAGGCAGAAAGGGCATCTTCAAACTTTTCTGTGATAATTGTAGGGGGAATTCGTATACCTATATCTTCTGCAAGGGTGAGGGTATAATATTTGTCAACGCCCCGTTCGATTGTCTCTGCCGGGTTGATTACCTGTACACCTCGATTTTCAAGGCGGTGAAGTGCATCCATCCGATAGATTACCTGCTCAAGTGACCCGGACGGTATTGCGCGCACAAGCAGGGTCTCAAAATCATCAAGGGACCCTCCGGATGACCGCATGAAACTATTCATCCCGACAGATGCTGTAAGTGCTGTAATCGGGTAACATGGGACATCAATGCCTCTAGCCCTGAAGGCATTCTGGATGGCAGCAGTATACCATGCATCTTTTTTACCGAGGATCGCTATTTTCACGAAAAAAGCCCCTTCTTAAGAAGTTCTGGATTAACCCTGCCTGACCTGAATGTCCTCCCGCTTATTGTATCATTTATTGAAATCTCAGCAGGGCTGAAAAGCATAGGGTCGATCTTGTAAAAATCATAGTCATAGCTTTTAAAGAGGTCATAAAAGGGTGTACCGTAATCCTTTGATCCAGAAGAGGGTAACTTGTTGATGATTTTTTCAACTGCCTCTGCGCCTGATCTGGCTGTATACCATGCCCTGCCTCCGAAAAGAACTGCGTCGTTTGTTCTGCCTATGGCCTTAAGGTCATTCTCAGCAACAGGTGTGATCGGGCAGACACCAAAGCCTGATATTATTGTTTTGATATCAAATCCTGTTTCTATCATTTTATGAAGACCTGTTTCTACAATCCGTGCTGCTATCTGGATGGAACCCACAATACTGGCTGTTGGCGCTGCAATGAGGAATATCTTTTCAGGCGATATACTGCATTTTTTTGAAACCCATAATGCAACCTCTTCATCGGGGAGTTTGCCGGTTTCAAGCAGGACTACAGTCCTGTCAGCTGATTCCTTTATATCAAGTTTCTGGAGCAGCTCCTCTTTAAAATAGAGAGCCCTTGCAGGACCTGACCCCATTGCCTGAAAAGGCTTTTTATCTTTCCTTTCCACCTTTATTGCCCAGCCTGCATACTGTGACCCCATACATGCAAGTAGAGGATTATTTACGGTGACCTTTACGCCGGGGATGGAAAAGTCATCATATGTGAGTTCGCAGAATTCCACTTTACCAAGCCCGCTCATGCATATCTCACTGAATAGTTTTCCAGCCTCATAGGAACCCGTAACGTTGACACCTGCATCTATCACAGTGGCCCCGCATGGGAGTTTATCAACTGATATATTAAGGGCATCTGAATCCGCAGCCATCTGTGTTGCCAGTTCATATGCTCTGTTATTCATTGTAATCATATGTAAATCTCTCCTTATGATATGCTAAAGTCTTTAACCGTAAACCGTAGACCTTATACCTTAAACCGTTTTCAAAATTTCTCTCAAATGAAAATGATATTCTCCCAGTTTACCGCCATAATTGCCTGCTGAAATTTTTATAACCCCTGGTATGCATGCCTTTAATATGCCCAATCTCGTGGCCTTTTTTATTGCATCTTCATTCAGGCCGTCTATTACTATTTCAAGAACAGCATTTACCCCCTCGGGGATACCTGTTTCTACCCTTGAACGGATTGTTGGGCAAAAGGCAGTGTTAACTGAGACATGCTGCCCCTTATATCTTGAACCAACCTTGCTGCCGCTCCTTACAACGCCGCTAGGGAAGGGCATGATCACCCCCTGCACCTTCTTCATCTCTTCTATTGCCGATTCAGCAGCTGTAAGGGCGGATGTTAAATCTTTTGCAAGTATAAAAAAGTTGCCGCCACCTATAGCCTTGGCTACAGCGTAACTTTCTTCCAGCAAGAACTCCCCGTCCATTACCGGAACACGCCAGAACCTGCGTCTATCTATAAACTTGCTGCTCTGGAAACCGTCACCAAAGTATCTGAGTTTACCTCCTGTCTTTATCTTTTTATCAGATTCAAGATAATTGAAACATGCGGATGTGGGGGAGGTCATTATGCACTGGCCTATGCGGTTCATAAGCTGCTTTTCCATATCCTTTGTAGACATAGTGAAAAACAGGACCCTGACACCCGGACGGCCGTCAGGCGTTTCTTCTGGAGATAATACAGTATCAATCCCAGCTTCACAACCGCATCCGATTATGGAAGTTGCAAAGCCGGTTGCGGTTTGTGCCGCAGTCATGGCCCATTTATCATTAATTGCGGTTATGATTATCCCGGCAGCCTTCATGCCGAATGCCTCGGCGAATGTGTCTTCTATTTCTACGTTATTTATTTTCATAGCAATTGTTTTCCTTGCTCCTCAATGAGGGCACGCTCCACCTTCGTTAAAACTATGGCGGACAAGTGCGGTGTGCCCCTACATCCTTGCGCCTTGTGCCCTGTGCCCTGTTCCTTGAGCCTTTATTTTATGTGCCCCCACCTGAGCGGTTCTTCCTGTACATACTTTTTGCCAAGTTTTATTGCCAGTGCTGCGCGTTCAAGCTCCTTGCCCAGGTAAAAGGCATGCCCCGGATCACTAATCTGAAGCCTGCCAAATATCTCCTGCGGGTCAGTGCCACTCAAAAAGATATCACGGTTAAACAGGTATATTTTAATATTGTCCGTAAATATCCTGAAATTTTTATCCCCTATTTCCTTTTGCATGCTTTTAAGTTCTTCTTCAGCATATACATCAAAAGGCGGGTCTTTAAGGGCTACAAGATCATAGCTTATCCTTTTAGGTGGGATATGGTTTTCTCTCGCATAATGCATAATTCTTCTTGCCCTATCCAGTTCTTTAACAGAGCCCCTTGCCCAGCTTATCACCTCTGTTGTAAGCACATAATTGATATCAAGCTCTGTTGCAACGCCTGCCATAAGGGCATTAATACCAGTACTGTCAGCGTCGGTTAGTTCGGTAAGGTTGCCAAGCCCCATCATTATCTCTTTATCATTGAAATCCTTTCTCAGCCTTATATACCTTTCAATGGATTGGGTAAACCCCATACAAAGGGGATCAAGTATCGGGTCCAATATATATTCTTTTCCTATGGCATCCAGTTTTGCAATATTTTCATACAGGGAATCTAGCCCTTTTCCAAAGTCAGGGATGACAACAACCTTTGCATTTACCTGTCGCGCAATATCAATGTTAACCGAGTTGACGCTTAAAATAAGATCAGCACCGGCCCTGTCCGCCTTTAATACGGTATCCTTATCAAATGAGTCTATGCTTACCTTAAAGCCTGAATCTTTGAGAACCCTGACTTTTCTCTCAACATCCGTTAACTCGCCCTTAGAAGGGCCACCAAGGTCAATAATATCTGCCCCTGAATCCCTGAAATATTCTGCTCTCTTTATAATGTCATTGATAGAAAGGCTGTATGCATCAACGATCTCAGCAATAATTTTTATTTTGTGTGCGCCAAACCCTTGAAGCTCTTTATTTTCACCAAAAAACAGGGGAAGGTCTTTAAGATCTTTGGGCCCCCTTTGAGCCGGGACACCGGTTTTATCCTCAATCAGGGAAAGGTCGCCATCGGATAATCCTGGTATGAATATCATGTCATACTTCAGCCCACGATCAAGGTGATTTGCTATCCATTCTGTGTTCATAAAGGCGGCGACAGTACAGTTGAGCATGTAAATATCATACTGAAAATCAAGGTTCAGATTCCCAAGACATTTTTCAAGGGCCTTTGCTGCGAGCCTGCCGGTTATGAACAGATATCTTTTCATGTAGCCTTTCTTATCCCTGTATCAGTTTGAAAATCAGCTGTTTCAAGCCTTATTTTATCTGCCAATGCCAAAAGATTTGACCTGCATTCATTATAATCTGACCCATCCGCAAGAATGGTGCACACTGGATGTTCCTTTTCTATCATATCCCCTTCAAATGGTATATCCCTTATGCCCCGCCTTTTCCAGTTTGCAGTTTCTTTTATCTTTATATCGTTTCGGGCGAAAAGGATGCCTTTAGCCAAAAATTGCGTGCTATGTTTATCTGCCAAGGAAAAGTCAGGGAGCTTACCCTGAAGAGCGTTGATATGAATGGAGTATATATTGAGGCCGTAGAGATTTTCAACAAGCTCCATTGAGGCTGTGTATCGAGGGTTAATTTCGAGTATATATGGGGTTAATCTCCCTTTTTTATCTCTTTTTATAACGATATCAATACCGCATGCACCTTTCAAGTTGAAATGGTTTGTGAGTAAAGAGGTTATGTTTTCCATCTGACCAATTATGTAATGGCTCTCTTTTTCATCAAACGAGAGGGGCAGGATGTTTCCACACCATGTGAAGCCCGTTGCTCCAAGATCATCAAGGCCAATAAGTTGAGAGGATAACCCTATCAATACACTTTTGCATCCATTAGCAATAAAACATACTGAGGCAGGGATCCCGTCCACATATCTCTGGATGATCTGATTTGTTGATAGCTCCTCACCTTCCCACACCTTTATTCGTGATCCACCCCCGCTGTTTGTCGGTTTAAGGAGCCAACCACCCTTATCTGTCACCCTCTCTTCCTCACCAGCGAGCAGAGTTTCCGGGAAAGGGATGTGGTTTTCTGTCATGAACTTTCTTAACACCTTCCAGTTGCGTACCTTTCTCAGGATGTCCGGTGCATTTCCAAGTATCTCAGCCCTGGTTGAGAATTTTTCTATTAATTCAGGAAAATTTTCAAAATTGGATATGTAGACAAGAGAATCAAATTCAAACTGGGTAGATGCCTTTATGAGGTTTTCTGCCCTGAATGGCAGATTGAAGTCCCTTAGGAGTGAGTAATTTTCAACAATCTGTTTCTGGTCGTGATCGCCAAAGTAATCAATGGTGAATACATCATTGCCGGATTTCACTGCTGATTCTGCAATCGCCCGCGTACTCACACCTGTGATAAGTGTTTTCATTATATCTGAATATCAGTTCAATCTGCTCGCGACCTTGTAGATTCCTTCTGCATCCAGCACAAGGTCATTCTGGTCAAACAGATTCGAGACACATTCCCTGTGTACCTTCATTTTCAAGGCACCTATCCCAAGGGCGCCAAAAATTATTTTTCCATCCTTTTCCTTTGCAGACCAGTGTGGTTTTGTGCCTTCGATCCCAAAGGGGGGTATAGCGTTAACATCGGCGAGGACCTTGATCGCCGGAAACTTTCCCCAACTCGCTTCGGAAAGCATTTGAATACCGGCAGCCCCGCATGAAATCACCGCATAGCTGTCACTTATGACGTATCCTGTTTCTTCCTCCCCGTTTACTACGGCGGGTGTTACCTTTACATCAAAGCGTTTTTCTATGGTACTGCATGTATCCTTAAGGTTCTCATGTTTTCTGGATGTAATAGTGACACTTGCCCCCTCTTTTGCAAGAAGCGCTGCCGCCCTCATGCCTACCGGGCCCGTTCCGCCAAGCACAGTAATCTTTTTACCCTTGATATTACCGCAGGAAAGGATTTTTCTTACTGCAGCGGCAGCCGTTGTATTGCACCCGTTTGCATCCATCATTACCGATACCCTTGTTGTCCCGAAAAAGCTATCCACTGCCTCTTTGAGTAATATCTCACCGATAGATACATTTGATCCGCCAATAAAAATGGCACTGCTTTTAAGGTCAGATTCTCCCCTTGTAAACATGGCGCCATATACGATGTCACGCACCTCACCGGGTAATATCCCGCCATAGGAGAGTATATGATCAACCCCTGAATCAAGCGCTGTAATGGTGTCAAAGGAACTCGGAACCTTGTTGCTGTCTATCTGGATCAGTATTTTTTTCATGGTACTCCTCCATTTTGTTATGGGACAATTGTTATTTTAGCGCCTCTGTTACGTGCCTGTGTAATAATAACATCGCCTGTGATTTTTTTCCTCTCTAAAAAATCCTTCATCCTTTCGGAAAGTCTTGCGGCCTCGTTTTTATGGACAAGTCCATATACGGCAGGGCCCCATGAGCTCTGACCCGCACCGGCTGCTCCTGACTCTATCATCTGCCTGATTATCGCATAGGATGATTTTTCAGAATAGATGCCCCCCTGCACAGGTTTAAAAAAGGTACCGGTCCTTATGTCTATCTCTGATACTGCGTCCCCGAATTTTTCAATATCCTCTTCAACAAGGGCGGGTAACAACTGCATCATTACGATCCTGCATATCTCTTCAGAGATCTTTCTTGACGGGCTTACATAGCCCATTGCCTCCTTTTCCTGTTCACCGGAGAGCCCCACCTTTTTATCAGGTATCACAAGCACAAAATGCCATGATGCAGGGAAATTGTATCTCAACAAAGTGCTTGGAGGTTCGTTACAATGTTTTTTCCCACTCACCATCCTTTTCCCGCCATCAATAATGAAACCCCCTTTTTCAAAAGCGGTGATTCCTATCCCGGAACGAAGGCCTCTGCCTGCAATACGGGCAAGGGTATGATTGTTTTCAGAGATATTGCATATCTTTGTCAACGCAGTAGTAAGGGCAAGGCCCAGTTGTGATCCGGAGCCAAGCCCTTTATGTTCCGGGATATGCTTTTCAAGGTTTATAATGCCTCTTGGAGCGGTTTTAAA
>CAZCMD010000027.1:8212-36058 GCA_964499695.1 uncultured Desulfatiglans sp.
AGGTTGATAACCTCATTAATGTTTTCAAGTTCTTCAAGTCTGTCCAGAAGCGATATCAGTTTTTTACCTTTGAGGGTATCAATTTTTTTTGAAAACTCAAGGTTTGAGATAAATTTATTTAAGATCTCATCCTTTGAAAGGGGGTTGCCTAACGGATCACCCTTTGGAGATTCAACAAGTTTTTCATATTGTTCACCCGTATCCATTGTCACAATGATCCTTGCACACAAAAGCTCTCTTTCAACGCCCGGCAGTTGCTCAAGCCGGATCTTATCCATAAACCTGATAATCTCAGGGGAGTGCACACAGGCACTATCAAAGTGCTCAGGTTTCATGGATTTGTTTATGAGCGCGGTTGCTACATGATATTTATAATTGAATGCAGAGCCAGCATGAGGAAAATCATTGGCATCAAGTGGCTGAGAAAGGAAGCTGTTAAGGCCGGACCTTGAGACATACAGCACCGCCTCTTTTATCTTTCTGTAATCAATATTATAATTGTTCGCAATGAACAGGGCGCAGTCCACTGCTGCATGGCTTACAGCGCAGCACGGGTAGAGTTTAAAGTGTGCATCCGTGAAATATTTTTTGCCCAGCTCTTTTGTAAGGATTTCCGGGTTGCCGCAACCGCCTGCAAAAAGTTTAAAATAGCCGAGTTTTCCGAACAGTGGGTCATCCGGGCCTGCCCATCCTGCCTTTGCAAGCTCTGCAGAGATAATCCCGTTTCTGGAGGATAACCCCTGAAGGAGCTTAAAGGCGGGCACACCATCCCAAATATTCTGCATTGAGCCTGACATCTGGTTGAATGCAAGACCAAGGGCATTTTTTATCTGCTTGCTCGTAAGACCCATGATCCGCCCGGCAATGGCAGCGGCTCCGAAAGTGTTTGTCGTACCAACACTGTCCCATCCGGGCGGAAGCCCGCCAGTGCTTTCTGCTGCAATGATCCTTGAGGTTAAATTATCACCGGAAATCAGTGCGGTTAAAAGTTCTTTGCCGGATACACCATAACTTTCAGCCATTGTGATTGCGGTTATCACGGTTGTTCCGCTTATGTGCGCCGGGTATGATCTCCCATCAACCAGAGGGCCGAGTGATTCAAAATCAAAGGAGCGGGCCATCACACTGTTAGCGAGTGCCGCATTATGGGCAACGGTTTTACCGCTATGTATCAGGATGCTGGCCTCGGGCTTACCTCCCCAGTCCCTGATCAGCCTCACAAGTCCGGGATTGCTCTCAGCATATGCGCCGGCTGCAACACATCCAAGCACATCAATGACACGGTTTTTTGCATTTTCAATAACTGCTTCATCTATATCATTATACCGGGTGTCAGCGACATTCCGGCAAAGCGCATCTGTTATTTCAATATTTTGTAAAACCATTCAGAATCTCCAGAGGTATAAATTGAGTCCGATTCTTAATTAACATGATACTAGTGTCAAGCTGTAAATTAAATTGATTCTCAAATTTTTTCATGCTGATATCACTTTTAAAACAAAAAATCAGGATGGAAAACTTTTATTTAGCAAGGAGCTTTATAAATATTATCAAAATGATGTGACTTTTATGAAGTTAGGTTCATTTTAGTCAGGGGTAAGGGCATAATTTACATGCCTCTAAAACGACACCTCAGGGAGGGTGCTGTTAATTTTTAGATGGGCTATCAAAAGCAGTTTTGCTTATCACCTTAATTTCTCAAGGGCCTTACCAACTGCCGGGGCCTTGGCGATGAAATTATCAAGTGTCTTACACCGGTACTGGGTGCATCCGGCACAGTGGGGTGTATTCTTTTCAATGTTGCATTTGCGTAAAGGGCATTCCCCTGTAAAATAAAATTTGGCCCCTTCGGCCTTGCAGCCTGTGCAGTTGATCTGGACAGGCTTAATGTCTGAATTATAATTTTTGCTCCATTTCCCTGCGACTTTAGCCCTCAGGCTATCATCATTTTCCTTTGTTGCCTGATAGCATTCGCATTTGGTGCAGTTCATTCCGCAATAAGCAGTCATGTTTTGTCCTCAGCCATCTTAGTATCCACCTTTTTGATCTGTTTTACTTTTTATAATATTTTTTATATCACAGCTGGGTAAAGATTGCATATCTGTTTTATCTAAACCTGCTTTAAATGTTTTATTAAATTGTACCTATTCAGGTCCCTCAGGCAGTTGAAAAATCTTTACTCAGGACATCATATTCTTCATCTTTCCCATTTTCCCACTATTGACTTTTGACACAGTTAAAATTATTATCTTTACAACAAGTTATTAACAAGCAGGAGTTACTATATGGCTAATATAAACATCCTCAAAACAGATTCCCGTGGGAGGATCACGCTTCCTTCAGGTTTCAGATCCGAGGAGCTTTTTGAATATGTCATTGATGGCAGTCAAATAACCCTCTATCCTGTTAGAACCGTGAGAAAATTCACTGATATGTCCGATGTCCCGGAAGAAGCTCTTTCTCCGGAATCGATGGAGTTGGAGACAAAGGTTAACAAGGATAAACGTAAACCAGTTTCTGCCACCAGTCCTTCAGAGGCACTGAAGCGACTTGGGAAAAAATAAAATATGCCAGTGACAGCCCCTCCATTTTTATTATCCTTTGAGCGTCTTTTTCTTGAAAGCTATGACAGTCTAGACCAAAGAGAAAAGCGGGCGCTGGATAAAGCAATAAATATCCTTTCTGTTAATCCAAGACACCATTCATTGAATGTACATAAAGCTAGAGATGTCAAAGCCAAATACTCTGAGGGCGGAGATGGTGTTTTTATTGCCTATGCTGGTAAAGGCTTAAGGTTCACCTTCGAATATGGCCCTGAAACCGGAATGATATCCCTCAGAAATTGCGGATTTCATAACAGATGTGAATCTAAAATCTGAAATAGTCGGGTTTTAAAAACCCTAAAGTTCTTGACATAGAACTCTCGGTTAGCTATAAACCGAACGTTCGGTAAAGTTATTTTCCAGAGTCTCTAAATGCCGGTTTCAGCGGGAATGGTAAATGAATAAAAAGGAACAGATACTTCAGGACATAGCTGAACTGTTTTATGTAAACGGATATGAGAAGACATCCATAAGGGATATCTCAAATGCCCTCAATATCAGTAAGCCCGGCCTTTATTATCATTTTACCAACAAGCAGGAGATGCTCTTTGACATGATCTATGACTTCATGGAGAGCACCAGCAAGTCTCTATTCAATGAATTATCCATTCTCAAAACCCCTGAAGAAAAGCTGCTCTGCATAATAAAAAATCATATTGAATCCTTTATTAAACACCCGGCCAGGATGAGGGTCCTTGTTTATGAGGCCCACTCCCTGGAAGATGATTATTATCAGAAGTTCAAACAGAAACAGCGCGAATATATTGCTGTTATCAGGGAGATCCTTCAGGCAATAATGGATAAACATGACACAAAGAGAAATATTAACGTGGTAACCTTTACCCTTCTTGGCATGCTCAACTGGATTATACAATGGTATGAGCCAAAGGGTGCGGTATCACCTGATGAGCTTGCAGAGGAGATGTACACCTTTATTATTAATGGGCTGAAGAACAGTTAAAATTACAAGGATATTTTTATGGAACAGTGGACTCTACCAAAGGTCTTTTACGAACAGTTGAACAGGCTGAATAACAGGACATTTCTGATATTCAAAAAGGATGGAAAGTGGCAGAACGTGTCATGGGCCGAGGTCGGTGATAAGGTCAGGAGCCTTGCACTCGGGCTCATGAGACTTGGCGTAAAAAAGGGTGACCGTATTTCAGTAATATCTGAAACGCGGCCTGATTATGCATATACAGTGATTGGCATTGCTAATGCAGGCGCCATCTTTGCGGGTATTTATCAGACAAACAGCCCCAGGGAGTGCGCCCATGTGATCAATGATTCGGGTGCAAAGATAGTTTTTGCAGAAAACAGGACACAGTGTGAGAAGATATTAAAGGCGGCAGAAACCTGCCCCCATATAGAAAAGATAATAGTATTTGATGGCTTTTCTCCTGTAGAAGACCCGCGTGTTATTACCCTCTCTGCACTTTATGCCCTTGGCAAGGTGGAATATGAGAAAAACGGCGACAAAGAATATCTTGAAAGGCTTCATGATGTGAAGCCTGAGGATGTAACAGCTATAATTTATACATCAGGTACAACAGGGCCACCCAAGGGTGTTATGGATACCAACGGTGGCATCCTGATGAACCTGCGGGAATATACCAAGTTTTTCCCGGTAGACGAAACAGACAGGGGCCTCTCTTTTCTCCCAATGGCACATGCCCTTGAACTCAGGAATGGTCACTGGTTTCATATAACCTTTGGTATTGAACAGGTATATGCAGAGGGGATGAGGCAGCTCTTTGACAATGTGCGCGAGATGAACCCCACATTCTTTTTTACAACACCCAGGTTTTTTGAAAAACATTATAATAATATATCAGCTGAGATAGAAAAGGCCTCGCCATTCAGGAAAAAGGTAATCAGGTGGTGCCTTAAAGCGGGTGCCAGGTACAATGACGATTCATGGAATGTAAAAGGAAAGTCTCCGGATATTTTTGCATCTCTTTCATATGCCCTTGCAAAGAGGCTTTTCATAAACGATGTGCGTGAAAAGGTGGGAAAAAAACTCAGGTATGGTGGGGTTGGAGCGGCGCCCATGACTGCCGAGATGCTCAATTTTTTCAGGGCATGCGGGGTTCCCCTATATGAAGGGTACGGACTCACAGAAGGATGCGGGCAACTGGCGATTAACAGGCCGGGTGTTTTCAAGTTCGGCACGGTTGGAAAGCCACTTGACGGTATAGAGGTAAAGGTCAAGGATGATGGAGAGATTGTAGCAAGGGGCTGGCTCAGTACCCCGGGCTACTGGAACAATCCCAAGGCTACTGAGGAACTCTATGAAGGCGGTTGGCTCAACACAGGAGACATAGGCGCCTTTGATGAAGATGGTTTTCTCAGGATAACAGGCAGGAAAAAAGAGATACTCATTACATCAGGCGGTAAAAATGTATCCCCTTCCTATATTGAAAATATTCTAAAACTCAGCCCCTTTATCAGTCAGGCAGTGGTGTTCGGCGAAGGTAAGGATTACCTTGTTGCCCTTCTTACCCTTAACCAGGAAGAGGTTAAGAGGTATGCTAAAAAGAATAATGTTTCATATAAGGATTATGGTGACCTCATTACAAAGAAAGAGATCCTTGACCTGATACAGAAGGAAGTGGATCATCAGAACAGGGATGTTGCAAAGGTTGAACAGATTAAAAAGTTTACTATACTTAAGGATGAATTCAGCCAGGAACGTGAAGAGGTGACCCCGACATTCAAGATTAAAAGAAAAAATGTAACAGAGCGGTACAGGGATGTGGTGGCGAGGATGTACGAATAAAGGCGAGGTGCAGGGCACAAGGCGTAAGGTTAAAAGATGAACGTCCAACACCGAACATTGAACGTCGAATTGTGAATGAAAAGTTTTAAAACATAAATATGAAACTCTTTAAACGGAGGCAGATATGTCAAAATATGAAACTATAATTTATGAGGTTAAGGACAAGGTTGCAAAGCTTACTCTCAACAGGCCTGATAAACTTAATGCTATGACCGGCACCACCTTCAGGGAGATCACTGAGGCCCTTGATGAGGCTGATAAGGATAATAATGTCAGGGTGCTTGTTATCACAGGAAGCGGCAGGGCCTTCTGTGCGGGTGTTGACCTCAAGTTTGCTGCAAAGGAGCTGACTAACCTGAAATCACAGACAGACTTTCTGACTGTCGGCAAGGAACTCCTTGTAAAGATTGAAAGCCTCTCAAAACCGGTTATTGCCGCGATCAATGGCCTTGCGCTGGCAGGCGGCTTTGAAATCCTTCTTGCATGTGATCTCGCTGTTGCAGTGGAAGATGCCATGATAGGTGATCAGCATATGAAGGTAGGGATGTTCGGCGCTGGCGGGACGCCTTACAGGCTGCCGCTTTTAATCGGCATGAGAAGGGCAAAGGAACTGCTCCTTACAGGTAAATGGATATCTGGTAAAGAGGCCGAGAGGATAGGCCTTATTAACCGTGCAGTCCCATCAGGTGAATTTGAAAAGGCAGTTGATGAGATGGCAGCGGAACTTGCAGACAAGAGCCCGACAGCCATGAGGCTTACAAAATCATATATCAATAAATCCATCATGTCTGACGCTGATATAAGGCTTGAGGCAGCAATGCTTTCAGCTATCGTGAATGATACATCAGAGGATCATGATGAGGCCCTTAAGGCATTCGGAGAAAAGAGAAAGCCGGAGTTTACGGGGCGGTAGTAGCTACCACTTGATGATTAGCGGATATGTTTCGATAAACAGTAGTTATGTAGTTTTTAAAAATGGTTTTAGGTCTACGGTATGCGGTATACGGTAAGAGGAATACGGGGTGCGGTTTAAGGTAGAAAATGTCTTTCCGTAGACCTCAAACCTTGAACCGTAAACCGGGTGATAACCAATTAAAATGAATAATAAAAATATGCAGTCAAATAATAAGGAAAACCCCCATGCCCTTTCCGGCTTAAGGGCCCTCGACCTCAGCAGGTTTGCGCCGGGCCCTTTCTGTACTGGTGTCTTAGGTGACCTGGGTGCTGATATCATAAAGATTGAAGAGGCAGGAAAGCCATCAGGAAGGCGCGCGGAGGATGGAAAAGGCAAGGGTATGCCGGAGGTCAGGGAGTTTGCACCGCCTGATTCGCCATTTGACCCCTCAAACAGGAATAAGAGAAGCATAGGTATAAACCTTAAAAGTGATGCGGGGCGGGAAATTTTTTACAGGCTCGCAAAGAAAGCAGATATTGTTGTTGAGGGGTTCAGGCCCGGCGTTACGGAGAGGCTTGGCATAGGGTATGAAAGGCTGAAGAAGATAAACAAAAGGATTATCTACTGTGCAATAACAGGTTACGGCCAGGATGGCCCATACAAATTCCTACCCGGTCATGATGTTAATTATATTTCCCAGGCAGGGTATCTCAGCGTTTTAAAGGAACCGCGCCTTCCGGGTAACCTTATTGGAGATATAGCTGGCGGGGGCATGCAGGCTGTCATAGGCATACTTGCCGCAGTGATCGCAAGAGATAAAACAGGTGAAGGTCAGTTTGTGGATATATCTATCACAGACGGGGTGGTTTCGCAGCTTGGCCCCTATTTTGCGGCTTATTCCATGAACAATAAAATGCCCGCTGAAACTGATATGGTAAGTACCGGCACAGTGCCTTTTTACAATCTTTATAAAACAAAAGATGGTAAAATGCTGAGCCTGGGCTGTTCGGAGCCGTGGTTTTATGTGAATCTGTGTAAAGCTCTTGGCTGTGAAGATATAATCCCCTACCAGGGTGCGGTTGAAAAATATGGAGAGGTTACCGAAGTATTTACACAAAGGTTTCTTGAAAAGACGAGGGATGAGTGGTTTGAAATACTCACAAAATCTGATATTGCCGTAAGTAAAGTGCTCTCATTTAATGAACTGGCTGATGATCCACAGATAAGGCACAGGGATATGATAGTTGAGCTGGATCATCCGGAAATTGGAAAGGTAAGACAGGCAGGGATTCCTGTTAAATTGTCTGCCACACCGGGAAGCATAAGAAAGTTCGCCCCGAAGCGCGGGGAGGATGCGGCAGCTATACTTATGGAAATAGGATATAGTAAAGAGGAAATAAGAAAACTCGAAGAGGAAGAAATAATTTACGCAGGTGGTTTGTAAAATTTGTAGAGACGGGTTTCAAACCCGTCTCTACGTCGGCATAAAATATTAATCCAAACAAAAACGGAGAACAATATGGCAAAAAAACGTATACCAGTACAGGAAGGATTGTTTATAGAGGCGGATCCCGGAACCGGGAAATCGTACCTGATCGGAAACAAGTGTAAAAAATGTGGCCTTACGGCATTTCCAAAGACCCCGGTCTGCCCCAGATGTCAGATCCAGGACACAATGGAAGAAACCAAGTTTGAAGGCAAGGGAACCTTAGACAGTTACAGCATTGTGCAGGCTGCCTTGCCCGGATTTCAACAGCCCTCTATCCAGGCATATATCAACCTGGATAATGGCCCCAAGATGTGGTCACTGATTACAGGTTGTGAACCTACTGAAGGTTCCCTTAAGCTGGGTATGAGGATGGAGATGGTCATAGACAAGATAAGGGACGATGAAGAGGGCAATGAACTGATCAGTTATCAATTTAAACCGGCCGGGAAATAAGGAGGATATCATGAGAGATGTATCAATAATTGGGGTCGGGATGACCCGTTTTGGCAAGTTTGAAGACCGCGATATGAAAGACCTTGGCCGTGAGGCGGTATGGACAGCCCTTAATGATGCCGGTGTCGCTATTAAAGATATTGAGGTTGCATATGTTGCAAATGCAGTTGGTCAGCAGCTCACCGAACTTAAGGGAACAATAGGCCAGCATGTCCTGACATCAGCCGGTATCTTCGGGATACCGGTAATTAATGTGGAAAATGCCTGCACCGGCGGGTCAACATCATTAAGGGGCGCCTACATGGAGGTTGGATCCGGAAATGCAGATATAGCCCTTGCAGTTGGTGTTGAAAAACTATTCTGCGGGGACTCCGCAAAGTCAGCCCAGACAATGGCTGCCGGCACCATATATGCCAAATTCGGTTTCATGTTTGTTGCCCTCTATGCACTCCAGCTCAAAAAATGGATGGCAGCATCAGGCGCTACAAAGCTGCATTTTGCAAAGGTGGCGGCAAAGAATAAGTATAACGGCTCACTTAATCCATATGCACAGTTCCAGAAGGCCATGACAGTTGAGCAGATACTTGAGTCACGCGTTGTGGCAGAGCCCCTGACCCAGTTCATGTGTTCCACAATGGCAGATGGTGCCGCTGCGGCAATCGTATGCAGCAGCGATATCGCCAAAAAAATATCCAAAAAACACCCTATTCAGATAGCCGCATGTGAGCTGGTATCCGGCACATATAATATACCGGGTGAGCACCATGAAGAGATAACCACAAGGGCAGCCCTGAAGGCCTATGAAAAGGCGGGTATAGGCCCGGAGGATGTACAGGTGGTGGAGGTGCATGATGCCATGTCACCGGCTGAACTCAGGATGTATGAAGAGCTGCACTTATGTAAACCGGGTGAGGCAGGTATGATGATAGATGAAGGTCATACCACACTGACAGGCAGGTTGCCTGTTAACCCGAGCGGTGGGCTTGCTGCAAAGGGTCACCCGATATCCGCCACTGGGCTCGCTCAGGTGTATGAGGTTGTTACCCAGATGAGGGGTGAGGCCGGTAAGAGACAGGTAACAAATAATCCAAAGGTGGGCCTTGTGGAAAATGCGGGCGGCTGGACAATGGATGATAATGCGGCATGTGCGGTCACCATATTAAAGAAATAGGTTAAAGGTTCAAGATTCAAAATTCAAGATTCAAGGTTTACGGTCTGCGGTTTTAGGTATACGGGGAAGATTTTTACCGTATACCGCATACCTCAAACCGTAGAGCTGATAGCCTTAGTATAATAGGTCATTAACTGTTAAATGATTTGGAGGATATAGATATGGATATAAAGAAGGTTGGAGTCGTAGGTTGCGGTATAATGGGTTGCGGGATCGCCCAGGTATGCGCGCAGTCTGGTTACGATGTAATAGTAATGGATACCAAGAAGGCATACCTGGATAAAGGACTTGACACTATAGACAAGGTGCTTGCAAGGTCTGTAGAAAAGGAAAGGATTACTGCTGATGAAAAGAAGGCGATCCAGTCAAGGATCAAGGGTACCCTTACGCTGGATGATTTCAAGGATGTCGATTATGTTGTTGAGGCGGTAATTGAAGACCTGGCAGTCAAGCAGGATGTGTTTAAGAAACTTGACAGCGTTTGCCCGAAACACACCATCCTTGCATCAAATACATCAACCATAAGTGTTATCAATATTGCCGCTGCAACCAACAGGCCGGACAAGGTAATCGGCACACACTTTTCAAACCCCGTGCCCCTTATGAAGGTGGTCGAGGTGATAAATGCCATTTCCACCTCTATCGAGACAACAAATATCACCAGGAAATTTCTTGAATCCATAGATAAGACGATGGTTGTGTCAAAGGATGTACCCGGGTTCCTTTCAAACAGGATACTGACACCATTCCTTTTAAATGCAGTGCGTATGGTAGAGGCCGGTGTGGGCACAAAAGAGGATATAGATACCCTTATTACCCAGGGTCTGCGTCATCCGATGGGGCCTCTCACCCTTCTTGACCTGATAGGTATTGATACTGTCTACCGCGGTGCAATGACCATTTATGAGGAGATAAAAGACCCACAGTACCTGCCCCCCACACTTATGAAACAGATGGTTATAGCCGGGTGGCATGGAAGAAAGACAGGCAAGGGGTTTTACGAGTATAAATAAATGCAAGGCGCAAGGCACAGGGCTCAAGGCGCAGGGCATAAGGGAAAACCAAAGGGGGATAAATGGATAATACAGAATTAATAACCAGGTTACAGGCAAAGGTTGAGGAACTTGAACAAAAGGTTCAGACACTTGAAGATATAGAGGCCATAAAAAAACTCCAGAGGGCATACGGCTATTATCTGGATAAAATGATGTGGGATGAACTTGTTGACTGCTTTGCTGAAGACGGTTCACTTGAGCTTGCCCAGAGGGGCGTTTACATAGGCAAAAAGAGCATAAGAAAACTGATGGACCTTATGCCAGATAGCCAGAACGGCATTCAGTACGGGCTTCTCATGAACCACATGAACCTCCAGGGCATTGTAACTATTGATCCGGGCGGAAAAACAGCAAAGGGCAGGTGGCGCATGTTTGGCCAGGTCGGAAAGTGGAAGGAAAAGGCCTTCTGGGCCGAGGGTACGTATGAAAATACCTATGTCAAGGAAGATGGTATATGGAAGGCAATGTCCATGCATGTGTATACAACCTTCATGACACCCTTTGACAAGGGCTGGGGCAAGGAATATGAAAACTTTATTCCGAAACCGGACCCGAACTGTCCGCCGGACCTGCCACCTACCGAGGTGTTCGGGGATTATCCAAATGTTTATATACCTCCTTTCCATTATGTGCACCCTGTTACAGGTAAGAAGGTGGATACAAGGATAAAGGAAAAAACGAGGTAGGGCAGTTGGTAAGGATTAGGATTGCTAACTTAAAACGCTTATTTTATGCTATTAAACAGGTTATTAATATAGAGGTTTTATAAAAATGAAAGAACAGGAAAAACAGGTTTTAAATATCTCTGACACTGTTTGTTGTGAAACAGGAAAGAAAAAGGAAGAGGATATCTTTAAAACCCAGGAAATCAAGATTGAGGAAATGGCGATCGACGGCATCTGCGGGGTTTATTAAGATATAACAACTTTTTTATGGTGGGGTATAAAACCTCACCATACGAATACTTGTGCGAGCTATCGGTGGGGAGTGAATTTCGACCCATGGTGCACGGGGATCTAAAAATAAGGATTCACACAAAGACACGAAGCCACAAAGAAAAGGGTTTTACTTTTTTTAAAACCTTTGTGTCTTTGCGGCTTTGTGTGACACAATACATGCCACCTAACCCAGGTTTAAGATTATGAACACTAGGTACAAACTCACCAGAGGATCACAGGTCAGGCAGGAGGATTTCGGGCTTCTTTTTTACAGGATGAACGGCCCCAGGCTCTATTTTATTTCCTCTGGCGATCTTCTAACCCCTGAATTTTTTGAAGGGGTAATGACTCTTGACGAATGGATGACACACAACAGTCAGAACAATGCTGGTGAGACAAAGTTAAAAGAACTGGCGAAAACTCTTTCACAGTTATCAGAAAAAAAGGTGATCATTGAGTGCTGAAATGGCAAAAAAGGGGCTCCGTGCCCCGGTCAATGTTACATGGGAGATTTCCCTCAAGTGTAACCTGCATTGTGTCCATTGCCTTTCAGATGCGGGCGCTGTCGCTAACGACGAGCTGAATACTTCGGAATGCATAAAACTCATTGATGAACTCTCTGGTCTCAGGGTATTTCAGGTCAACATAGGCGGCGGCGAGCCCTTTATCAGGGAGGATTTTCTCGATCTCCTTGACTACAGCCATAATAAGGGCATGGTTACATGCGTCAGCACAAACGGTACACTAATTGATGACAGTATTGCCAGACGGCTTGCAAAAATGGAGATGCTTTATCTTCAGGTCAGCCTGGACGGCGTTGATGAGGCGACAAACGACACCATCCGCGGTAAAGACACATTCAGAAAGATTATTAACGCAATTGAAACTCTCACAGCCAACAATGTAAAGTTCAGCATCAATACAGTCCTAACACGCACCAACTTTAAACAACTTGAAAGCCTGCGGGATATGGCAGGAAAATATGGTTCAGAACTTAGGGTCTCACGTTTCAGGCCATCGGGCAGGGGTAAGAACAGCAAGGCTGATCTAGGGCCAACCCCTGAGCAGCTTGAAAGTTTTTCTGAATGGCTGAATAAAAATGATCTTGTAAGGACGGGTGACTCCTTTTTCTGCCTTACCTCAGACCACAGGCGTTTTAAAGGCCTTGATATGTGCGGTGCGGCAAAGATGACCTGCTGTGTCTCCCCTGAAGGTAATGTATACCCTTGCGCCTTCCTGCAGGAGCTGCCTTTTTTATCCGGCAATGTGAGGAGAGAATCATTCAAGGATATCTGGACGAATTCCTTAATATTTAAACAGTTCAGGAATATAAATGTAAAGTCCTGTGTGGAGTGTTACCGCTTTGAGGTATGCAGGGGAGGTTGCCCGGCTATGGCCTATCATACATATCACGATATAAATATGCCTGACCCTGAATGCCTTGTTAACCTGAAGGCGGGGACAGGCATTACCCTGTAGGTGGAACCGTTATGTTCGACCGATTATTTACACCACTAAAACTTGGTACAACAACCATCCCAAACAGGGCGTGTTTTCTGGCTCACAGGACAAATTTCTCAAAACGGGGCGAGCTCAACGAAAAGCACATTGCCTATTATACAAGAAGGGCAATGGGAGGGTGCGGCCTTATTATCCTTGGCGAGCTCTGCATACACCCTGACAACAGGCCATGGGAATCCTTAGTGAATTTTTATGACCCAGCCGTTATAAGGCAGTTCAGAAAACTGACTGACTCTATTCATTCACATGATTCGCGTATATTTGCTCAACTCATTCATCACGGGTTTCAGAGCAGCGGCGCCATAACAAGAAAAGAGGTCTGGGGGCCATCTGCAAATTCCGATATCAGCTTCGGAGAGGTATCAAAACCCATGGAGATTGAGGACATCCAGGAGGTAATAGGCTCCTTTGCAAACGCAGCGGTGATTGCAAGGGATGCAGGCTTTGATGGTGTTGAGATAGATATGGGCGCAGAATCTCTTATCAGGCAGTTTCTCTCGCCCCTTACAAATCACCGTGAAGATGAATATGGCGGGAGTCTCGAAAACAGGATGCGTTTTGCCACAGAGGTTCTCGAAAAGGTAAAGTTGAAAACAGGAGAGGATTTTGCTATCGGTGTAAGACTTTGCGTCGATGAAAAGTTCTGGGGGGCCATAACGCCTGAAGAGTCAAAACAGTACGCTAAAACCTTTGAGGAGAAGGGTCTTGCCTCATATATAAATACAACAGTAGGCACTTATTACAGCCTTTACCTCTCCATGGCATCCATGCATACCCCGCCCGGTTTCTCAATAGATGCTGCTGAACACCTGAAGACGAATGTTAAGATACCGGTGATTGCAAGCCATCAGATAACCTCTCTCCAGATGGCAGAAGATATCCTTGAGAAAGGTCAGGCAGATGCCGTGGGATTTATCAGGAATCTTATATGCGACCCGGATATGATCATAAAGGCAAAGGAAGGCCGAATTAAAGATATACGGTACTGCGTGAGGGATAACAAGGGGTGCATAGGCAGGGTTAACAATAAAAAGCGGATCGGCTGCATACAGAACCCGGAGGTAGGGTTTGAAGGAAATCCAAGGCCTGCTGTGCCTGCAAAAGGATCTATACGGAAAAGGGTCATTGTAATAGGCGCTGGGCCAGCCGGCCTTGAGGCCGCTAGAACAGCAGCAGAAAGAGGCCATGATGTAAAGGTATTTGAAAAGGCAGATCAGCCGGGTGGTCAGATAAACCTGATAAAAAAGAGACCAAAACGCCAGGGCATGGGGGCGATTATAACATACCTCATGCGTATGATAGAGAAATTGCAAATCCCCATTATTACCGAAACCGAAGCAACAACTGATATGGTGTTAAAGGAAAATCCTGATGTTGTTATTATGGCAACAGGAAGCTATCCCCGTGTTAAACCTGTACCGGGTGACTACGGCCCGCCCCATGTACTTAATGTATGGGAGGTGCTCCAGGGCTCATACTCAATCGGAGAAAAGATACTCTTTATAGATGAAAACGGCGGGCATCATGCGGCCGCCACGGTTGAATACCTTGCTGACCTGGGGAAAAGGGTGCACATGGTTACCAGCGATCTTTTTATCGGTATAGAGCTTTCTCCTCTGGGTGATCTTTCCACAACAAGACAGCGGCTTTTACAGAAGGGGGTTACATTTACATCTGACCTGCGTATAGAAGAGATCAATTCCTTAAAAGCAAGATTTACAGATATTTACACCAACAGGCCTGTTATACTTGATGGTTATGACACAATAATACTCGATATGGGAAACAGGGCTGATGATAAGCTATATATGGATCTCAAAGGAAAGGTTAAGGAGCTTTACCGGGTCGGCGACTGTGTCGCTCCCAGGGGTATTGATATGGCCTTTCTTGAGGCGAGAAGAGTGGGGGAAGAGATATGAGTGAATTCAGATATCTTTTCAGCCCGCTTAAAATCGGTAACGTAGTTGTCCCAAACCGCATTCATTTTGCCGCACACATGACTAACTTCGGTGAAGATCAACGGATAAGCGACAGGCACATATTTTATTATACGGAAAGGGCAAAGGGGGGTTGCGGCCTTATAACAACCGAAGAACTCACAGTTCATCCCTCTGACCACGCCTATGACAGGCTTGTGGATGCATTTGAGCTGGAGGTTGTTCACGGGTATAAAAGACTTACCCACGCAATACACCAGTATGACACAAAGATATTTGCCCAGCTCAACCACAACGGGATGCAGGCAGACGGCACCATATCAAGGCTTCCTGTCTGGGGGCCATCTCCGGGGTCTGACCCCCTTTTCAGGGAGACATGCAAGGAGATGGAGATAGCGGATATAAAGGAGTGCTGTGAATACTATGCAAGAAGCGCTGTCTACGCTGTTGAAGGGGGCTTTGACGGTATAGAACTCCAGCTCGGGCACAGTTCCCTTGTGAGACAGTTTTTATCCCCTGCTACCAACCATAGGACGGATGAATATGGTGGCAGCTTTGAAAACCGGATGAGGTTCTGTCTTGAGGTTATAGATTCAGTAAGAAGGGCAGTTGGTGAGGGTTTTACCCTGGGTATACGGCTCAATGCAGATGAGATGCACCCCAGGGGCGGGATCACCCTTGAGGATGCAAAGAGGATTGCTGTGCGTGTTGAGAAAACAGGCCAGCTAGACTTTATGAATCTGAGTCTCGGCACATTTCACAGCCTGTTTCTTGTCGAAGGTTCCATGCATACACCGCTGGCCTATACGGTGCCCCTTGCATCTGCTATCCGCTCGGTTATTGATCTCCCTGTATTCTGCACTAACAGGATAAATGACCCGCATCTCGCGGAAAATATCCTTGCGGAGGGTCATGCTGACATGATCGGCATGGTGAGGGCACTCATATGCGACCCTGAGCTGCCCAACAAGGCAATGGAGGGAAGAACCGAGGATATCAGGCAGTGCATTGCATGCAACCAGGGGTGTATTGCACGTATGGGTTTAGGCTACACACTCGGGTGCCTCCAGAACCCTGCGGTTGGCTATGAGGAGCATATCGGTATTGGCAAATTAGCACCATGCAAACCGCAGAAAAAGGTGGTCATTGTCGGGGCAGGGCCAGCCGGTCTTGAGGCTGCGCGTACTGCTGCCCTGCGTAAACACAGGGTTATACTCTTTGAAAAGAATGAAGAACCCGGCGGCCAGAATATTATTGCAGGCAAGGCAGCAGGGAGACAGGAGATTACAGGTGTTACAAGGTGGCTCTTAAGCCAGGTGAATAAACTTGATATAGATTTCAGATTTGGAACAGAGGCAACTGCTGAATCTATACTTGCAGAATCACCGGATGCGGTAATAATTGCAACCGGGTCAGTTCCCAAAGCCCATCCTTTCCCAGGTGAATATTCATCACCAAAGGTGGTGAGCACTGTACAGGTATTATTGGAAGAGGTTGAGGTGGGCCAAAAGGTGCTGCTTATAGATAATGATGGCCACCACCAGGCCACAGGCACAGCGGAGTACCTGGCAGACAGGGGAAGGTCGGTGCATATAATCACATCTTCTCTTTTTACGGGCGGGAATCTTGGCCCATTGCAGGATCTGTATCTGACAAGAAAAAGGCTTGCCCTCAAGGGTGTTACATTCACACCGGATATAGCTGTGCTAGAAATACAGGGCACTATCGTGAAGGGGCTGCATGTATATTCAAACCAGATGATGGATTTTGAGGGTTATGATACCATTGTGCTTGCAGCAGGGAATATCTCATGTGACAGGTTGTATTTTGACCTCAAGGGCAAAGTTAAAGAGCTTTACCGTGCAGGGGATTGCGTTGCCCCCAGAAAAACAGATATGGCCATTGTTGAAGGCCACAGGGCAGGAAGAACAGTTTGACAGCAAATAAAGACATATGGATACTCGCCCATCACACCGGTGATGCTGTTGATGAAACAGCATTCGGCCTGATAGCAGAGGCCAAAGAGATAATAATGAAAGGCGGCGGAAGGGGCACTGTAACCGCTGTTATAATGGGTATGCCTGCGGATGATGCATTGGCCTCATTAAAAAATGGCGGCGCTGACAGGGTTATCCATATAAAACATGAATCCCTTGAGAGATATAGCGGTGAACTCTATGCAAAGGTGTTTTATGATGTGATTAGCGAACGCCATGTTTCGTGCATCCTTGTTGCAGAGAGTGAGGGAAGATCAGATTTTGCCCCGAGGCTTTCTGCCATGATGAATGCTCCGCTCGTCACACAGGTAATGGATTTTGGATATGATAAAGATGATAGGGGGGTAGCCATAAGGCCCATATCAAACGGGTATCTCTTTGAAGAGGTTATGGTCAGCACAGATACACCGCCGGTTATCTCCTATATTTCTTCTGTCTTAAGCGTTGTAAGTGAATATAAAAAGAGAGAAGAGACGACGGTTGAGGTCAAAACACCTGTAATTAATGAAGAGGAACTCAATACGAGGGTTCTAAATATTATTAAGGCAAAGCCTGATACCCTCTCAATAGAAGATGCGGATATCGTTGTTGCAGGGGGCCGGGGTGCTGGTAAAGGTAATGATTTTAATATCATACATGAACTGGCAAAGGAGATTGGTGCATCTGTCGGAGGCACAAGGCCTGTAATAGATACAAGGCTTTTACCATTTGAACGCCAGATCGGACAGACAGGTAAGACCATTACACCTGATCTTATAATCAATTGCGGTATCTCAGGGGCAAATGAATACAGCGCGGGCATGGAAAAGGCAAAAAATGTTATTTCCATAAACAAAGACCCGCGGGCAAGGGTATTCAGATTTTCTGATCTCGGGGTGGTGGGAGATTTGAAGGCGATTATTCCCCTTTTGATTAAGAGAATAAAGGAAGTTAAGGAAGGAAATAAATAGGGTTCAAGGGATCAAGGATTCTAGGGTTTCAGTGAAAGACACTAAGTTTGATAATGCAGGGTGGCATTTTATATGCCACCGGTATTTGGTCGGGGATAAAACCCAATGATGTTGACATAAGATCCAATTGAAGCTCTTCTCCCTTGAGGGGAGAGGTTGGGAGAGGGTGAAAAAGATTGGCAGTAAAAATAGCTTTTTTATCCAATCGGGTTTCCCCCTCCCCCAGCCCCTCCCACAAAGTGGAGGGGTGATAAGAATTCCTCACGTCAACAGTATTGGGGATATATCCTGATCCAGGAAAAAAGATTGTATGCGTCATTCCACGGCTTGACCGTGGAATCCATAGAGTCGTTGTAATATGTAATAAATGTAGCAGGTATGAACAGGGCTTCAGATTAACAATGGTTTTCGTAGGGTGGCACTTTATGTGCCACCGGTTTTCGGTCAGGGATTAACCCCGACCCTATGAAATTCAAAGACATTATGAATATTATGAATGTAGTAAAAATAAATAAATACTTTGCTCTAATCTTAATATTATGGCTTTTATCTCTGCCTGTTTTTGCCTATGAAATGAGTGGCTGCATCTCATGTCACGGTGACAACCGTAATAAAGATATCCCCCAGATATCTGTTGCAGAATACCAATCATCCATACATGGCGCTACCATGTCATGCCTTGAATGCCATACCTATATAGAGGAGGGTCATGAGGCGGGTGGTGTAACAGAAAAGGTGAACTGCAATAACTGTCACTCGCAGGAAAACCTGCATGGCGTTTCATCCGTTGCTCAGAATAAACTCGAATGTTATTCATGCCATACAAAACACAATATTCTGCCAGCGAGTATGGATAACTCTTCAGTCAGCAGGGTAAATATTAAGGAGACATGCAGCGGTTGTCATAAAACCCAGTATGGTAAAAGCGGTTATATGAAGGGTTTTACATCTATAAGGATCAGGTCACATAAAAAAGGGGATTTTGGCCGGGATTATGATGAGACGAACTGTATTGGCTGTCATCAGGGTATGGCGATACACGGTGTGCAGGAAAAGAGGAGTGATGATGAATGCGCAAAATGCCACATGAAGGATAATAAAAATGCCATTATGGGCAGGTTCCATGCCATCACGAATTCCGGGCCTGCGATTACCACCCTTTCTGTAATCGCACAGATATTGATCCTTATGTTTTTTGCCCTTGTTGTGCTGTGTATCATAAACAGACCGTGGAAACGGCAGAAGGGAGGAGAGACAAAATGATTACCTCCCTGGACCTTTTTCTCATATCCCTTGCTGTTACAGTAATGCTTGCCGGCTTTTACACGGTATTCCACACCCTGAAATCCACAAGACCCGAAACATGCCATGGCGCAAGGGGGTTTCTGCTTTCATACCTGCTTCATCATAAGACCATACTCAAGAAGCCCCTGCCCGGGGTGCTTCATCTGGTGGTGTTCTATGGTTGTGCACTGCCTGTTATTATTTTAATCCTTGCCCAGACCCCGCTTACAATGCCGGCGATATTATCATCCATTATTTCTCTGCTGCTTGATATTGTGGGCCTCTTTTTTCTTGTTGCTGCTGTTGTGTTTTTTATAAGGCGTTTATTATCAAGGGATGCACTTGGCCCCAGAAGAAGTCTCTTACCGCTTTTTCTACTGGTGTTGATTCTTCTTTCCGGTTTTATGGCAGAAGGCATCAGGCTCAGCATTGTTAATAGCAGCGGTCCCTGGGTTTCACCGGTTGGATATCTATTCTCAATGATGTTCCCTGCGTCTCCTGTCATGATGCAGGTGATGATACGAATACATTTATACCTTGTTATGCTTCTCATCGCCCTGATTCCATTTACTTATTTCCGCCACCTTGTCCTTGCTTCTCTTAATATCATCTATAAAAAGCAGGGCAACAGGGGCGTGTTAAGGCCTGTGTCATTTGAAGAAGGGACTCCCGGCGCCAATCATCCTGCTGATTTTTCATGGAAGCAGCTTCTTGAGATAGAGGCATGCGTGTCATGTGGAAGGTGTGAAGAAAGCTGCCCTGCCTTTATCTCGGGCAAGCCCCTTTCTCCCAGAAAAATAGTAAGAAGAATCTTTGAACTGTCAGAGTCAAACAAGGATCTTACCCTTGATTCATGCATATCACCGGATGAGATATGGTCATGCACCACGTGCATGGCCTGTGTGGAGGCCTGCCCGGTCTATGCAGTTCCGCTTGATAAGATTATGGAGATCAGGAGATACCTGTTTGGAGGAAAAGGAGATGTCCCGCAGGAGGCCATCCCGATGATAAGGGCGCTTGAACTATACGGCGATGTTAACGGAAAGGGGCCATCATTAAGGGCAGACTGGGCCATGAACCGTGGTGTCAGGGTAACGGAACCGGATGAAAGGGATGTTGAGATAGTTATCTGGACAGGCTGTTCAGGGGCATTTCATCCTCGGTATCAGGATGTTTCAAGGGCACTCATCACCATCCTTCAAAAAGCTGGTATAAACTTCAGGATACTGGGCGCAAACGAGGTATGCTGCGGTGACCCTGCCAGGAGGCTGGGTAATGAAGAGCTCTTTCTGAGTCTCGCAGAAAAGAACCTGCGTACATTCAGGGAACATAATGTGAACAGGATAATCACCATGTGCCCGCACTGTTTTAACACCCTTAAAAATGAGTATCCCAAAATCAAGACACAGGAGACCCACAGGTTTGAGGTGATTCATGCAACAGAGTATGTAATGAAACTTATAGATAAAAAATATATCAACCCGGAATTTCCCCTTGATAAAAAGGTCACAGTTCATGATCCCTGTTACCTGGGAAGGGGAAACAATATTTATGAGCCTTTAAGGGGGTTAATAAAGAGCATACCAGGAGTCAGGCTTACAGAGCTTGCCAGGTCCCGTGAAAAGGGCTTCTGCTGCGGTGCAGGCGGAGGAGGTATGTGGCTTCACGAAAATCTCGGGAAAAGGCTCAATGCTATAAGGTCAGAAGAGATCGTTGGTAAAGGCGTTGATATGGTATGTACCGCATGCCCCTATTGCCAGACCATGCTCATGGATGGTATAGGCGGGATGGAGCTTGAAAGGCCGCCTGAGGTGCTGGACATTATCGAGGTGGTGGAGAAGGCGGTGAGGTAAAGGCAAGGTCTACGGCATTCGGTTTAAGGTTTACGGTATCCTGTCGCCGAATTATAGGGGAATTAACTCCTTATTTTTGTAGGGTGGCGCTTTATGCGCCACCTGAAAAGAGTCGGCAAAATTGAAGTATGTCTTTGGGCGTTAAGGAAGGTTATCTATGAGAATAATTGTTTGTGTAAAACAGGTTCAGTTCACCTACGCCCGTACAGGCCGTGATCATGTTAAGAATTATATAGAGCCTGAAGATAACATTTTTCGTGTTAACCCCTATGATGAGGCAGCCATTGAAATGGCTGTTGCTCTCAAGGAGAAGGACAAATCCATAGAAGTTCTGATCCTCACACTGGGCCCGGTTATTGCTGAAAAGGAGCTCAGGAGATGCTTAGCCCTTGGCGCAGACGCAGTATACCGGATTGATACAGAAGAAGAACATGATTCGTGGTCAAAGGCGGTTCTTCTTGCAGAGGCAATCAGGGAATTAAAGGCCGACCTGGTACTCTGCGGTAAAGAGTCTGTTGATAAACAGAATGGCCAGGTGGGCGCATTTATCGCACATCATCTCAAATTACCCTTTGTTTCCGATGTTGTACAGGTAGAGACGGGTTTTAAACCCGTCTCTACGGATCAGGCAATAAAAAAGATTATCAGAAATGCGGGGAAAGGTGTAAGAGAAGAGGTCGAATGCTCATTACCTGCGGTATTCAGTGTTTCACAGTCAGCAATGTCTACTCGTCTTCCTACTCATAAATTAAAAGAGAAGGCGCTTATCAGCCCGTTTAAAATACTTGATATTGATATCAGAAAAACAGAAAGAAAAATCCTTCATAAAAATACATTTCCTCCAAGGCCGAGACCCAAAAGAGTTTCCACCCCTGATAGCAATAAACCTGCATATGACAGGATCAATCAACTGCTATCAGGAAGCAATGTTGAAAAGAAGGGCGCCATGTTAACAGGGGATGCAGCCTCACAGGTAGAAGGTATTATCACATACCTTACTCAAAAGGGTTTTTTAAACACAGATACCACACCGGATAAAAAGGCCTGAGTCAATGAAACCGGATGTCGAGGAACTAAAGGGAAAGATAAAAGGGGCTGGACTAAAGCTGCCTGAAACCCTTACCCTCATGATCACTGATGCCTGCAATCTGAACTGTCCTCACTGTCTTCTGGATTGTAAAGGTGCAGGTGGTAAGTCGGTTAAAAGCGCTATTATTACTGCTGTTATTGATGATTTTGTTAGCCTCGGCGGCAGGTCACTCATTATTACCGGCGGAGAGCCCTTATTGCACCCGGACTGGTTTCAAATCCTTTCCCATGCTGACTCTACAGCCCTTACAGAGGTTTGTCTTCAGATCAACGGGGCGATATTGACTGATAACGAAATTAAAAAAATAAAGTCATTACATTCAGAAAAATTGTTGATACAGATAAGCCTTGATGGGGCAAGACCTGAAACAAACGACCTGATTAGAGGCAGGGGCAGTTTTAATGCCGCGGTGAATGCCATTATACTTCTGATCAAAGAGGGGTTTGGTAAAAGTATCAGGATTGCCTTTACAGAGATGAAACACAATTATTCGGAAATCCCTGAGATGCTTAAACTCGCGCACAGCCTTGGTATTGGTAAATTTATCGCTGGTACGCTTATTAAGGCCGGGAGGGCAAAAAATGTGGAATGGATCAGGCTCCCGGATAAATCTCAGGTGAGGTCATTGATAGGGCTTTATGAGTCGGATACTAAATTTAGAAGACTCTATGACAGTATTGGCAGTATCTCTGCAATAGAATGGTATAAAGGGAGAGATGTTCCAACTGATCATGTGTGTAACTGTATCTCTACACCGTTTATCAATACATCAGGTAAAATTTACCCCTGTGTGATGAACCTTGATGATGATCTTGCTGTCGCCAGTGTGCATGAACAGGGTTTAAATGCTGTCATATTAAAAGGGCTTGAAAAGTGGGCATGTCTCCCAGGTCTTGATAAAAAACGGAGTGAAACCCTTGAAAAATGTAAGACCTGTGCGGGCAGATTACACTGCAGGGGCGGGTGTATTGGACGGGCAAAAGCAGTAAATGGAGACGTGATATCCGTTGAGGACAGGTGTGAGTTGAGAAGAGAGGTGTATTATTATAAGAAATAGTATGTCTTACAGAGACGGATTTTGTAGAGACGGGTTTAAAACCCGTCTCTACGGGCATCTACCAATATGATTTCCTCTATGAAAATGGCAGAGAACAAAACAATCTTTTCCTTTATTTTGTCAAAAGGTGTCAGCATTTATGAAGAGGGCTCGAACCTTTGCCTCATTCGTAAAAACCCCCTCTCAACTATATCAATTAACCCTGTATGGTCACCTGCTCTCAATCTGTTAAGTCAGGGGGAATACATTTCATTTAATGAGTTGTGTCCTCATGTAAATGCAGATCCTGCCAAAATAGAAATTTTCCTGAACAGCCTTGTCCGAAAAGGTTTTATGGAAAGCAGAGGTTACAGGTCTCTTTCTGACTACCCATCTGTGACCATTATCATACCTGTCCGGAACAGGCCGGGTGATATATCAGACTGCTTAACCTCCCTGTTAAACCTCGATTATCCAAAAGATAAACAGGAAATAATAGTTGTTGATGATGCATCTGATGATAATACGCGGGAGGTTGTTTCATCATTTCCGGTCAGGCTTATTAAAAACACGCAGAGGATGCAGGCATCATATTCGCGCAACCTGGCAGCAAAGGATGCAAGGGGAGATATCCTTGCCTTTATAGACTCTGACTGTACGGCAGACCCATTATGGCTCAGGGCGCTTGTCCCGGCCTTTATGGACGAAACAAACGGGGCAGTTGGAGGCAAGGTCGATTCATGGTTTGATAACAAGGCCATTGATAAATATGAAAAGGTGGCATCTTCACTAAATAAAGGTAACCGTCCACGCAGCTCAAAAGAGGAAGGGAATTTCTTTTATTTGCCCACTTGTAATCTCCTGGTAAAAAAGGAGCTGTTTCTGAAGCTGGATGGTTTTAATGTGGGGATGACTGTTGGAGAGGATGTGGATTTCTGCTGGAGGCTGAAGGACAGCGGACATGAGATAGAATATTGCCCGGAAGGTGTTGTTTTTCACAAGCACAGGAACATGATATGGTCATTTTCAAGGCGCAGGTTTGAGTATGGCACATCAGAGCCATTCTTAAATAAAAAACACCCTGACCGGCTTAAGAAGATGTTTTACATGCCCCTTACTGTGATTTTCTGGCTGACAGCACTTGCTTCTACCTTAAGCGGCCATTACCTGTTATTCCTTCTATGCGGTGTTATCCTTCTTATTGATACACATATAAAATGGAAGCAGGTTATAAAAAATGAATTACCTATTAAATACAGCCGGATAATCTCGGCTGTCTTCAGGGGCTATTTTGTCTCCCTCTATTACTGGTGCGCCTTTTTTTCAAGGTATTATCTGTTCCTTGCCATTTTATTATACCCCATTTTCCCTTTGGCTGGCCTTATTCTCTTTATCAATCATCTTCTTGTTACAGCCTGTGAATATTTTATTAAAAAACCCAATCAAGGTTTTTTACCTTTTGCCTTTTATTTTACCCTTGACCAGTTGGCCTATCAACTGGGTGTATGGTATGGCTGTTTCAGGAATCATTCATTCAATCCTGTAAATCCGAGGATATCCAGGTGGAGATCATGACTGATCGCAGTCTTCCAAAGATCGCAGCTCAACTTTTTTATAATGGTCTCCTGTACCGGTATAAAAAGATGACCGGTAAACCCATGAAACCGCAGGCAGTAAGTCTTGAGATAACGCACAGGTGCATTGCAAAGTGCATAATGTGCAATATATGGCGCATACCCAAAGAAGAACCTGAGCTCTCAATTGATGACTGGCTTCAATTTTTATCAGATGACTTTCTATCTGATGTAAGGGAACTGGATATTACAGGTGGAGAACCATTTCTACTGGATGATATTGATCATATCTTTTCAGGCATAGCCACGCTTTCGAAAAAAAATCTCAAAAAACTGAAATCTGTTGCAGTCACCACAAACGGTTTTTTAACAGAGAGGGTGGTTGAGAAAACAGAGAAGATTCTCAACGAGTTTAACAAAGCTAGTCTTGATCTTGTAGTAGTATGCGCCCTGGATGCGATTGGCGAGGTTCATGAGAAAATAAGAAATGTAAAGGATGCGTTCAACAGGGTCAATAGCACAATCGATAAGCTGTCTGAACTCAGGGTAAAGTTCCCAAACCTGATTATTGGAATAAAAACAACCATTCTTCCAGTTAACATTAATGAACTGCAAAATATCTCCCAATACGCTCGTGCAAAGGGGCTTTTTACCATCATGTCTCCATGCATAATTACCAGTGGCAGATACCTAAATAAAGATAATAAAAAAATGCTGCAATTCTCTGATGAAGATAAAAATAAGATGATCAGGTTTTTTAAAGGTGGGGAGTTCATGTGGAGCTTTCATGCGGAAAGCCTCATGAATTATCTTGAGACAGGCGTTATGAGAAAACCATGCACCTGCGGTTTTAATTATTTTTTTATAAGGAGCAGCGGGGAGCTGTTTTTATGCCCGCTTATTAACAGGGGTATGGGGAATATAAAAAATAATGCAATAGAATCCCTCCTTTTTTCCGGTAAGGCGAGGGAGTTCAGGAAAAAGGCCGGTGATTTCCCAGAATGCCGTGCATGCACTGAACCGGGTCTTGAACGATATGCCCTGCCCTGTGAGGGTTTTACATATTTTCGTGCCCTTATTAAACTCGGGCAAATATTTAAATTACTTCATAATCACCTGGGGCTGGATAAATATGTTTAATTACAGGATATTTCCCCTGATCAACAGAGATAAATAGATCTTTAATAAAACTGGATGTCATTGAATTTTAATGAAAAAAATTATTTTTGATCATATAATTTTATCAATAAAAAATATATTGACATGAGATAAGTAGTTTTGTATATAACTATACCAAAAGACGGTTTTTATAGTCAGAATATTTTGCGCGCAAGCAACCCTGTGGTGGGTCCATCTGTTTTTGCAGTAATCTATCCATAAGGCTTTATTCTAAGGATTACCAGTCTTACTCAATGAAAGAAAGCGCTCCAGACAAATATTCTTTTGCCGGGAGCCGCGAAAAGTCTGCTATCTGAAATAGCAGAGATCAATTTAGAGCGTAAAAAAAACGAATACGAATCAGGGGCATGATAACTCTTGTATCCCCGGTCAACAACAATGGGGATATAACCCGCATCTGTAATGTGGATGCGACTTATTAATTTTTGGCTTCTATATCTAGAAGTATGATTGTTGATAGTGGTTTTAATTAATTTTTTAACAGGAGGTTTTTATGGGAGGAAGAAAGTATTCATTTAGTAATTGGCTTTTATATTGCTTTTTCCTGTGTACCGTAATGCTTTTGGTATGCGGAGTGGCAATAGGCCAGGAAGAGAAGAAAGATGCACAGGCTGCAGCAGGGGACGAGGAATTTCAGCTTGAAGAGATCGTCGTTACCGGCTCGCGTATCGTACGCCGCGATAATGAGTCGAACAGCCCGATAGTTACAATCGATGCTTCACAGTTCGAAGAGCGGGCAGGCCTTAACATCGAATCTTACATGAACCAGCTGCCGGAGTATAACCCGGCCAATTCGCCTGTGACCAGCCAGATGGATGTTCAGATCACGCCGGTAAGCTCGGTCGGTGTTGCCACAATATCCTTGCGCGGCTTCGGACCAAACCGAAACCTGGCCCTGGTCGACGGCAAACGTGCGGTCCCGGTCAACGCATTAATGTGGACCGACATCAACGGCATTCCGTCTGCCCTGATCGAGCGTGTTGAAACGATCAGCGGTGGTGCATCTGCCGTTTATGGTGCGGACGCTGTCGGTGGTGTTACCAACTTCATCCTCAAAAAAAATTATGAGGGGCTCGAAGTAGACGCCCAGTATAACATAACTGAGGAAGGTGACGGCGACGAAACCCGTCAAAGCATACTGTTTGGCGCAAATCTTGCCGACGACCGCGGCAATGTCACCTTTGGCGCCGAGCGCTATACAAGGGAAGTTATCGTGGCGAAAGACCGTGACTATTATAAAGACCGCTGGCAAGACCCAACAGCAGCCGGTTATTTCTCGTTTTACATGGGTCAAAATGCCTATAACTGTTCTAAAAACTGTCCGACCAATGGGGCGCTTAATGCCTTATTCGAAGGACAGAGACCCGGCGCTTATTATTATTATTTTGGACCCGCAGGCGCGGACTCTTCACCAATGAACTCGGGTATTGGCATGAATTTCAATCCTGATGGCACCATCTGGGTAGCCGGTAACCCAATAGGTGAGTCCAGATTCGACAGAACCCAGATAAATGACAGCATGGTGTATGGGAATGTATATGCGCTAAGTAATCAGGACGCGGCAACTAATACAATTTATACGGGTATCAAATGGAACCACCCCGACCAATGGGTCAGCGGCCCGCAGGACCGTTATTCGCTCTTCTCAAACGCCCACTACGATATAAATGACAAGATCAGTGTATTCGGCGGTGCGAGATTTGCGCAAAGCAGGACGAAAACGCTGCTGATGGGCAACAATGCCACCAGCGGCTGGGAGGCATCTGTTCCATATAACCCGACAACAGACAGCCCGATTAACCCGACACTGGACTACACTAATGCGGAAATAATAGCCGCTGTAACAGCGAACCCCGCTGCCTTTTTCGCGGCTAACCCAAACCCGAATTATATAGGACCCAATGAAGCCGGCGCAGGACATCCGGTTCCCGCAGAAATGGCGTGGCTGCTGAACTCCAGGGGTGATCAGGATGCAAGATGGATACCGCACTGGAATACCCAAACAAGCATGCCGTTTCGTCAAACCGATAACACCATCCAGA
>CAZCMD010000027.1:36158-38523 GCA_964499695.1 uncultured Desulfatiglans sp.
CACTGGAATACCCAAACAAGCATGCCGTTTCGTCAAACCGATAACACCATCCAGACATGGCAGCTTGAAGGCGGTGTGGATTTTGATTTACCATTCCGTGACTGGACAGGCCAGGTCTATTTGACCCATGGCGAATCCGCCACCTATAATGTGGGTGGCGGCAGCTTGTCACTGGCCCGTTACCGCGCCCTGGTCAACAAGCCCAACTGGGGAGCCGGAGCCACAGGTACCGGCAATACCTTATATGCAGTGGAAAGCGAAAATGGCGTGGATGTAGTCTATACTGACAGGCCGCAGTTCGGTTCAGGTGACTACACATGTACCTCCGGTTTTTATAACGTGTTTTTCGGCGGTGATCAGCCTTTATCAGATGACTGCTACAGTGCCGTCTCTGCCAAACTGCAGACACGCACGGAAATGTCCCAGGACATCTATGAATTAAACCTGCAGGGCGGCCTGTTTAACCTGCCGGCCGGCGAGGTCCGCACCGCGGCCGGTTTCCAGTACCGCAAGGTCACAGGTATGTTCAATCCCGATATCCTGCAATCTCAGGATTCTTTTATGGATGAGGTAATAGGCGTTTACCCGACAGGATACCTGGATGCCCAGACCGAGGCTAAAGACTACTACATAGAGACACTGGTACCAATCCTCTCCGACCTTCCGCTCGTAGAGAAACTCGAGCTGGAACTGGGTGCCCGCTACTCGGATTACAAAGAGACCGGTGAGAGTACATGGACATATAAAGCGCTGGGTACCTGGTCACCCAAGAAGTGGATCCGCTTCCGCGGCGGTTACAACCGCGCTATGCGGGCGCCAAACCTTGGAGAGCTGTTCCTGAATCAGCAGGAATACTTCACGATGGGCACCGTAAAATTCGGCGACCCGTGTAATATACGTTCGAATGCGCCATGGGGCGCAGGTGGTACAACACTCGCGGATGATGAGAACATAACCGATGCCGAGAGAGCCGCGAACCCAAACCCAGACCCAATCCTAGCTGGCTTACCAGAGCTTGCCCCTGGCCAGACGCTGGAGGGAGCAAACAGGGCAAAACAGCTCTGTGATGCCATGATGGGTACGGTAGCTTCTAATAATTACTATGATGGTATAGTTGGTGATGCAGACAATGTAAAAGACTTTGTATACCAAGGATCATCTTTTCAATTTAACTGGCTCCTGCAGAAGGGCAACCCAAACCTGAAACCGGAGCAAGCAGACACATGGACTGCCGGGTTTGTCATGAACTCACCATTTGAGCCCGCATTGTTATCAGACATGACCCTGGCATTTGACTATTACAAAATTAAGATAACCGACGCCATCATGCTAAATTCGATCGACTACTCCAATTACGCCTGCTTCTCGCAAACGGGGCTCACCATTGAGGAACAGGCGGCTTCTTTTGCCTGCCAGAATGTCCCGCGTGACTTGAATAACGGTATAGCGTTAAGCACCATGCTGTCCTATTCTAACCAGGCATGGATCAATACCAATGGTTTTGATATCATGCTTAACTGGCGTGCCGATATGTCCGCCCTGGGGATTAACAGCGTACCGGGCAGCCTCAATTTAAATGTGAAGGCGACTGTCCTGGGTAGCTACAAAGCCAGGGTGTCTCCTGCAGTGTACGACATCCCGGTCGAGTTTAAAGGGTCTCTGGGGCCGAATCTGAGCGGAACACAGGGCGGCGCCTATGACTATCGCCTTAACACTACGCTTACCTATAGTAGTGTCAGGTATCCCTATAACATATCGTTGTTCTGGCGTCACCTGCCAGGTGTCTGGAGTGCTAACCATGCCGTCCAGATGTCTAGTATAGCCAACAACAAGATGGTTGCCGCCGACCCGACGAGTGGCCTTATGATAAACTATACCCCGACAACGGAGATCAGAACCAAAAGTTACGACATGTTCGATCTGTCCGGTACCTGGGACATCAACGAGACGTGGTCGCTTCGCGCAGGCGTGAACAACCTGTTCGGAAAGGATCCGATAAGCGTTAGCAGCTCAGCCGGTGTTCCTCCGGGAACTGACCTGACAACCATTTGCAGTGACGAGGCTAAGGCTCTAGGTTGTACAAACCCAACCTCACACAGCCTGTATGCAAACGGCGGTTTCAATGCCGGTTACTACGACACAGTTGGTCGCCGATTCTTCCTTGGTGTGAAAGCCAAGTTCTAGAGGCAGACGTTTTATTATAACCTTTTACCGGCGGGGCCCAGTCCCCGCCGTTTTTTTTGATTGCACAACAGGCACCCTGTTTCTTTTTCATCATCCCCCGATTGCCTTTAACTCGATCTCTCCCCAGGCAGTCATCTCATCATCCATAATTGCAACAACGCCAAGCACACCCTCAATTGTC
>CAZCMD010000028.1:0-38253 GCA_964499695.1 uncultured Desulfatiglans sp.
GGTTCAGGGTAAAAGCAGGGGGCTTGACTGGACAGGGGTTTTACTGGTACTTGCAGAAAAATAATATCTGACAACAGGTTTCAGGGATCAAGATGGAAACAAAACTTGAAGAGGCCAGAAAAGAGGCTGAATATTACAAAAAAATCGCTCAAAACACCGGGAACCTGTTTCTAAGAGAGACAGAGGAGCTGTCAACCCTTGTCAACCGGATCAGGGGAGTTGAAAAAGCACTGAGAGAAAGTGAAGAAAAACTCCGCAATATCATAGAGCACAGTAATGAGATGTTTTTCCTGTATGATACCAACCATAGATTTATTTATGTGAGCCCTAAATCACAGGAATTTTTTGGTTTCAACCCGGACGATATGAATATCATGTGGACGGACCTAACCACTGATAACCCCGATAACAGGGCGGGGTTTGAATCAACTGCTAAGGCCATTGAATCAGGCATTAAACAAAAACCCTATATTATTGAATGCAGAAAGAAAGATGGTAATAAAATCCTGCTCGAAATCGATGCTTCCCCTGTCAAGGATGAACAGGGTCGGGTTGTTGCCATAGCCGGTGCCGCAAGGGATGTAACAGGAAGAGAAAAACTGGAGGCGGATTTGCGCCAGGCAATCAAAATGGAGGCCATCGGCACACTTGCAGGGGGAATAGCACATGATTTCAATAATCTCCTCATGGGGATACAGGGAAGGACATCCATGATACTTATGGATATTGATCAGGCCAATCCTTTTTATGATCACCTGAAATGCATTGAAGACCATATACAAAGTGCGAGCGACCTTACAAGACAGCTTCTGGCATTTGCCAGGAAGGGTAAATTCGAAACAAAACCTGTTGATCTTAATAAGTTGATCAGCCACTCCTCTCACATGTTTGGCCGGACAAAGAAGGATATCAGAATAAACCTGGAGCTTCAGCCAGACCTCTGGACAGTTGAAACAGACAGAAGCCAGATGGAACAGGTGTTTTTAAATCTGTTAATAAATGCCTGGCATGCAATGCCAAACGGCGGAGAAATATTTATCAGGAGTGAAAACAGGGTGCTTGACATTGATTTCACACAGTCATTTTCCGTTCTGCCAGGTAATTATGTGAAAATATCTGTCAGCGATACCGGTACGGGCATTGATGAGACTATTAAAGAGAAGATCTTTGATCCCTTCTTTACAACAAAGGAGATGGGCAGGGGCACAGGCCTTGGGCTTGCCTCAGTTTACGGAATCATAAAAAACCACAGTGGCATTATTGATGTCCAGTCAAAAAAGGGAGAGGGAACCACCTTTGATATCTATCTGCCCGGATCAAGCAAAGAGGCTCCAGAGGTTAAGACAGTTAAAGAAGAGGCAATACAGGGCACCGGGACAATACTGCTTGTCGATGATGAGTCCATGATCATTAATGTTGGAAAGGCCCTGCTTGAAAGACTGGGATACAAAGTAATAATTGCACAAAGCGGCATTGCTGCGATCAACATTTATGAAACAGATAAAGATAAGTTTGATGTAGTGATTCTGGATATGATAATGCCGGGCATGAACGGTATAGAGACATACAAACGCCTCAAAATATATAATCCTGAAATAAAAGTTCTTTTTTCGAGTGGATACAACATGGATGAAGGGTCGTCTGAAATATTGAATCTTGATACGAATGGGTTTATCCAGAAGCCCTATAAATATGAAAAATTATCGCGGAAATTAAAAGCCATGCTTGGCAGAAATTAACCATCCGAGTCATTTATTCAGGCTGTGGCGGCACTATGTATAACCGTTTCTCCATTTTAACCTGGTTCCCACGGGGGACCGTGGGAACCAGGTTAATTTAGCGACCATGGGATCGGGAGGTAAAAGAATCAGGCATTAACAACTGATCTGTTTATCTTTTTTAAATCAGTAATAAACGGTGCTTACCCTTTTTTTGAAGTTTTCAAAATCTATCTTGCCGCTGTTAAAATCATCTATGTCACCCTTTTTCACACGCAGTATGCCCCTGGAATTTTCATTATTATTTCCAAACCTGTTGAAATTCATGGCTACCTCCACATACTCATCAGGTTTTATATTGGAGAGGGTGTGACCGTATTTGGAGATCACCTTTACAATCTTATCTGCATATTCTTTGTAATCCTCTGCTTTTAACGTGAAGGAGCCACTGACTATATTCGATGGTACAGGCGGTGCAGATGATGGGCTATTTGACTCTGTAGTCACAATAACCCCCATTGGCTTATCTTTATCATTATTTTTACTGGTGACCATTTTAATAGTCTTCATTAAGCCGATATTCGAATCAATCATGAAGAGGATACCGTGCTCCTTGATATAAAAGCATTTAACATTACCCATAAAACTGTATTGCGACCCCTCTTTAACCTGTTCAAGGGAGGTCTGAAGAACATTTGTAAATATGGCTATATCCTGATCAACCGTATCTATCTCATTAAAGACAATCTTTTTTTCAACCTGGTCAGATGAGAGACCGCTTTTCTTTATTTCCATGATATCCTTCGCGGAAAGGGTAGCAATAACCTGGAATGGTGAATTCTCTTTCTGTGAAGACGGTATGAAATAAAAGCCGTTCAGGTCCGCAATAATGGTAATCTTTTCATCCGGTTTAAGGCCTGTCATGGTTGAGGCGTATTTGCTAAAAAATACTGAAAGGGCCTTTTTTACCTCTGGGGTCGCATCCTTTTTTAAATCCTCATCATCCGGGACACCAGCCTGCTCAATCCTGGTAGAGGTTTTTAATTTGGATTTTTCGCCATTAAGACGTTTAACTATCACGGATATCTTTCCATGCACAGGATAGGCTACGTTAAAGATAACCCCGTAACCCTTAATATAAAAACCCTTTGCATCAGAATTAAGACCTGCCCCATCCGTATTTTTCACCATAAGACTGCCTAATACAGACTCCATAATCTCTATCTCATCCCGGAGGTCGGAATCCGGCGGCTGTGCCTGGGTAAAGGGTGAAAGGGTCATTAATATTAAAATCGCTGTTATGATATTTTTCATTTCAGGCTCCTTTCGTAAATGTTAATTGCTGTTTATGTTAGCAGGGCGGATTAACCGGTTCAGGGCGCCATCTATCTCCTGCACCTGCTGATAGGTATTCTTCTGCAGCTCCCTCATCCCGTACTGGACAAGGCTAAGGTCATGATAGCGCTCCTGATCAATACCCTTTTTAAAGGCGGAGAGGGCATAGATAACCTCCTGGCGTTGCCTTGCCTCGCTCTCTTCTATGAGTGCCTTAGTCAACTGGTAGTTTTCTTTTACAAGTTCTTCTACAAGGAGGTTTGTTTTTACCTGCTCTTCTCCCTGCTGACCGGGATCAGAGGGTTTCATAAAACCCATATGCATGGAAAAGCTGCCGTTATTAACTGAGATCTCAGTATTGGCAATGGAAAAGAGCATAAAGATAAACAGCAAAGCAAATGCACTGCCAAAGGCAAGATTTTTCGGGCCTGAAAAGAGGCCGCGGAAAAACCCTGTATATTTCCCATTGGATTGTGATTTTTCTTTTACTGCAATCACCCTTATGTCAGGCGCCTGTTCCACCCATTCCTTAAGCAGCCCTGAGGTAGAGGTTAATGATTCAACCTCTTTTCTGCATTCAGTGCACCTGGAAAGATGAAGCTCAAAGGCCTTGCGGTCTGTCTCTGATATTTCATCATAAATATAGTCCATTATCATGGCACGAATATCTTTACAGTTTGTCATTCAACACCTCCTCTGTAATCTTCCGCCTGTTTAGATTTCCCCTTAATGCAACCAGGGCGCTGTACATACGTGATTTTACGGTGCTTACCGGCTCATCAAGGGCATCTGCGATCTCTTTAAATTTTAATCCCTGGTACTCCTTCATGATCACCACAATCCTTTGATCCTCAGGCAGTTCACCCACAGCCTTTTTTATAATATCCTTAACCTGCTCAGTGCCCAGCCTTGCATCAGGCTGCTCTTTATATGATTCCACCAATTCGTGAGACCGCCTGCTTTTTTCATCTTCATCATTCAGGGCATCGATTGACACTAAAGAACGCCGTTTTACCCTTACAGCCTCATCCCTGCACAGGTTGGTAGCAATCTGATATATCCATGATGAAAACCTCGCAGGGTCTTTTAGGTTTCCTATATACCGGTATGTGTTCAGAAAGGTCTTCTGTGTAATATCCATGGCATCGTCCCTGTTGCCCATATACCTGAAGACAAAGCTGTATATCCTCTTCTCCCAGTTCCGGATCAACTGGTTAAACCTCAGTGTATCACCCGCCATTATTCTGTTAATCAATTCTAGGTCGTTCATATATCCTCAGGATCTGTTTTTTGCTTTAAGAGTATAGACTGTATGACAATAAAAAAAGACGAAAAAATTTATTTTGAATAATATACAAATAATACACCCATGAACATAGCCATAAATATCCATAAAACTGTTTGATAAAAGTCATGAATGTGTAAGGCTGGCTTTTATAAATTGTGTCTCTGTCTCTTCCTATATTCCCTGAGCAGAAATGTCAGCACCACAAAAAAACTCAGGATATCAGAAACAGGGAACGTAAGCCATATACCCGTAAGCCCGAACAGCGCCTCCAGGAGAAAAAGTACGGGTATGAAGAGTATAAACTGGCGAATGAGTGACAGCCATAAGGCCATGCCCCCCATTGACAGCCCCTGAAATGCTGTAATAAAAAGAATGTATGGCCCGATAAAGGTGAGGGCCGAGAGCATTATCCTCATACCAGGTATGGAGACTTTAAGAACTTCAGGGTCTTTCACGAAGATGGCAAGGACCTCCGGTGTCCAGATCTCAATTATTATGGTGAAGATGATAAGGAGTATTGCAGTGCCCACTGATGAAAGCCTTATAGCCCTCCAGAGCCTCTCCTGTTTCCCTGCACCCATATTGTATCCCACCACCGGCAGAAGTGCATTTGAAACACCCATGACAGGCATAAATGCCAAGTCAGATATCCGCATTGCAAGGCCGACAGCTGCAATAGGCGCCGAACCATAAAAGGAAACCATCTTATTAAAGAGGATAAACGCCAGGCTTTCTGTAAGCTGCTGAATGGAGGCAGGCGCACCCACATGATATATCCGTTTCAGGATATTCCACCTTGGCACAAGGCTGCCCCCTCTTATCCTGAAAGCCGTCCTTCCTGCAAAGATATAATAAAGACCTATAGCCATTCCAGAGCACTGTGCAATGACTGAGGCAAGAGCTGCACCTTTTACCCCCATTTCAGGGAAAGGGCCTATCCCTATGATCATAAACGGGTCAAGGATGATGTTTATTACACTCGCTGTAATAATGATTACGGTGGGCTTTACGGCGTCTCCTGACCCACGTATAAGGCTTCCTATAAGAAACACAAAGACATTGGCCGGTGTTCCGAATGCGGTAACAACCAGATATATCCTCCCCATATCCATGATATTATCTGTAGCCCCGAGAAGTCGGAGTATTGTATCCGGTATAAACAGAGGGGGTATCAGAAAGATCAACCCCCATAAAACACTTAAGAAAAATATCTGGCCAGCAGCAATGTTTGCGTCCTTAATGTTTTTTTCTCCAAAGTACCTTGAAACAAGGGCTCCCAGACCTGTGCCTGTACCCATGCCAACGGCCATAGCAAGTATCTGGTAAGGGAAGACAATAGTTAATGCGGCAATGGCCTCATGGCCGAGCCTTGCAACCCAGAATGTATCAACTATATTATAGAGGCTTCCGGCAATAGTGGCTGCTATACCCGGTAAACTCAGTCGTATAAGCAGGGAGCCAAGGGGTGAGCTCCCGAGCCGGTCGGTATATTTTTCCATAAGGCAAATCCGAAAATAAAAGTTTCAAAAGCGAACGGTCACGATGTCCAACTTTATTAATATTGTCAATCACAAAATAGACGGTGTCAGGTAAAACAAATATTTTGACACTTATCAGCCCGGTCCGTATACTCCGTTTATTCACATCTAAATTAGAGCACTGTTAATATTTCTCATTACAGGAGGCATAAATGAAAAATAGAAGGACTTTATCTCACAATCATCTTCTCACCTTTTTTATCCTGGTCTTATCCGGCATTATTTTCTTACCGGTGTTTTGCAGTGCAACACCTGAAAAAAAACCTCTCATCACAGTTATGAATCCAGCCATTAGAGAAATACTCGCACCACAGGTTGATCTGCCACCAAGGCTGACTACCCTGGAAAACAAAACAATATACCTGGTGGACATGAATTATGAGGGGATAAACGGCACCCCTGTAATGGGAGAGATACAGGCATGGTTTGCCAGAAATATGCCAAGGGTAAAAACAGTCTTAAAGATCAAGAAAGGCAATTACATTGCAGATGACCCTGAGCTATGGAAAGAGATCTCAGATAACAAAGCGGACGGGGTAATAATGGGAGTGGCAGGGTGATGGGGCTGTATAGCGGCCGTGAGCCGTTTTAATGGAAATATTGAAAAACAGTATGGCATCCCCACTGTATCCCTTGCCAATGAAAACGTGGTAGAATTCGGTATCGGTGATCATGCAAAATACACAACAGGTATGCCCCTGCGTTTTGTGGGCATGCCCTATCCCTTTACAGGTTTAAGTGAAGAAAGACTGAAAAATTATCTTAAGACAGGCAAAGACAATATTACAGATAAGCCGGTAATGACCGCAATCATTGATGCCCTGACAGCCCCTCTTACAAAGGGTGAGACAAATCCGGAGGCCCCTCCTGAACCTAAGTTTTTAAAGCCCGATACCGAAGAAAACCTCCAGCGCCTTTTTAAGGATAAAGGTTGGACAGACTATAACCCCATAATCCTCCCGACTGAAGAAAAGGTTAAAAAGATGCTTGAAGGCACCAGTCATGACCCAAATGAAATTGTCAAGGAGGCGGCAGGTACCTTTGGCACCAAACGTCCCTTTACTGTGGAAAAGGTCGCCATTATTGCTGTTATGGCAGGGGCAAAAACCGAATATCTGCCGGTTATACTTGCCCTTTCAAGCCAGGCACCATACATGGACTCCACCACATCAAGCTCCCGCATGGTGCTTATAAACGGCCCCATACGTGAAGAGATAGGTGTGAACTCTGGTATCGGTGCCCTCGGCCCCAATGCAGAGGCCAACTCTGTTATAGGCCGCTCCATGGTGCTTATACACAAGATCATCCAGGGGTACAAGGAGGGTGTAAGCGGCTTTTCTTCACTCAGTAACCCGATACTCTATAATAACCTGACCATAGCGGAAAATGAGGAAAACCTGCCCGAGGGGTGGAAGCCTTTCCATGTACAGAAGGGGTTCAAGCCTGAACAGAGCACCCTTACTGTATTCTTTGGCTGGAACTTTGTAAACTGCTCAGGCTCAGTGGTGGAGCATTATGCGCCCCAGCTTATGATGAGGGATTTTACAAGGGTCCTTACTGCAACCTCAGGGGCAACGCTTATTATGGATCCCTCTGTTGCAAATCTTTTAAGGGAGACACAGGGATTTAAAACAAAAGAGGCATTCCACGAATGGCTCGCAAAGAATGCGGAGATACCTGCAAGGCAGTACTGGGCAAACTCCATTGTCTCAGGCATGCAGGGGCCGACCGGCGCAAAGGATTATAAAGATATCCCTGAAGACAGGATGATCCACCATATGAGTAACCCCCAGATGATAAACACGGTTGTTGTTGGAGGTAAAACAGCCAGTGTCTGGTTTATATCAGATTTTATGGCAGGTATGCCTGTGTCCATAGATGCATGGAGGTAATGCTAATGGGCGCACAAGTGAAGGGCGGGTATACGGGTAAGATACTTAAGGTGAACCTTACAGATAAATCCTTTACCCATATCCCTACTGAAAAATATGAGGAGTTTGGCGGGGGACATGGAATGGGCTCTGCTATATTCTTTGATCTTGTCGGAGACCAGCTCCCCTTTGGGGCATTTGATCCAAGAAACCTGATCATAATAATGGGCCACCCATTTGCCGGGACATTTATGCCGGGCTCTGGCAGGAGCGAGGTGCAGGGGCTTGCACCCATGCTCTATCCTGTTGAATGGTTTGGTCACAGCAGCTTTGGAGGCAGGTTTACCAGCCAGCTTAAGTTCGCAGGCTGGGACGGTATTGTGGTTGAAGGGGCGGCAGACAAACCTGTGTGGATCAATATTGTTAATGACAAGGTGACAATAGAAGAGGCTGACGGGATATGGGGTATGGATACCTGGGATACGCAGGAAGAGATTTCGCGGCGTGTTAACCCCACTCTTAAATTTGGTGCATGGGCGGATTACAGTGTCAGCTATTCCACCCAGATACCCGCTGTTGTCTGCTGCGGGCTTGCAGGAGAAAACAGGAGCCGCATGGCAGCGCTCCTCCACGGCCCTGGTTCACAGGCAGCCCTGGGCGGTTATGGCGGGGTATTCGGTTCAAAAAACTTAAAGGCCATAAGCGCAATAGGGACAGGGAGCGCCCCGATTGCCGACCCCAAGGCCTTTATGGAGACCCGCCTCTGGTACAACCAGTTTCAGTTTAATGTGGATAACCCCAGAAGAAAGGATATGATGGGGGGCTTCTACTTCTGGATCAACGGTTCCCCTGCAGGTGCGAGTGTAACCAATAATCCCTTTTTTATGTCTGATGGCTCCCCCATTGTGCCTGCCCGCGCAGCGGCCTGCGCATCATGCCCCAGGGGCTGCCGACAGCGGCTTGCGAGCGGCGACAATAATGAATCGGTCTGCGCTGGCGCTGCCTCTGTATTCCTTGATAATGCCACACGCAAGATGACCCGCCAGGGCAATGACATGATGCAGAAATATGGGCTCAGCCACTGGCATTTCATGGCCACAACCAACTATGTGAAGAACCTCTATGCAGCGGGCATACTTGGAAAAGGAAAAAGGATTGAGTGTGACCTCCCGATAGACAAGGCCGGAACATTAGGTTTTATGGATATGTTCATGAGGCAAATAGCTACAGGTGAGGAGATCGGTAAGGAGCTCTCACAGGGGCTGGCCAGAGCAGCTAAAAGCTGGGGCACCTATGATGAAGACTTTAACAATGGTAAACTCCAGCTTGCCTACTGGGGCACATCCATGCACTATGACCCCAGGGTAGAGGCAGAGTGGGGTTATGGCTCACTCATGGGTGAAAGGGATTTGATGCTCCACGGTATGGCAAACTATCCCCTGCACTGGATGCCTGAGTCCTTCCGCATGGAGGGGAAGGAGCCATACCTTTCAGCAGAACATGCAGTTCAGCTTACTGCGGACGCCATGATTCCATATAAGGGTGATGTGTTCATGCTTGACTACAGTGACGGCCCCACAGGCATTTATTCAGAGCACAAGGTAAAGCAGGTCGCATGGGTAAAACACTATGAAAAATTCTGGCTTGGCTCAAACGGATTCTGCGGCTGGATGTGGCCCATGTGCTTTACAAACAATTCCGCAGATAACAGGGGCGCAACACCTGAGGCGGAACCCAGGTTCTTTAATGCGGTCACGGGAAAGAACATCACCTTTGCAGACGGCATGGAGCTGGGTCATAAGATATTTACCCTGGACAGGGCCATATGGACTTTGCAGGGCAGACACAGAAACATGGAGGTCTTCCCCGAGTATCTCCATGAACAGGGCTCTCCCGGAGCGCTCTTACCCATGTATGACAGCAAAGCTAAAAAGTGGGCATACGCGGACGGCAAGGGACGAAAACTTGACCGTAACAGGTTTGAAGAGTGGAAGACAAAGTTCTATGAGTTTGAAGGATATAACAAGGAATCCGGCTGGCCCACAAAAAAGACACTCGAAGGCATGGGGTTAAAAAGGGTGGCTGATGTGATGAAAATTAAAGGTCGACTGGGCTAATACTGTTATCTAAATGCTCAATGTCTTTTAAGGGTGATCGGGGCAGACAAAGTGTATTCTTGTGGGTTTTCACTTTTCATCCCTTTACCATAAGGAGGATACTAGGAAACACTGATTCTGATATGGGCTCATGCATAATTCACTATATATTTTATTTACAGGATGCTTTGACAATAATAACGTATTCGGATTACAGGCTACAAGACATAGACGAGATAATAATTTCCTATACAGGAAATAAGACAATTTCTTTTAAAGAGTGGTTAGAAAGAGAGTAAATCAGTAATTCAGGTTAATAAAAGGAGGTAAATACTATGAGTAAATCTGAGTGGATTGATATAAGTGTTCCTTTTAAGGTTGATCAGCCCATGGCATATTTCCCTACTGATCCTCAAAAGCCTATGGTCACCAGGATTTTTGACAGGACAAAGGGTGACCCTGTCACCATGTCCCAGATCAATATAAATTCACACAATGGGACGCACATAGACGCCCCGTTCCATTTCATGGCTGATGGTACAACGATTGATATGATGCCTCTTGATACAGCTATTGGCCCTGCCAGGGTAATAGAAATCAAAGACCCGGTCAGTATTAAAATGGCGGAGGTAGCGCCTTATGATATAAAGGAAGGGGAAAGGATACTGTTTAAAACCAGAAATTCATCCTATGCATATAAAACCGCCGATTTTGTAGAGGATTATGTTTACTGTACCAATGAGGTTGCCTGTTATCTGAAGGATAGAAAAATCCGTCTGGTTGGAGTTGACTACATAACTATAGGCAATCATAGGGACATTGAGAATATAAAAATAGTACATGAGACACTTCTTCTTAACGGCATATATATTATGGAGATGCTCAATCTGGAGGGAGTAAAACCAGGCCGGTATGAAATGATATGTCTGCCACTCAGGATGGAAAAGGGTGATGCAGGCCCATGCAGGGCAATCATCAGGCCTGTGAAAAACCAGTAAAACTGTGTCTGTTTGTTTGAATAATTAAAAATAACAGGAGTCAATAGTTGGCCTATTGATCGCATGAGTTACAGGGGCATTTAGCAGTGCCCCTGTTTTATTCATGTATTTTATTGTGTTTATAACTGTCCAAGGCTTTTTTCTGCGTGCCCCCTTAATTTGCGGTGAGGGGCATTCTGCGCAACTGTCCTCAGTGTCTCTGCATAGCGGCGGTCTCCTGTCCTTCCAAGCGCCCTGCAGAGCCATGCCATTGCATCAATCTGGATATTGCTGGCTTCTGCTGAATAATGTTTAAGAAGCGTCTGCTCTGCAATGCCCGCAAGATGGCTGTTATTGTAATACCTGTAATAGATGTTTTTAGCAGCATCACGGATTTCGGAGATTGATCCATTCTGGAGCATCCTTGCATAACGCTCTTCTTCAGCGCTGAAGGCCTCTGACACATTAGCCTTTTGTTCCGCTGTTAATGAAGAGACTACGACGACCTGCTCCTTAACCACAGGCTGTTCAACCACAGGTGCAGGTTTATTGACCGGTTCAAGCAGTACCTGAAAATTCCTCACCTCTCCTTTTTCAAGGCTGACCCATTCACGATGAGAATTATAACCGGCAGCAGAGACCTCCAGATCATAACGGCCCTGATCAAGAGTTATTCCCTGCTCAAATACAGGAGCTATATTCATGATGCGAATCCTTGCGTCTGAGGGGGTTGTATCCACATAAAGCCTGGCCTTCTGGTCTTTGACAGCTACTGGCATGGATGATACCGGGGCAGGAGCCTTTTCCTCCACAGGAATAGCAGGTACCTGCTGAACTTCTGTCTGAGTCTGAACAGTAGCAATCTCCTTATTTTTTACAGACGCCACAGGCATGGAAGAAACTCTTTGACCGGAGATTACACGGGGGTCTCGGTAATATTTTGAATCAAGGAGATGGCATGTAGCCATGTAGGCCATGGCCTCATCCTTATTCATGAGATCAAACTCTATACTTCCCATGGCTGCCTTCAGGCGCACAAAATAGACCTCACCGGGTTGGGCATTAACAGTTGACTCAGTGGTTTTATATATCCCGAAAAGTTTTGGGGTAAAGGTATACTGCCCCGGATCAACAGAAAGGGAAAAATAGCCGATCTCAGGCAGCATCTCAACCACCTCTACATCATTCATCTTTATCCCGGGCATGGTTGTGGCTGTCATTACACCCCTCTGCCTGTAAACATAAATTATCGCCTTGCCAGACTCCGGGGTTATCGCCTGTGTGAATTTCGGCCCAATGGAGGTTGTAAGGCATCCTGTGATTAATGAGGTTAGGAAAAGCATTGAAATTAAAATAAAAATCTTTGTTTTCATCAAAATTTCTACCCCCTTCTTTATCTTAATATTAATTTGCCGGAAGCAACCCCGGCATATTTTTTGTGCATGTATTATCTATCGGGCCGGGGGTATGATATCTTTAGAAAAAATGGCCTTGTCTCATAATGGGAATCAAATGACATGCCTTCTCTGATCATGCAAGGTATCATATTCAGTTTATAATTAATTTCATTTAAGCCAACTTTACTGATTACAACTTCAAATTCTAATGATATACTTTTGCCATGTTTCATCGTGATCTCCTTTCTATGCTTTCTGGCACTACTCAAACCTGACAGGGAGATCAGACTTTTTCTACTTTTTAGATGATAAGAACACTTTAATGCGATGTTTGTATTTTAGAGTCATTGGCCGGTTTAAAGCAATTTGCTTTTTGGACAGTAACTATTTATTTTTCTAAGGGAGGAAAAAATGAAATTAGTCAAGGATATTTTAAAAAACAAGGCCATCAAGGAGGTCTTTTCGGTAACCCCTGAATCGCTTGTTTTTGATGCCCTCAAGCTGCTCGCAGAAAAAAATGTAGGGGCCCTGATGGTTATCGACAAGAAAGGAAAGGTTGCTGGTATCTTTTCCGAAAGGGATTATACGCGTAAAGTAATCCTGAAAGGTAAATCCTCCAAGGAAACAAAGGTGCAGGATATCATGACCTCCGCCCGTGTGATGTACAAAATCAAACCGGAAACCGACATTAACGAGTGCATGGTTCTCATGACAGGTAAACATATCCGGCACCTCCCTGTCTTTGACAAGGATAAATTCATTGGTCTGATATCGATTGGTGATATCCTGAAGGCCGTCATTATGGAACAGGAAAAACTGATTGAGGGCTTAAGCGACTATATTGCCGGCAAGTATGCCTGAATTATTCTATTAAAAAAAACGCGGGGTGAATGCCTGGCATTCACCCCGCTGATGCAAAAAAATGGGAGGGTTGGGGGAAAAACTTTTCTTATTTCTTTATACCTCTGCTTTTGTGGTTAACCTTTTTCCATGCACCGGTCATCAGGTTCAATCAGGTTATTATCTTAACCCTTTTCACCTCCTCTCTCTTAATTGGTATATCTTCCCTGATTATGCCAGTTATCATGAAAAACAGTTCGCACCTCAACAATTGCAAGTCAGATGCCACAGGATTTGAGTATTTTATTATGCCGGGTATTACTGTTCATGAATAAACGACCAGTGTGCCCTGTTGATTTACAGGCAGAGATCAGACTCAGACAAACATCTTTCAAATCAGCATATTAGCCCTGCTCAGGAAAAACAGTGGTGAAAAACTCTATCTGAATTATTTTTCTGGATGGATGGTGTTAAGGGAAGAATCTGTGCGATGGAATTTGTCAGATCAATTGCCTGTGAATGGTATTTCATACATGGGGGTGTAATGAATAATATGCAGCAACATGAACTGGCTGTGATTTTCCATAACAGGTTATGACTGCTTAATCCTCCTTCTTGAAAACGGTCGGATCAACAGCATGTTTTTTTAAAAGGGCATAAATGTCTCCGCGGTATTTTCCTGCCATCTTGGCTGCCCTGCTTACATTGCCTTCAGCAAGTGAGAGTACGCCTGCGATATAATTTTTTTCAAACTGCTCCTTAGCCTCCCTGAAGGGCTTAAACTCACCTGTTTCTTCTATCTCACCTGTACTTGTCTGGAGGATAAGGTCATCCTCTATTACCTCCTTTACACACATGGCAACCGCGTACTCAATAACATTCTCAAGCTCTCTTACATTACCGGGCCAGGGATATGCGATGAGCTTCTGCATGGCGGAGGCTGACACCCTCTTCTTATCCTTTTTCATCTTTTCGCTGAATTTACCAAGAAAATGGTCAACCAGAAGAGGGATATCCTCTCTTCGTTCTCTCAGGGGCGGGAGATTAATTGGTATGACATATATGCGATAAAAGAGGTCTTTGCGGAACCTGCCATTTTTGACCTCATCTTCAAGGTTTCTGTTAGTTGCGGTTATTATTCTTGTGTCTACGGTTATGGGAGTTTCTTTACCTAACGGGAAGAAGCGTCTTTCCTGTAATACGCGAAGTAATTTGACCTGCATGGTTTCAGGCATCTCCGAAACCTCATCAAGGAAGATTGTACCCCCGTCCGCCTGTGCAAAATAGCCCTTCCTTGCCCTGATCGCCCCTGTAAATGCCCCCTTTTCATGGCCGAACATCTCCCCTTCAAGGAGCCCTTCAGGGATGGCTGCACAGTTCACTGCTACAAAGGCATTGTCTTTTCTGGCGCTTAAAAGGTGCAGGGATTTTGCTATAAGCTCCTTTCCTGTACCGCTCTCACCGCAGATGCATACATTGGAGTCTGTTTCAGCAGCCCTTGCCACCTGCTCCATTACATCATGCATCCTTTTACTTTTACCGATAATATTTTCGATGCCGTATCGTTCTTCAACCAGGTCCTTGAGCCTTCGCACCTCCCTTGAAAGGCTGCTCTTTTCAAGACCATTTTTAATCTGAAGGAGGAGTTCCCTCCTGTTAAAGGGTTTTGTAAGAAAGCTGTATGCCCCGAGCTTCATTGCCTCTACCGCGGTATCAATGGTGCCATGGGCAGTAAGGATTATGACAGGCATTTCCGGGATTATCTGATGTAACTTTTTCATCAGGTCAATACCGTTTTCCTCTTCACCCAGCCTGAGATCCACCAGCGCAAGGTCAAAAAGCTCATCCTTCACATGATCAAGGGCCTCGCCTGCGCTGGTAGCAGCAAAAACATTATAACCTTCTGCCTCAAGCCTTAAGCTTAATACCTCAAGCATGTTTTTATCATCATCAACTATTAATATCCTGTCATCAGACATAAATTTTACCCTCTGTTATTCTGTCGGTACTTGTCTCTTTTTTTCTTCAAGCCCTATATCTATCTCCTTAAGGGCCTTTATCTGTTCTTCATATGCCCTGATCTGTTCCTCGTAGCCCATGTTTTTTCCTTCAAGGTCCTTTACCTGTTTTTTGTATTCATCGTTCTCGTCTGAAAGAGCCCTGATCCTTCTCTCACATTCACTTATCCTGTCTAAGGTGTCTGACCATGCAAGGGCCTCTCCTCTCATTGGGCTCTCGGGAAAATCACTGATAAGCCTTTTAAAATATCCCGATGCCTTTGATCTGCTCCTTTTAGGGTTATCAGGATATGCAAATAGGATGCCCATCTCAAACAACGCTTTGTCACCGGGCGACTTTTTGGGATACCTCTTAAAAATTTCATTGTACTCCTTTAGCGCCCCGCTGTAATCACCATTGTTCATCTTGGTACGGGCTGGTTCCATAGGGCTTGCTTCAACGTGTATCTTATCCTTTACCAGTTTTTCAGGGATAACGTCTGCCAGTTTTTTACTGATAACACAGCCCTGGGCCATCACCAGGATCACAAGGAGAGAGGCACCGTAAAAAAGAAGGTGCTTCCTCTTTTTCCATTGCTTTCTACCCATATTTCTCCTCCATGGGCGATAATAATCTGCCTTGATATATAAAGACCAAGCCCTGTGCCGTTTTCATGTAATTTCCTGTATTTGTCAAATATCTCATGTATGTTTTCCTCCGGTATCCCGGGGCCTGTATCCGAAATAGAGACCTCCATAACATACCCCTTTTTATTCCCGCTGTCAGCGTCCGGGGCTGTATTTTTTTCAATTACCATTACTGTGACCCTGCCTTTTTCGGGGGTGAATTTAAGTGCATTACCGAGCAGGTTGTCAAGTACCAGCCCGATCTTTTCCGGGTCAAAAAATGCTGCAGGCAAATTGCTTTGCGGGTTGTATTCCAGTGTTATTTTCTTTCTCTGGGCAATCGGCTGTACCTTTGAGATGCCTATAGCTACCATGTGGGTGAGGCTGTATTTCTCCATATGATATTCCGCGATTCCCGCATCCATCCGGGAGAGATTAAGTACCCTGCTGACCGAATCGATAAGCCGCTCACATTCCTCTTCAATTATAGAAAGGAGCTTCTGCTGTTTTTCAGGGGGCCTGTTTTCAAGAGACTCTGTATAAAGACCTATTGCCTCCCTTATTACTGCAAGGGGCGTCCTGAACTCATGGGAGACCCCGGCAATAAAATCCGCCTTCAATTCGTCGACCTCCTTCAGCCTGTCACACATATTGTTAAAGGCATGTGCCAGTTCGTTTATCTCGGGCGGGGATGATATTTCAAGATGTTTTTCAAACCTTCCCCGGGCGATCTCCTTGATTCCCTTTATAAGAAGACGGACAGGCCTGTGGATGGTCCGGGAGATAAAAAAGGCAATCAGGATGGCCATTACGACCGATGAAATGGAAATAATCATAATAACTCTTAGGGCCTCCTGGCCCACCTGTCCTGACATGTTTATCTTGTTATCGATTACCTTTTCGGTTGTCTTTCTCAGCTCATCCAGATGCCCAATGACCTCATCAACAAGTGCCTGCTTCTGCTCCTCGAAATCCTTTTTAGGGTAGAGCTTTTTATATTTTATAAGATCAGCCTCTTCAATAACCAACATGGAATATTTTCCATAAGCATCTATTAATAATACTGCCCTGTTTTCATTATCGGCTGCATCAAGAAGCAGCTTCATCTGATCAAGGTCCTTCAGAAATACTTTATGAGTCTCAAGAAACTGGTCAAAAAAATCCATATCCTCGGAAATTACATACTTTCTTTCAAATTTGCTTAGGGTATAGAGGCCATCTCTCAGGCGGTCTGTCCACCTCAAGATTTCGCTGTCAACAGCACTGATGGAACGTATGGCCTGATTCAGTTCCCTGAACTTCAGGACTGAAAAAGTGGAAAGGGCCACCACCACCATAAGGATCAAAAAGAAGCCAGCGATCAGTCTTTTAAAAATAGTAAATTTCATATTTCAGTCGGTGGAGAGAAGTTTTTAACTGTTTTCACCTGTTATCTGTTTTAAGGGGAGAAGGCAAAAACCCATTGAAACCCGAATAAATCCTATTTCTTAAATTACATGGTCTTTATATATCATAGTAATCGGTGAGTCAACAACCGCATGCACACCTCTATTAAACTCAGAATAACTGAAATATATTTATTAACCCCCTGATCGTGGCCGATAGTATACTTGGAAATTCCGTGATTTCTGTTAAAAAATCCGGATTAATAGTATTCTTAAAATAAATTAAAGGGCAAACCATTCGAAAGTATGGGACGCAAAACTTCCGGTCTAAATCTGTTAAGCAGATATGAAAGCGGGGTTGCAATGATAAAACCGGACCCGTTTTGCATTTTGGAGACGGGTTTTTTATTCAAGGGGTTCAGTATCAATGGAACCATCAGTAAAAAAAGGCATGTTTGGAAAGAACAGAAAAATTATGACAGGCAGCCTTATCCTGCTTTCCATAATTATCCTTATTTTTTTGCTCAATGGCAATTCAGGATATAATAATGTAAAACTGGTCAGCCTTGAAAAAAACATCAAAAAAGAAAACACCAATCCATTGAGAAAAAACAAGATTGTTATTACATCCATCCACATGGGCGCAGGACATGAGGATTCACTTGGGCTTGTATTGGCAAGCCCCTATACAAATATAGAACAGGAATCGCAACTGTATAAATATTCGACCCGGATAAAGAATGACTTTCTGATGACCGTAAGTGAAGAGAAGTTGAAGGAGTGGATAAAAAACAGGGATTTTGATGACATAAAAGCCACTTTTCGAAAAATTGTTAATCAATACCTTGATGAGCCTGTGCCCGAGGTTTATATAAGTAGTTACTTTTATGAGTAGGACTAATGATCTCTGACCTGCTCCTTTGACTATTTAATACCCATAAATACACACCGGATTGATTACTTAATATCCAATTTTTTAATCAGGGCCTGGTTCTTAGACTTTATTACTGGGCTATTTTTATTTATTAATAGCTTAAATAGTCTTTTTTTATATGGCAAACCCCTTGCAGACATTAAGTTTTCAATATCCGGATGTATACAGGAGATTTAGACCTGCTAACTATGCTTTACAAGGAGGCGAGCCATGACCAGCATTAAACTGAATATTGCGGAGAATCAGAATCCAAAGGGCCATATAGATCAGATACTTAAGGAATTTGAAAAGGGCTGCGATGAGGCAATTGTTAGAAGAGAAGGGAAGCGTTTGATTATAGAACCCAAAAAGAGATCAGAGAATACAAACGACAGGCATGAAAGTCGCGGCCTGACCTTTTTACCCCTTGGCGATATCAGGATATAATCCGGGTACCTGTATCCTGGTTTTTTAAATGGGGTACCCTGAAGATGTTTTCACCTGTTAGACTAAAACATCTTCTGAAAACCTGTGCATTAAATACTATCCCCTTATTCACAGAGTTTTCTTTCCCGAATCAGCCCGGTAAACGGTTGCCAATCACTCTATTCCGGGCTGATTCATTTTTCCCTCTTGCATCTCTTCAACCCTAATAATATCAATTTGTTATTGATATTTTAGTAAGTTTGTTATAAAAAACTTATTTTACCTGAGGTTACTCAGGAGAAGCCTGCCATGAAAATGGCAGAAACCATAAAACTAAACATATTAAATGGAGTATTACATATGGATTTTAAATTAAGTGAAGAACATCAGATGATAAAAGATATGTGCAGGAAGTTTGCTGACCAGGTATTAAGACCAAAGGCAACAGAATATAACAAACAGCACAAATTCCCGGCTAAGGCTATCCAGCAGCTTGGAGAAATGGGAATTATGGGCGTGGTATACCCTGAGGAGTATAACGGCGCCGGCATGGACTACATCTCTTACGCCATAGCAGTGGAAGAGATTTCACGGGGCGGCGCCTCAACAGGAGTTACAGTATCTGCGCACAATTCACTTTGCCTTTCTCCTATTTATTATTTCGGCACAGAAGAGCAGAAGAAAAAGTATATGCCCAAGTTATGTTCAGGCGAGCATATCGGTTGTTTCGGTATCACGGAGCCGGGGGCCGGTTCAGACGCATCAGGAACTGCAACCAGGGCCGAACGTAAAAACGGAAAGTGGGTACTTAATGGCACAAAAAGTTTTATAACAAACGGCGGGGTTGCAAGTGTTGCGGTCGTAATGGCAAAGACAGCCAAGGATGCAGGCCATAAGGGCCTCTCCATGTTTATCGTTGAAAAGGGGACACCCGGATTTTCTGTAGGCAAGATCGAGGACAAGATGGGCATTCTTTCTTCCTCCACAACTGAGCTTGTTTTTGAAGACTGCGAAATACCAGAAGAAAACCTTCTGGGTAAAGAAGGCCAGGGCTTTAAAATAGCCATGCATACCCTTGACGGCGGCCGCGTCGGTATCGCTGCCCAGGCAGTAGGTATCAGTCAGGCAGCAATGGAAGAGGCCATTGCCTATTCAAAGATCAGGAAACAGTTTGAAAAACCAATTGCGGAATTTCAGGCCATACAGTGGATGATAGCGGACATGGCTACCGATATAGAGGCAGCAAGGCTTCTTACCTATCAGGCCGCTGACATGATGAACAGCGGTGACAGGCAGAAATACTCCAAATATTGCGCAATTGCAAAACTGTTTGCCTCAGAGGCATCTCACCGTGTTACCCATAAGGCCCTGCAGATCTTTGGCGGTTACGGTTACACAACTGAGTACCCCATGGAGAGATATTGCCGTGACGCGAGGATAACAGAGATATATGAAGGCACATCAGAAATCATGAGGCTCGTTATATCTGCAAATATGCTTAAATAGTAGTAACTTTAAGAAGGAAGGTCTTTAAAATGAAAAACAAGGTTATTAATATAACTGAGGCAGTAAACAAGATACCTGACGGTGCGAGCATCATGATATCAGGCTTTCTGGGTAACGGTACGCCTCACAGTATTATTGATGGTATTCTGGCAAAGGGTATTAAAAACCTGACCATTATTTCAAATGATACCGGCATTACAGGTATCGGCATATCCAAACTGATCGCCGCAAAGGTGGTGAAAAGGGTTATGGTATCTCACATAGGAACAAATCCAGAGACCGGCAAGCAGATGATGGCAGGCACCCTTGATGTGGAACTTGTTCCCCAGGGGACACTTGCTGAAAGGATTCGTGCTGCCGGAGCCGGGCTTGGAGGGGTGCTTACACCTACCGGTGTCGGGACAGAGGTTGCTAAAGGGAAACAGACAATAACGCTTAATGAAAAGGAATATCTACTTGAGTTACCCCTGAAGGCGGATTTTGCAATCCTTAAGGCAAGCACTGTTGATACTTTTGGAAACGCCTTTTTTAACGGCAGCACACGGAATTTCAACCCGATTATGGCCACTGGTGCTGACACTGTTATTGTTGAATCAGGCAATATCGTTGACCCGGGCGCGCTTGACCCTAATCTGGTAATGGCACATGGGATATTTGTAGACTATATTGTAAGGAGCAATTCAAATGAATGATGCAAAAAATATTATAGCAAGGAGAATTGCAAGGGAACTGCATGATGGCGATGTAGTTAATCTTGGTATTGGCCTCCCCACTCTGGTGGCAAATTACCTGCCAAATGGAGTTGATATAACCTTACAATCCGAAAATGGTGTTCTTGGTGTAGATGCTGCCCCTGAAAAGGGAAAAGAAAATCCTGATATGATAAATGCAGGAGGTCAACACATTACCATTAGAAAAGGGGCATCCTTTTTTGACAGCGCCACCTCATTTGTTATTATCCGCGGCGGACATGTGGATGCAGCAGTACTTGGCGCATTGGAGGTAGATGAAAAAGGTAACCTGGCAAGCCATATGGTACCAGGCAAGATGGTCTCAGGTATGGGTGGCGCCATGGACCTTGCCACAGGGGCAAGGAATATCATAATCGGCACGATCCACACCAATAACGGAAAGCCAAAGATACTTAAGAAACTGACTCTTCCTATTACGGCAGTAGGCGTTGTAAAATTGATTGTCACTGAAATGGCCGTTATAGAGGTTACACCCAAAGGGCTTCTTCTTAAGGAAATAGCGGAAGGTACCACTGTTGAACAGGTTAAGGCTGCCACTGAGGCGGAACTTACGGTAAGCCCTAACCTGGGGACATTTTCCGTTCAATAAACGGGTGTTGTAATATGCCAGGAAAATATTTCCAGGATTATTACCCGGAGAACTATTCCCATTGCTATGGATGCGGCAGGCTCAATGAAAAGGGCATGCACATAAAAAGCGAGTGGGAGGGGGATGAAGGTGTTTGCCATTATACCCCTGACATGAGCAAGACAGGTGGTTTTCCGGAATTTTTATACGGGGGTATTATAGCCTCCCTGATTGATTGCCATTGTGCCGGCACAGCTGCAGCTGCAAAAGAGAGGCAGGATGGTTTTGAGCCAGGAGAAAGGCCCATGCCCAGGTTTGTAACCGCATCACTCAAGGTGGATTATCTCAAGCCCACCCCTGTAGGGGAAGAGCTTGAAATAAGGGCAGCCGTAAAGGAGATAAAGGGTAGAAAGATCACCCTTACTGCAACCCTTTCTGCCTCGGGTACGGTTACAGCAAAGGGCGAGTCAGTAATGGTGATGATACCCGATGATCCAAAAAAGAGCTGATATAAAAAAATATTTTTAACAAATTACAGGGAGAGAAAATAATGGAAAAAAGAAATACCAATAAACTGATCATTTCATGCTGTCTTTCAGGTGCTGGAACCACAAGGGAAATGGCCCCTGCTGTTCCCTTACATCCGGATGAGATTGCAGCCGATGTTGTTCGCGTTGTCAAGGCCGGCGCTTCCATAGTTCACATACACGTACGTGACGACGAAGGTAAAAAATCCATGTCAATCGATAAGTTTACTCAGGCGGTTGAGCTGACACGCGCTGCATGTAAGAAGGAAAACCTCGATGTTGTTATAAACCTCACCACTTCAGGTGGCTCATACATTGATGATGAACGCATTAACCACCTTGCAAAACTGAGACCCGAGATGTGCTCATATGATTCAGGTACACTCAACTGGTCAAACAGCTTTGTATTTGAAAACCATCCACGCTTTCTCGAAAAGCTCACCAAGGCGGTGCTTGAGTATGACATAAAACCTGAGGTTGAGGTGTTTGATACAGGCTTTATGGGGAACACAGCCTTTTATATTAAAAAACACGGGCTCAAGGTGCCTACTCATTACCAGTTTATCATGAATGTACCCGGTGGCATGCCAGGATCAGTAAAAAACCTTTCCTTCTTTGTTGAAATGCTTCCGGCAGGATCGACATGGTCTGTATCAGGGATTGGTTCAGCCCATATGCCCATGATGCTTGCTGCCCTTGCAATGGGTGCAGACGGTATCCGTGTAGGGCTTGAGGATAACGTGGTATTTGATGTTGATAAAAATGGTAATAAGATAATAGGCACAAACGAACAGTTTGTAAAACGTGCTGCTGACCTTGCAAAACTTGCCGGCCGTGAAATAGCCAATGCAGCAGAGGCAAGAAAACTTCTAGGTATCACCAGGAAGTGCCTGTAGGATTTTCTTTAATATAATTTGATACACACACCGGGGGTTTTGTTTGAAATTCAAAAACAACCCCCCTTTTTTTTACCATCAATCAAAGAGCTGTTATACACAGTATTATTTTGCCCAGGGAGTCTTCTTTTTTAGCGTATCATTATCAGGATCTTTATAAGCGGGGTCAAGGATCAGGCCGCATTTTGTACAATAGCCAGGGCTCTTCGGCATGGGGACAGGGGGTACGCCCCTTGTGGCGCATCCCGGGCATTTTCTGATAAAATTTCGTTTTAGTATAATAAAGATTATGCCTGCAAGCATCAGGATGGTAAACATTATAACCGCAAATACCAGGGCTGGATTCATGGTAATAACACAGCTCAGTATTATCAGGAACAGGGCAGGGTAAAGCATGAAGAGCATATAGAGTTCAGAACTCTTGTGGAACCTGTATATCTCAATAAGCTTTTTCTTCTCTTCTTTTGTTGGCATCCTTGGGTCCATCCTGCTTCCTCATGTATAATTTCAGTGACCGGTCTTTTCGGAGAACCATTAAAATCCTATTTTTATATCAGATAAGCTGGGGTAAATATCACATAACATGCCTTTTTAGTCTATTAAAATATTTTAATTTGCAAAAGAACCTGTTCAACGGATACCTTGCTGCATCAAAAGATATCCTGACAGATTCCCCGCAGGCGCAATTCAACACCTATATTGATTCACAGAACTCAATGCTGGAAATGAGTGTTCAGTTATTGGGTGGGGCAGGTAATCAGACTAAAAAGAGTCAATAAATAAAAGAAATTTACACCCCCTATCGTAGAGACAAGGCATGCCTTGTCTCTACAGTTGGACCACTTGTCAAGCCAAAATAGTATTAATTATTATTTTAGTCACACCTCTACCTTAGACCCTGTGAATAGAAACTATTTATATAAATAGTTTCTATTCACAGGGTAACAATACCTTATTAATTTCCAAACACTGACTTAGATTGCTTCGTTGGCCCGGTTCTTTCAAGGTATAAATCTCTTATGAGATTATAACAACCTTCTATCCGTGTCGATTAATCGAACACCCAATACTACATACGCCCTCTGGCTTTGTTTAACCGGTGATGAAGGAGCCCCATCTACGAAAACGGTATTTATTTATACCAAGGGTGGGAACGGGCACCTCCACCAACTACCAGCTCAAATCAGTTGTTACATTTCTTTATTTATTATTGATCCTCCCCTAAGCGACAATGGCTCCTTCAGGGATTACTCCATGCTCAATATATCTCCATATATCAATGAGAAGTTTCCTCGCTACTGCCACTATCCCGATCCTCCTCATTCTCTTACCTCCACTTGCAAATCTCTCATTAAACCATTTAGTCAATTTGCTTTCCTTTTGGAATCTTATCCATATCCATGATATCTCAACGATTATTGCTCTGACTCGACGGTTTCCAGCCTTACTGATCCCCTGTTCCCTATTACTATCTCCACTGGAATATGGAGTAGGACTGAGACCTGATAAACTGCCAATTTCCTTACCATTCTTGAATTTACGCCAGCCAAAAAACTCCTTCTCCAAAAGCCAGGAACTCTCGATACCTATACCTTTCAATTTCAGCATTTGCCTTACACGTGACATGGATTCCGATTCCTTATCCCGTATAAGAATCTTACGGATTCCTTCCAGTTCTTTGATTTGCTCTTCTACCTGACTATAACGATCATGTTCCCTCTTTAAGCGGTCTTTCAGGTTTTTACTTATTTCACTTCCATCCCACAGCCTAATGCTATCCAGGTGTTTTTTAAAATCTCTTCTCCCCGGATTATCTATCCTTACTCCATGGGATATCAATAATGACCTGATCCTGTTACTATGTCTTGTTCGTTCCTTCTTTAAACTCTCCAGTTCCCGGTGCAACTGCCTCTCATATTCATCCTTAATAGAGGGGACCCTTACCATACTGCAAGCCTGTTTATCTCCCCACATATATCTCATTAATGCCATTAACAACTTCTTCGCATCCAGGCGGTCTGTCTTCTTTCGCCTTTTCCTGCGATCCACTTCTACGCTCGCCGGATCAATAACATTATTATCTATTCCATTACTTAAAAGACATCTGTGTATCCAAAATCCATCCCTTCCGGCTTCATAGCAGCTGATTACCTTCACATCTTCATCTAATCCAAATTTCTCCTTTGCATTTGCTATCTCTTTCCATAACCTTATCATTTCTCCGGAATCTATAGCCCTTAATCTCTCCTTGCTGCCGTCACTGAAAGCTAATTTCCATTTTTTATCCGACAGCTCCATTGCCATATACAAATTAACTTCTCTTGTGCTATTATCCTTCTGGATCACTTGGGTCTTGTTCATTTGGTATCCTCCTTTTTAATTGGGTTAAAAAGTAAATTATACCAATTGGCTTCCAAGTGATCCACATAGTATCTACAGTTTGTATTCAATCAAATTCCTGACATAACAATGTAATTATTTCCTATATTTATTTGTTGTGCTATTATCCCGCCCGTTTGAAGCGGACAAAATCACTCAACATGTCATGGAGGTTAACTATGAAAGGTTATTTAATACTGATTCTTTTTACTATCCTGATTTTTTGCTCCTTTAGCGCTGCCGGTGCTGATGAAAAACCAGTTTTTAATTCCCTGAACTGCGGGATATGCCATAAGGCAGATACAGGGAAGGCCTTCCCGTCACTTATTGAAATTACAAAAGCATATAACGGGGATAAAGAAAAGCTTATAAAATATTTTCAGGGAAAGAGCGACCCGATAATAAACGTTGAAAAGGCAAAGAGCATGGAGAAATACATAGAAAAAACAAAGGCGCTATCCGAAGAAGAATTGAATTCACTGGTTGAATTTATATTGAGTCATGAGGAGTAAAATTAACCGGGAATGACCACAATGAAGGTATCATATCTTTTCTCATGGTTTTTATCATCTTTATCAGCATTACATTTCTTACACCACCTTTACGGGCACAGGATGGCAGCGCAAACCTGAGAAAGCTTAAACCGGATATTGTTACCAACACCTCTGCTGTTTTTATTAATGATCCAAAAGGGAACGGGCAGGTATGCAGGATTCAGGAATAAAAAAACACCCCGATCAAAAATAAAAATCTTGAAAATATGGCCTGTATGTGTTTACCCTGAGGTTGCCATGTATAAGGGGAGCGGAGATATTAATAATGCGACAAATTTTGAATGCGGGAAACCGGCCTGGTAGAAACAAAGATGGTTTAATTCCGGGTCTGAAATTGGAAAATATGAGAAAGATATAAAAAGTGTCCATCCAGAATGGACCAAATTCTGGATGTGGCTTTCAGCGGCCAGATGTCAGCTGACTCCCTGGGTTAAAAACCTTTTGCTGAAAGCTGAACCCTAATAGCTGACCGCTTGAATCCAAAAACGACAGTTTTTGGATGGACACTAAAAAGAATTGCTCAAGGTGGAACACTGTGAAAATTTCAAAGACTATTACTGATGATATACATAAAACCCTGCCAGATCTTTGTCAAAGCTTTGGCAAAAGGCATGATTCTCTGATACCCATTCTTCAGGGGATACAGAACAGGCTCAGATACATTCCAAAAGAGGCGATATCTATTATAGCCAGAGAACTCTCCATGTATGAAAGCGATATATATGGGGTCATAACCTTTTATACCCAGTTTAGATTAAACCCTGTTGGCGAGCATATCATAAAGGTCTGCAAAGGAACCGCCTGTCATGTAGGAGGGGCTGAGACTGTGGGACAGGCTGTGAGCGATATATTACAAATCAATGAACATGAAACCTCCAGAGGCGATAAATTCACCCTTACATATGTTGCCTGCCTCGGTTGCTGTTCACTTGCCCCGGTCATGATGATCGATGATAAGGTTTATGCCCATTTAACAAAAGACAAAATAAAAAAGATACTTGAAGCGTATTAACACAGGGTATTGCGATGGGAAAAAGGGAAATAGTTGTACTGATGGGGACATGCGGTAAATCGGCAGGCTCAGACCTGGTGTATGAAAAATTCGCTTCAGCACTCAAGGCAAAAAGTATAACCGGTGTGGAACTGAAACAATCCGGCTGCGCAGGGCTCTGCTATTCGGAGGTCAATGTCAAGACCAGCAGGGACGGAAAAGAGTATATCTACGCCCGGATTACCGAAGATGATGTTGAAAAATTTATAAACTCGGAGATTATTGAAAAAAAGAGCTACAAGGAAAAACTCCTGTTTGAGGCAGACCTTGGAGATGATGCAACCCTTTTTCCTAAACAAAAAAGGATTGTACTCAGAAACTGTGGGAAGATCACGCCTACCTCAATTGACGATTACATTGCCAAAGGTGGTTATAAGGCTATAGAAAAGGTCCTTAAGATGCCTCCTGAAATAGTTGTTCAGGAGATTAAAGACTCAGGGCTCAGGGGCCGCGGCGGTGCAGGGTTTCCGACCGGGCTTAAATGGGAGCTTACCAGGAAAAACCCTGCACCTGAAGGCAGGTACTTTATATGTAACGCTGATGAAGGTGATCCTGGCGCCTTTATGGACAGAAGTGTCCTTGAGGGAGACCCGCACTCTGTAATAGAGGGCATGCTGATAGGCGCTTATGCAATAGGTGCCACTAACGGGTATATCTATGTCAGGGCCGAATACCCCCTTGCTGTTAAACACTGCCATCAGGCAATCCATGACGCGAAATCAAGGGGTCTCCTGGGCGAAAATATTATGGGCAGCAATTTCTCTTTTGACCTGAAGATCAAGGAAGGCGCAGGTGCATTTGTCTGCGGAGAAGAGACAGCCCTGATTGCATCAATAGAAGGAAAAAGAGGCATGCCGACCTTGAGACCTCCATATCCTGCTGAAAAGGGGGTGTTTGGAAAATCAACTGTAATAAATAATGTGGAGACCCTTGCAAGCATACCGTGGATCATCCTGAACGGCGGCAATACATACTCTCAGACAGGGTATGAAAAAAGCAGGGGCACCAAGGTCTTTGCACTCGCAGGGAAGATCAAAAAAGGCGGCCTTGTTGAGGTCCCAATGGGGACAACCCTCCGTGAGGTTATATATGACATAGGCGGGGGCATGGCAGTACCGGAATATAAATTCAAGGCGGTTCAACTGGGCGGCCCTTCAGGCGGATGCATCCCTGAAAAACTCCTTGACCTGCCTGTTGACTATGAAAGCCTTGTTAAAACAGGGGCCATAATGGGTTCAGGCGGCATGGTTATCATGGATGAACGAAGCTGCATGGTGGATCTAGCAAGATACTTCTTAAATTTTACACAGAATGAATCATGCGGTAAATGTACCTTCTGCAGGCTCGGCACAAAAAGGATGCTTGAGATCCTTGAAAAAATTTGCAAAGGGCTTGGCACCATGGATGACCTTGATCTCCTGCAGGAGATCGCAATAAAATGTTCGACCTCTTCTTTGTGCGCCCTTGGCGGTTCAGCTCCAAATCCGGTGCTCACAACCCTGAAATATTTTTATGATGAATACATAGAACATATTGTAAATAAAAAGTGCCCGGCAAAATACTGCAAAAAACTTTTGGTCTATACCATAAATGAAAACTGTATCGGCTGTACTGCATGCGCAAAAAAATGCCCGGTAAAGGCTATATCCGGAGAAAAAAAGGCGATGCATCTTATAGATCAGGCAAAATGCATAAAATGCGGGGCCTGCGTTTCCACATGCAAATTTAATGCGATTGATACTGAGTAAACAGGGGAATTGAATCAATGAAGGTTACAATAGACGGCAGACCCTTTGAAACAGAGAGGGCGATTACAATACTTGATGCATGTGTAAGTATGGGCATAGAGATACCCACACTATGTAATGACCCGAGGCTCGAACCCTTTACATCATGCTTTTTATGCGTGGTCCAGGTCGAGGGGGCAAAGGGCTCAGTGCCTGCCTGCGCTACAAAAGTCAGAGACGGCATGGTTGTAAGGACCAATACTGAAGTTATCAATGAGACAAGAAGGCTTTGCATGGAGCTTCTTTTATCAGACCACGCTGGGGACTGTATTGCCCCGTGCCGGTTTAACTGCCCTGCGGGTATTGATATCCAGTCATATGTAGCCCATGTGGCCAACAAAGACTATAAAAGCGCCATTAAGACTATAAAAGATAGAAACCCCCTGCCCCTTGTATGCGGAAGGGTCTGCCCCAAGCCCTGCGAGGATGCATGCAGAAGGGGGCTCATGGAAGGCCCTGTTGCCATTGATAACATAAAGCGTTTTGTTACGGATGAAGACCTTAAAGACCCCTTTATCCCTGAACTTAAACCTGCTACCGGTAAAAAAATCGCAATAGTCGGGGCAGGCCCGGCAGGGCTTAGCTGCGCCTATTATCTAAAGATAGAGGGCTATGATGTTGATATCTTCGAAAAAACAGACAGGCCCGGCGGGATGCTCCTCTGGGGCATACCTGAATACAGGTTACCTAAAAGTCTTCTGGCTAAGGAGATTGAAATCATAACAGGCCTGGGGGTTAAAATTCATTACAATAAGACCCTTGGTAAGGATTTCTCCCTCAAGGAGTTGAAGGAAAAGTATGACGCGGTTTTTCTTGCGATCGGTGCGCAGAAAAGTACAGCCATGAGGGTTAAGAATGAGGATGCAAAGGGAGTGTTTGGCGGGATTGATTTTCTATACAATATTGCAAAGGGCGATAAGATAGATATCGGGAAAAGTGCTGTAATCGTTGGCGGCGGAAATACTGCCATTGATGCGGCAAGGAGCTGTATACGCCTGGGCGCAAAAAAGGTTTTCATTGTGTATAGAAGGACAAGGGATGAGATGCCTGCTGAAGATATTGAGATTGAAGAGGCCGGGCATGAAGGGGCTGAATTTAAATACCTCCGTGCGCCGATTGAAATCCTTACTGATAACGGAAAGGTAAAAGGGATCAAATGTCAGGTCATGGGGCTTGGCGAGGCAGACTCAAGCGGAAGGAGAAGGCCGGTACCAGTAGAGGGTGAGTTTGAGACCATTGAGGCGGATACAATCATTGCAGCCATAGGGCAGTATGTTGACCCTTCCGGTCTAAACTATCCTGTTGATGAAACAGATGCAATCGCACTTACAAAATATAACACCATTGATGCGAACGCAGAGGAGAGAACATTCCAGACAAATATCCCCGGCATCTTTGCAGGAGGTGATGCGGTTACAGGCCCTTCCATTGCAATCAGCGCGATCGCCCATGGCATGTACGCGGCATCATCCATCCATTCCTGGCTTTCAGGCCAGCCTGTGGCCAAGGATTTCCGGTCTGCATTTAATTTTACACTGGGTCAGAAACTTTCTGAGGTCAACAGGGCATACATCCCTGACGCACCAGCGCAGGAAAGGGAAAAGTACAATTCTTTACCCATCAAAGAGCGGCTTGATAATTTTAAGGAGGTGGATTTTACCTACTCTGAGGAACAGGCGGTTCACGAGGCTAAAAGGTGTCTTTCATGCGGCTGTCTTGATGCGGATGAATGCAAATTAAGGCTATACGCTGAAAAATTTAATATAAATGTAAACCGCATTAAGGGCGCCATTAGAAAGCGGCATGTAGACACCTCCTCGAGATATCTTGTCTTTGATTCAACCAAGTGTATCAAGTGCGGTAAATGTATAAGGGTTTGCAGTGATCTCAAGGCCATAGGTGCGCTCGGGTTTGTGGGCAGGGGTTTTGAAACGGACATGCACCCCTCAATGGATAAGGCAATTATTGATACAAGCTGCGTTGAATGCGGCTCATGCGAATCTGTCTGCCCGTCCGGGGCAATCCTTGACAGATCAGTGGTGCTTGAAAAGATCGCCCAGTTCAAAACAAAGGTAAATAAGGCCATCTGCAAGGAATGCTCTATCGGTTGTAAGATCATTACTGTTTCATACGAGGACAAGATCTTACGAATAATACCTGATAACAGAGGTACCCTTGATGAATCAATGCTGTGCAGAACAGGAAGGTACGAGAGCCTGAAAAACATTGAAAGATCACAGGCATTTGACTTTGCTACATACGAGCGGATGCAATTATATGATAAATCTATCAGGGATATAAAAACAGCGATCAGCAATTCTGAGGTTATAATCAACTGGGGTGTGGATATCTTTAATTACTATGCACCTGTAAGCCACCATTTAAAGAAGCATCTGGATAAAAACCATGAGGTTGCGACATCTACATATTTTTATTTTAAAACAGACTTTGATATCTTTGGTTTCAACAATTATGCGGTTAACAGGGTTAAGACCCAAAACGGAGAGCTGTTAAATAAAGATTTATGCCGGGTAATTGAGTCAGGGGAAAGGGCCTTGATCATTTTAGAAGAGACCTCTCTTTCAGAAACTGAACTGGAATATTTTATGGATTTAAAGGCTAAGGGAAATGTAAGGTTTTTAAACCTGGTCAGGAGAAATAATTTTTAAGACCCGGATAAATCCTTCCATTATATACGTGTAGACAGCTCAGACTAACATGAAAGGTAAAAAGGGGCATAAAAAAGAGCATGTTAACTTTATGAAACCTTTGAATATATATTTGCGACCATCCTGATCTTCATCCTGCTTTATAAAGCCTTGACAGCTCAATACTAATTTTGCAAATATTCGTTCAGTAAAGGTATATTCCATTCTTTTAGCAACCTGATATACGAAAGGAGTTCGATATGAAACGATCTGTTGCAATGATTCTTTTTATACTTTTAGCAGTAGCGGCTATCGCTTTTGCTGCTGACCCGTGGATGGGGACATGGAAGCTTAACCCTGACAAGTCCAAGTCGCCAGACGGCAAACTGCCTCACCCGACCTCCACAAATATAATAGATATTAAGGATGGAAAGCTGCACCTGATATCCGACCAGACCTCTACAACCGGGGAAAAGGAGCACGTGGAGTATACAGCTGCATTTGACGGCAAGGAATATCCGGTTACATCAACGCCTCAAGGCCCTCAGCCATATACAATCACCTTAAAAAATATAGACGCACGTACCAGGGAATTTGTTGAGGTTATAGGCACCTTCACAATCAAGGGGCGAGATATCCTGTCAGAGGATGGCAAGACCTTCAGCCGTATTGTAGAGCTGAAGGATGAAAAGGGTAATGATGCAAGCGTTATTCAATTTTTTGAGAAACAGTAAAAGGAATATTTAAATATTTTTTAAAAGGAGGATGAGTTTCATGGATAGACGTGACTTTATTAAGGCAGGCGTAATCGGGTTAGGTGCAATGGCAATAGCTGATACGGCATCAGCGCTTCAGTATTATCCCAAAAAATCAGATAAGAAATGGGCGGTTATATACAGCACATGGTGCGGATCAAGCCGTGATGCGGGTGTATGGATATCCGAAGGTTTAGGCGGCATTGCTGATGTTTTTGATGTGCGTGAAAACCCGGACCCGAAGGGTTATGACTTTATCGTGATTGGCGGCTCCATCAGGATGGCGAAGGTATCCCAGGAGTTGCAGGATTACCTGGCAAAAAATAAAGATGTTCTGAAAGATAAGATCAAAGGGTTCTTCTGTGTATGCGGAAATGCCAAGCAGCCAACAGGACCTGAGCAGGTAAAGATGCTCGTGGACAATCACCTGTCTGTAATTACAGGTGTATCAGGTGTACCGGCAAAGGTATTTAACGGCAGGATTACCTACAGTCTTGTGGAGCCAAATTATGTTGAAATGCTTAAGAAATATGGTGAATATGACTTTATGAAGCGTACCGATTTCCTGGATTTCGGCAAAACCATACTTGCTTCAGTAAAATAGCAATCACTACCACAAAGCATACTTAACTGTATGGGCACGCTGCGCGTGCCCTTTTCTCATCATGATATGTAAAGGAATCCACAAACACACCGTTATTCTCCAGTGTGCAAGTCAGATGAACTTCGCCTGACAAACCCGGTGTGCTCTCATATGAGTTCAGAAGGCCCCATGATGGCCATCAGTTTTTGCCGGGCCCCCGGATGATATTGCTCCGGGGGAGGATATATATTCGAGCATCCATAAGGAGAGCAGGTTCTGCGTCCTCTGCCATTTCGGGGTCTTTGAAGGGACAGTGATTTACAACTCCTTTGGGTCGGGGATGTCAGGATTGAAGCCCAGCTTATCTACCACAGAGTCTATAAAAAACTCCTTGAGCAGAAAGGGTTAAAAGAGCCGGATATTGTTATGGAGTCTGCTCAGGTTATTATTAAATCCCATATCAAATATACCAGTTTATATAGCAGGATTAATATGCTATAGTTGACAACATCTTCTTCAAACTCGGTTATATCATTGATTCATAGGAGTATTTATTATGTCTTATGCGGTTGATCTCCCTGTGATAAATATAATGATTGTTGACGATGACCCGGCCATTGGCGAACTCATTGCCAATTTTGTGAAACGTGATGGGCATAACCCGGTAATATGCACACTCCCCGGTGAGGCCCTTGATCGGATAAAAAATGAACCCTTTCATATCGCATTTATCGACATAAACATGCCGGTTATGGGTGGCATTGAGCTTGCCACAAACCTTAAAAAGGATAATCCCGACCTTGAGGTGGTCTTTATTACCGGCTTCGGGACATTTGATAATGCCATCCAGGCTATAAAGGTCGGGGCATATGATTACCTGAGAAAGCCCTTTGGTATCAGCGAGCTTAATCTCTGCGTCAAGCGGTTTCAGGAGCGCCTGCTCCTGAAAGAACAGGTCAAGATAGCAGAGCAGAGGTATTATAATCTTGTTCAGAATATTCCATGCCTCGTCTTTGTTGTAAGGGAGGATCTTGAGTTGGAATTTATAAACAGGGCAAGCGAACCCATGCTTGGCTTTTCCGCTGAAGAGGCCTCCAGCGGGCCGGGGTGGCTCATGGAAAGGATACACCCGGATGACCGCCCGCGAATAAGAGAGACCTTTAACAGGGCCTTTCAATCCCAGAATCTCAGGTTTTCCGAGGAATGCCGCATGATCCACAGGGATGGCAGACTTATTCATGTTATTATGGGCTCTATAACAGGGGTGAAACCCATGGGGGGAGATGCAGTCAACACCATAAAGGGCATGATTGTGGACATTACAGATCGTGTTTTTCTTGAAAAGGAGATCATACAAAAGGAAAAACTAAAGCTGTTAAGCTCCATTTCCGCAGAAGTGGCCCACGGCATCAGAAACCCGCTGGTCTCTATCGGTGGTTTTGCAAGGCGGCTGAGAAAAAGGTTCCCGGACCTGCCTGAAGGGGACATCATATTAAATGAATCAAAACGGCTTGAGAATATCATGAAACGGATAGCAGAATACCTGAAGCCCGTTGAGGTTAATTACGAGGAATGCCTTGTTAATCAACTGGTCTCCTTCTGCGTTGAGAGGTATCTCTCTGAGATAGCCCCCCAGAAGGTTAATATCCTCCTTGATCTTGATAATTCCATTTTACCCATAAAGACAGACAGGGATATTATAATAGGGACATTTTCAGAACTGTTAAAGGCATCAGGAAAAGATAATGATAATGGAAATGAACTTTCAATAAAGACCTATGAAAGTGATAATAACTGCCATATAGAGTTTAAAAACAGGGTATCAAAGACAAGGGCGGAAAATCCCGATCTTTTTTTTATCCCCTTTAACAGCAGCGAAAGGGATTTCAGCCTGCCCCTTTCATACAGGCTTTTAAAGGATATAGGCGGTCTGCTCTCATACACCCAGGAGGAAAAGGAGAAAGTCTTTACTGTATCCCTGCCAAAAAAACCTGTAATATCAGGGCTATCCGGCATTGCGCCCCTTTTTTAACCCTTACTGATCATCGTGATGACCCTGTAAAGCAGCCCTTCGGCCCTTCTGTTTTTACAGGTTTTCATCCCCTGGCACACCTTCAAAATGGCATGGTTTATGCTACCATATGTATAATTGTTATTGACAGTCTTGAAGCCATTTATTATTTACCTTATCCGGCTTGATATTGGGTAAATTATAATTAGCTTTTGACCTGTTTGATTTTATTGAAATAGCAGGGTTACCTGAAGGTAATTATTAAAAAACTTGTTCCGGTATTATATTACTTCTGTTTTTTCCATGTTTGTTTCCACCCGGAAAGAGCTGGTTCAGGTTAAAAAGACGGCTTTCAGATGTCAGAATTCAGACACATTTTCCTTTATCAAAACTGATGGATTCAAATGAGACTGAACACCGGAGATAAAGCTGATTATGATGCGGGCAGGGGAAGTAAAAATCTGTGATAACAACTTATTATGAAGGTATTTTATGAAAACTACAGTTGAAGAAATCAGTTCTGTAAAAAAGAAAATCCTGGTTGAGATAGAGGCAAAGGATGTTGATCAAAAGATAGAAAGCGTGTTCAAGAAATACGCTAAAAATGCAAAGATCAAGGGTTTCAGGCCCGGCAAGGTCCCCATGAAAATGGTTGAAAGATACTATGGAGACCAGGTGCTTGAGGATGCAGCAAGCGATATTGTACGCGAGACCCTGGCAAAGGCTATCCACGAAACAGAGGTATATCCCCTGAGTATGCCTGTTTTAGAAAACGATGAAATTATAAAGAAGGGTCAGGATTACAAATATGCTGCGGTCATAGAGGTAAGACCCGAGTTTGAACTTAAGGACTACCTTGGCATAAAGGTTGAAAAGGATAAATTACTGGTCAGCGATGATGATGTGGAGACCCAGGTAAAGGCTATATTAAAGGCCCATGGCAAGCTTTCGCCAGTAACCGAGGATAGGGGTATACAAAAGGAAGACTATGCTGTCGTAAGCTACCAGGGTTTTGAAGGGGATACAGCCGTTGACGGCATGAAGGCTGATAGCTATTCCCTGTACATTGGCGGCGCGAATTTCTACCCGGGCTTTGAAGATGAGCTTATAGGGCTTAAAAAAGGGGATAAAAAGGAGTTCACTATTAATTTCAAGGATGACTACGTAAACCCGAAACTAAAGGGCAAGGCCATCAGATTCGCCGTAGAGATAACCGATATAAAGAGCATAGACCTCCCGGCCCTTGATGATGCATTTGTTAAGGGACTTGGCCTTGAATTTGAAACAGTCGATGCGCTTAAAGAGAGGATAAAGACTGATCTCACCACCCGTGAAGAAAAGAGGATAGAGACAGACCTCAGGAGTAAAATAGTAAATGCAATATCGGACAGCGTAACCTTTGACCTGCCAGAAAGCCTGGTTGAAAATGAGATCGAGGCATCCATCGAAAACATGAAGGATAATTTCATGCGTTCGGGCGCATCATTTGAAAAGCTGGGGATGAGCGTTGACAGGATGAAAATAGAATTCAGGCCCATTGCAGAGAAAAATATCAAGGCATCTTTGATATTAGGCAAGATTGCAAAACTTGAAAAATTTGAGGTCGACGAAAAGGAGCTTTCAGAGAGTTTTGAAGAGATGGCAAAGGAATCAGGTCACCCTGCAGAGGAGTTGCGTAAATTTTATGAGGCAAACGATTATATGGAGGGGCTGAAGCAATCCCTCTTAAAGGAAAAGACCTTGAAATATCTGGTTGAACATGCTAGCGTTACAGAGGTTGAACCGATAAAAAAGGCTGAAAAATAACAAGAAGTTTAACGGGTTATCCAAAGTCATGCAGGTTAACCTTTATGTGAATATAACAATGATAAATTAAGGAAAGAGAACAGGTTATGCTGATACCAATTGTAGTTGAACAGACGAATCGCGGTGAACGTTCATATGACATATACTCACGACTCTTAAAGGAGCGCATCATCTTTATCGGCGAACAGGTTGAAGACCATATGGCCAATACTGTAATCGCCCAGCTCCTGTTCCTGGAGTCTGAAGATACTGAGAAACCCATAACCATGTATATCAATTCCCCGGGCGGTTCCGTAACAGCGGGCTTAGCCATTTATGATACCATGCAGTATATTAAACCCGATGTCTCCACCCTGTGCATGGGCCAGGCCTCCAGCATGGGGGCGCTTTTGCTTGCAGCAGGTGCAAAGGGTAAAAGGCTTGCCCTTCCCAACTCAAGGATTATGATCCATCAACCATTAGGCGGGGCACAGGGTCAGGCGACTGACATTGAGATCCAGGCCAAGGAGATCATAAAGGTAAAAAAAACCATCCATAACATCCTTGTTGAGCATACAGGGCAGTCTATAGAAAAGATCCGTGAAGATACTGAAAGAGACTATTTTATGGACGCCGCACAGGCGATGGAGTATGGGATAATTGACAGGGTAATAAAGTCAAGAGAGATAAAAGAAGAAAAAAAAGAAAAGTAGAGGTTGTGTGATGCAAAAAAAAGATAATTCAGGCAGTGATCTGCACTGCTCCTTTTGCGGCAAGAGTGAAGATGAGGTAAAAAAACTCATTACTGCCTCATCATCGGTTTATATATGTGATGAGTGTGTACAACTCTGTACCGAAATAATCGCTGAGGAGTATGGAAACGAAAAGGAAGCAGACCTTGACCTGCCAAAACCTTACCAGATAAAGGCAGCCCTTGACGATTATGTCGTAGAGCAGGACAAGCCAAAAAAGGTACTTTCCGTTGCTGTGCACAACCATTACAAAAGGATTCATACAAATGTCAAGATGGATGATGTGGAGATCCAGAAGAGCAACATCCTCCTTATAGGGCCGACCGGTTCAGGGAAGACACTACTTGCCCAGACCCTTGCAAGGATTTTAAAGGTGCCCTTCACAATAGCGGATGCAACCACCCTTACCGAGGCCGGGTATGTGGGCGAGGATGTTGAAAACATCATACTCAATCTTGTACAGACAGCCGATTATGAGGTAGAAAACGCCTGCAAGGGAATAGTATATATAGATGAGATTGATAAGATAGCCCGGAAATCAGACAGCCCCTCAATAACCAGGGATGTATCGGGCGAAGGTGTTCAGCAGGCGCTGTTGAAGATAATAGAAGGGACAATGGCAAGCATACCGCCAAAGGGCGGAAGAAAGCACCCCCAGCAGGATTTTTTAAAGGTGGATACAACAAATATCCTCTTTATATGCGGGGGCACATTTACAGGGCTGGACAGGATCATAAGAAACCGTATCGGCAGCAAGTCAATGGGCTTTGAGGCAAATGTTAATGCAAACGAAGGTGCGGATATTGAAGATATTATCTCCTTTGTGCAGCCGGAAGACCTCATCAAGTTCGGACTTATCCCGGAGTTTATCGGCCGCATACCCATAATTACCACACTTAATAACCTGAGTGAAGAGGCGCTTGTGCGCATACTCACAGAGCCTAAAAATGCTCTGGTAAAACAGTATCAAAAACTCTTTGAGCTTGAGGGTGTTGATCTCAAGTTTGAAGAAAAGGCATACAAGGCCATTGCAAAGGATGCTATTAAACGCAAATCAGGCGCAAGGGGCTTGAGGGCAATACTGGAGTCAGTAATGCTGGATATTATGTATGATATACCGAGCATGCCCGGCGTCAGGGAATGTGTGATAGAAGAGAGTGTTATAACCAAAGGAACCGAACCTCTGTTGGTATATGAAAATAAGGCAGGTTACGCATAAACTATGTTTAATTCCATAAAGAAAGATTCTATGCAGTATTTTACAGAAGATAATAACAGGCATCCTCTTTTG
>CAZCMD010000029.1:0-37430 GCA_964499695.1 uncultured Desulfatiglans sp.
CGATTTTATTTACAAGCAGCACCTTTGATTCATGAAACATAAGTGGATATTTACCAGGTTTATCATCCCCCTCTGTAACACTTAAGATCATCACCTTAAAATCCTCGCCAATCTTGAACTCTGCCGGGCAGACGAGATTACCCACATTTTCAACCACTAAAAGATCAAGTTCAGCAAAGTTGAATTCACTGAAGGTGTCCCTGATCATATTGCCATCAAGGTGGCATGCCCCTTTTGTGTTAATCTGTACCGCAGGTACCCCTTTGGCGGCTATCCTTTCCGCATCACGGGCGGTCTCAATATCCCCCTCTATCACGCCAATACGAATATCATCTTTTATTACATCTATTGTTTTTTCCAGAAGTGTCGTTTTACCTGCCCCCGGGCTGCTCATAAGGTTGATAACAAGCACCCTGTTTTTGTTAAATATATCTCTGTTTTGCTCGGCGATCCTATCATTGGCTTCAAGTATGTCTCTAACTACTGAAATTTTCATTTTAAGAGTCTCCTTTTAAATATTTCACACAGAGTTCACAGAGAACGCAGAGAAAATCAAATGCATTTATATTAATTTAAAGCCTTTCTCTGTGCCCTTTGCGAACTCTAGTGAACGAAGTGAACGGGCGAGAGATAAATTTAGTCAACCTCTATTTCCACAATATTCATCTCCCGGCCTGAAATAATATCTATATTACTACTATGACATTCAACACATGAAAAATTATACTCTATAACCTTAAATTCTTTATTACACTTTCTGCAATATCCCATCAGTGGAGCAATATCCATGTTCAGCTCTGCCCCATCCATCTCATTTCCTGAGGTAGCTATCTCAAAACAGGTTTTAAGGGCATCAGGTAAAATGCCTGACATCTCACCTATTTTAACCATCACAGACCTTAACCTTGTTGCTCCGCTTTTATCCATCTCCTCTTTTACAATGGCGATAAGGCCCTGTACTATTGACATCTCGTGCATGAATTATTTTTCATCCATCCGGTGAGAAACCCAGTCTTTCACCTGTGAGTCGAGCACATCCATTGGAAGCGCTCCCTGCTCAAGTATAAAATCATGAAAGGCCCTTATATCAAACTTGTCCTTCATCTGTCTTTGACAATAATCCCTGAACTCTTTTATCTTCAATGCCCCTATCGTATAGGTGAGTGCCTGGGCAGGCATGACAATATATCTATCCACTTCAACCTCTATATCATGCCCTGCCATAGCCATATTCTCTCTGAAATAATCAATGGCCTGTTCGCGGCTCCACCCATAATAGTGAATACCAGTGTCCACCACAAGACGTATGGCGCGCCACATCGCGAAGTTGAACTGCCCGAACCTGGAATACCTGTCATTGTACAACTCCATATCATAACCCAGGCTTTCAGCATAAAGCGCCCACCCTTCTGTGTAGACTGTGTAACCGCCATACCTCCTGAAATTTGGAAGGCCTTCCTGCTCTGATGCCAGCGCAAGCTGAAGATGATGGCCTGGCACCGCCTCATGCAAAACAAGAGGTATAAGCCCCCACCTGGGCCTGGATGGCAGATCGTATGTATTTACATAAAAGGTACCTGCAACTCCATTTTTCATATTGCCCGTTTGAAAATAGGCGGCTGGTTGTGATTTTTCCAGATAGTCCGGAACAGGTAATACCCCATAGGGAAGTCTGGGTAGTTTTCCAAAAAGTTTCGGAAGGCCATAATCCGCCTGTTTTGCTATGTCTCGGCATGCGGTAACAAGCTCTTCAGAGGATTCGAAGAAAAACTGCGGGTCAGAGATCATGAATTTCAGGAACGCCTGATAACCTCCTTTAAAACCTATCTCCTCCATCAGTTTTTCTACCTGCCCGCAAATCCTCTTAACCTCGCTCAGCCCCAGATTATGTATCTCCTCAGGGGTCATTTCAGTGGTTGTATAACTCTTTGCAAGATAAGCGTACCATTCACGGCCATCAGGTAAAGCGCTCCAGGCTATTGCGTCCCTTGCGCCGGGAATATAAACTTCAACAAAAAATTTATGGAGTCTTTCAAATGCAGGGATGACCATATCTATAAGGATTTTATTTGCTTCATTCTGGATGGTCTTTTGCTTTTCAATAGGAATCGATACAGGAAATGATTCAAAGGCCTTCATAATGGGGTTATCAGTAACCTGTGTCATGGCCTTAATCTGGTCAGGTACATCACGCAGGGTAATTCTGGGGTAGGTTGCCCCTGTCTGTAGCCCTTCCTTTAAAAGGATGATGGTATTATCGATCTGTTCAGGCACCTTTTTAAGCCGGGAAAGCCTGTCCTCATAATCCTTAACACCTCCTGCTGGCGAGTTTTTCAGTGTGTTCTCAATACTCTTCTGAATACCGCCCATCTGGCTGATCCTCAAGTATCTGTCCATGAAGCGCTGTCCTTCAATATCCAGCTTTAAATCATGCATGTAAAGGTCATAATTAAGTCTATCCTTTTCATCAAGCCCTGCCCTCTCTATTTTTAGCAGTCTTGTTAATGCCTCTTTCGCATGTGTTTCGCGGTGTAATATGGCTGGTAATGATATATCTGTCCATCGGTCATTATCCCCCTTATGCCCTACAGATGTAGCCCATTCAGGGTACTCCTGCATGGCATATTGCCATTCATCATTGAGAAATGCCTGAAAGGATTTTTTTTCATCAATACCTGTTGATGATATGGTAAAGAGGCAGCCTATGAAAATTACAGAAAGGATCAGGATTTGACGATTGGCCCTCATGTAACAGTCTCCCGAATAATGTTTAAGTATGATAGTTTTACAGAATCCTATCAAGGATTAATGGCATTTTCAATAGACCCTGAAACAATATCATGTCAGGGGATAATGACATGCAACCACATGCCCATCTTCCTTCAATTCAAGATCAGGGGCAACCTGTGAACACCTCTCTTTTGCATAAAGGCACCGGGGGTGAAAACTGCACCCTTCCGGTGGGTTGATCGGAGATGGTGGTTCACCCTGAAGCATTACCCGTTTTCTAGCCTTCTCCTGATCAGGATCAGGGACAGGAATTGCTGAAAGCAGGGCCTGCGTATACGGGTGAGAAGGGTGAGAATACACCCCTTCATTTGATCCTGTCTCCACAATCTTACCAAGATACATTACCGCTATTCTGTCAGATATATATCTAATAACAGAAAGATCATGTGAGATAAAAAGCAGAGTAAGTGAATGTTCTTTTATCAATCTTACAAGGAGGTTTAATATTTGTGATCTTATTGAAACATCAAGAGCCGAAACCGGCTCATCAGCAATAATCAGTTTAGGCTTAAGGGACAAGGTTTTAGCAATGGCTATCCTCTGCAGTTGCCCTCCGGAAAATTCATGGGGATATTTACCCATATCTCTTGGAGAAAGACCCACCTCTTTTAACAGGGTTGAAAGAGTATCTGCTAATGCGGATTTTTTTACCATTTTATGATACAAAAGCGGCTCAGCTAGAAGACTGAATACTGTCATCCTTGGATTTAGAGATGAAAAAGGGTCCTGAAAGATCATTTGAAATTCCGGACGTCTTGAATTCAACTCTTTTGAAGAGAGGCTGTTAAGCTCATCCTCCTCCAGTTTTATAGATCCTGAGGTTACTTTGGTAAGGCACATTATTGCCCTGGCAACAGTTGACTTTCCACAACCGGATTCACCAACAAGACCAACCACCTCACCCTGCCCAATATTCAAATCAACACCATCAACAGCCTTGAGGTCATTAATTTTCCTTTTAAAAAATCCACTGCTGTAAATTGGATAATAAACCTTCAAACTATTAACATGCAACAGGGGGGTGTTCATAGTGAACCTCCCTGGTAAAACCCTGCTGGCAATGTCTCTTTCTGTATCCTCAGACAGGCGGAATAGTGGTTAAGAGAAACCTCCAGAAGATCAGGGGTAGTTGTCATGCATATGTCCTGCACAAATTCACATCGTGATGTGAATGCGCAACCTTTTATTTCATCATAGCTCTCAGGAAGACGCCCCGGGATTACATATAGTTCTTTATTTTTTTGTTCAACTGATGGGGTCGATTTTAAAAGGGCGCTTGTATATGGGTGTACTGGCTTATAATACACGTCACGGGTTTTACCGCTTTCCATGATTTTACCATTATACATCACAAGGACATGATCGGTAATACCAGCAACTACTCCCAGATCATGGGTAATAAAAATTACTGACATCTCTTTTCTTTTCTTAAGATCATTTATCAGATCAATTATTTGAGCCTGAATTGTTACATCCAGAGCTGTAGTTGGTTCATCAGCTATAAGGAGCATGGGCTCGGTGATAAGTGCCATTGCTATCATTACCCTTTGCCTCATACCCCCTGAAAGCTGATGAGGATAGTAGTTTATCCTTATTTCAGGATCCTGGATACCAACTTCCAGTAATGAATTAATGGCCTTTTTCATTGCAGCACCTTTGGTTATACCCTTATGCAGCATAAGATGTTCTATTAATTGAACCCCAATAGTCAGATAAGGATTAAGTGAACTCATTGGGTCCTGAAATATCATTGAGACTGAATTCCCACGTATTTTTCGCAGCTCCTTTTGCGTACAGCCAAGGAGATCGGTGCCGTTAAACATTGCGCTGCCGCTTTCAATCCGGCCTGGCGGACAGGCAACAAGCCCCAGAATGGAATAACAGGAAACCGATTTTCCGGAACCTGATTCACCGACTATTCCTACTGTCTCACTCTTTTGAATATCAAAGGATATGCCATTTACAGCCCGTGATATGCCGTACCGTGTATAAAAATTTGTCTTCAGATTTCTTACTTCTAACAGCGCCAATATTATATCCTACCTTCTTGTACTTTTAGGATCCAGTGCATCCCTGAGACCGTCACCAAGAAAATTCAGTGAAAACAGTGTTATTGAAAGTGCTGCCCCTGGAAAAATGAGCAGCCACGGATATTCTTCCATTGTCTCCACACCATAATTGATTAAAAGTCCCCATGAACACATTGGAGGTTGAATGCCGAGGCCGAGAAAACTTAAGAAAGATTCGAGCAATATAACGCTCGGAATAGTCAAAGTTGTATAGACAATTATTGGCCCGATTGTATTGGGGATAACATGCCTCGTTATTATCCGCCATTTTGAGATGCCTGTCATAATGGCGGAGTCAATGTACTCCTTCTCTCTGATGCTTAGAACCTGTCCCCTGATAATCCTGGCCATGGTTAACCACTCAACCGCCCCTATTGCCATAAAAAGCAGAAACAGGTTTCTTCCGAAAACAACCATTAACAATATAACAAATATGATAAAGGGGAGTGCATAAAGTATATCAACTATCCTCATCATTGTAGAGTCTATCCGCCCCCCGGAAAAGCCTGATACAGTTCCCCATGCTACTCCTATTATAAGAGAAACTGCCGTGGCGAGAAATCCTACTGCCAGAGAGACCTGACTCCCGTACATTATCCTTGTAAGCATATCTCTTCCAAAGATATCTGTTCCAAGCCAGTGTTTACTAGAAGGGGGCACAGCACCAAGGTTTAAATCCTGTACTTCATATGAATATGGAGCTATCCAGGGTGTAATAAGTGAAATCAGTATCATAAAAATCAGGATTACGAACCCAATCATGGCCAGCCTGTTTTGCTTAAGTCTGTACCAGGAATTACTCCAGAGAGATGTCCCTTTTTCTATTTCTATTTTATTAATATCAGGCAGCTTCACGAGTTATCCCTCAACCTTGGATCAAGCCATTTCGTAAGGACATCCGAAAACAGGTTAAAATATATAATTAATGCTGAGTAGAGAATCGTCGTCCCAAGAATCATTGTATAATCACGGTCAAAAGCGGCTTTAACATAGAATCGACCAAGTCCAGGGATCTGAAAAATGGTTTCTATAACAAATGATCCAGAAAGAAGCCCGGCTATAGCCGGTCCAAGAAAGCTGACCACAGGAAGGAGCCCACCTCTTAAAGCATGTCGGCTAATCACCATTATCTCTGATAGACCCTTTGCCCTGGCAGTCCGGATAAAGTCCTGATACATTACCTCCAGCATACCACCCCTGGTGAGTCTTGCTATATAAGCTGCATAGACTGTCCCCATGGTAATCGACGGCAGAATCTTGTCTCCGTGGAGGGTATTCCACCCTGAGACAGGAAGCCATTCAAGCCAGATTCCAAATATCAAAACCAGTAAGGGGCCAAGCAGAAAAGTGGGCATACAGATACCGGTCATGGCAAAAGACATGGGGAGATAATCCTGAATACTGTTAGGCATCAATGCTGCCGATAGTCCCGCAAGTATACCAATAAAAATTGCAATAAGAAGTGCATAGATGCCAAGCTCAAATGTAACTGGCAGGCCTGTAATAATCATCTCTGTCACTGTCCGGTTTGAATGTCTGAAGGAAGGCCCGAAATCACCATGAACAAGGTTTTTAAGATAACTAATATATTGAGAAAAAACCGGCTTGTTTAGATTATAATATTCATTAAGGTTTTCAAGAATCTCCGGGGGAACTGCCTTTTCAGAATCAAAAGGTCCACCCGGAGCCATACGAATAAAGAAAAAAGTGACAGTGATAACAATCAATAAAACAGGAATGGAAACCAAAAATCTATTAAAAATAATTTTGAGCATATATTCTCAGTTTTTTTCTTCCAGATAAACATATTGATAGGGATGAATGTCAAGTATATTTGGATACCAGCCCTTTACTTCAGGTCGTATCAAATAATTTCTGGTATAGGTGTAAATGGGTATAATGGGAACTTCATCTGCGAGTAATTTTTCAGTCTGCTGGAAATATCCATATCTTTCTTCCTTATCAATAGTCCTGGCTGCCTTTATTATAAGATCGTCATATGTCTTGTTTGACCATCCCGTATGATTGTTACCCCCATTAGTCACCCACATATCCAAAAAGGTATTAGGATCAGGGTAATCACCTATCCATGAAGCCCTTGATATAAGGAAGTTCATAGTCCTTTGATTATCCAGAAACACCTTCCAGTCCTGATTCGAAAGTATAACATTTATGTTAAGGGCATTTTTCCACATCTGCTGAATAGCAACTGCAATCTTCTGGTGTGCTTCGTTTGTGTTATAGATTAGTTCACATTCCGGAAAACCCTTCCCATCAGGGTATCCGGCTTCAGCTAAAAGTTTACGCGCCCCCTCAATATCATAGGGTATGGCTGATTTTGCTGTAAACCCCATCGTACCAGGAGGTGTAAAGGCATAAGCAGGCATTTGGCCACCCTTGGTAATCCTTTCCACAATCTGTTTTCTGTTTATGGACATGGCAAGGGACCTTCTCACCCTTGGGTCATCAAAGGGTTTCTTAAGGGTATTGATAAGATAATAATAGGTACCCATATATGGATCGATCTTTATCAGTTCAGGAGATTTCTCTTTATAACCTTCGATCTTTTCAGACGGTATTGTACTGGTCAAATGAAGTTGGCCTGAACGAAACATACGTTCCTCTGTCTGTTCATTATCAACAGGATAAAAATGGATTTCATTCAGCCTGACAATAGAGGCATTCCAGTAGAGAGGATTCTTTTCCACCACAATAATCTTGTTAAGCTCCCACTGCTTTAAAACAAACGGACCATTACCCACAAAATTACCGGGGAGTGTCCACTTTGATATCCGGCTATCGATCTTACCAAATTTTTCAATTGTGCCCTTATGCACCGGATAAAGGCTGTGGTGGCAAAGAAGAGAAAGAAAAAAAGGGACTGGATTATTCAATGTTACTTCAAGTGTTTTATCATCAACGGCCTTGACTCCAACCTCATTGAAATCATTGATTTCACCCTTGTAATATTTTTCTGCGTTTTTCAGATAAAAAAGCTGATACGCATATTCCGAAGCAAGCCCCGGGGTAATAAGCCTTTTCCATGAATATACAAAATCATGAGCAGTAACAGGATCACCATTTGACCATTTTGCATTAGCGCGTATCTTAAAAACATATGTTTTTTGGTCTTCGGAGATGGTCCATGATTCAGCGGCACCAGGTTTAGGTTCAACAGTTTTCGGATCTTCTGTAGCAAGCCCTTCAAGCAATGCCATGATGATATGAAACTCCGGTACACCGGTTACAATATGGGGATCAAGCCCCTGGGGTTCGGTACCGTTCCCAAAGTGCAATATCTGGCTCGTTGTGCCTTTAGACCCAATAACCTCCTTTTCATCGGAACATGAAGTATAAAACATTATGATAATCATTAATAAGCAGGTTAAAAACCATTTAGATGAACAATACTTATCTATTTTATACATAATTAGTCCCCGATATATTGATTTCACTAACATTTAACTACCATGCTAGTAATACAACTATATTATTTTAGTATTTTTATCAAGAATAGTGTTATTGACCCAAAATAAATTTATGATTACATTAGCTCATTAAAACAGGGAGACTAAGCTGGTTATAATCTAATTATCAATGGTTTCATTCTCGGAAGGAATCAATATGAAAAGACTATTTATATTAATATTTGTTTTATTGGCGGCTGGAATTGCAAATGGGCAGGCAGGAAGCAAACCTCAGACATACAAAAACTATTCAACTCCTGAAATAACATTCTACACAGACGCAGAAAAACTGTTAAAGGACTTCAATTCACAATTTTCAAAAATTAAGGATGGGTTTGATAAAATAGATGCGATCCCATACGATAAAAGGACTATACAGAATACTATTTATAGTATGGATGAACTTTTTGCAGAGTTAGATTTTCCAGGCATCATGATTCTTGGATATGTTTCTCCTGATAAGGCGGTAAGAGAGGCATCATTGAAATGCGAAGAACAGGTCAATGAATATCTTTCTTCTTTTGCATTAAGAAAAGGGAGTTATAAGGCTTTAGTAGACCTTCAAATAAAATATCCTGATAAATTATCCTCTGATGAAAAAAGATGGCTGAATGAATCCATAAAGGATTTTGAACTCGAAGGTGTTCAGCTTGAAGAAGATAAAAGGGCCCGATTAGAAGAGATCAACTCACAACTATCAAAATTAAGCCTTGAATTTAGTAAAAATATTCGTGATGAGGATTCAAGTATTATTTTCACTGCCGAAGAACTCAAAGGCGTTCCCGCAACGGCATTAGAGCGTATAGAAAGAGATAAAAATGGCAACTACATTTTAAAAACAGACTACCCCACTTATTACAGCGTAATGAAATACGCTGAAGTGCCTGATACCCGTAAGAGGTATAATGAACTTTTTATGAACAGGGCTTACCCTGAAAATATTCCACTCCTTAATAAGACTCTTGCCTTAAAAAAAGAAAAAGCGACAATCCTTGGACACCAAGCTATAAGAGATGTCCTTCTGGCCAATAAAATGGCCAAAAACCCAGAGGCTGTTGATACATTTTTAAAAAATCTTGAGTCAGTTATTTCAGAGAAAACCTCGTTAGACCGGCTGACTCTGAAGAAGGCTAATGATGATAAAAATGTCAATTATTGGGATATAGCTTATTTAAAAAATAAAATAATCCAGGAAAAATATAATATAGATGAAGAAAAGATCCGTGAGTATTTCAGCATGGAAAGTACAATAAAGGGATGCATGGCGATTTATGAAGAATTGTTCAGCATAAAATTTGTCGAAGAAAAATCAATTAATGGCTGGCATCCGGATATAAAAAAGTACCTTATCATTTCCGAAGGCAAGGCAATAGCAGCTATCTATCTCGATCTTTTTCCCAGGGATAATAAATATTCACATGCTGCCCAGTTCGGTTTGCGGCGAGGACGCCTAATTACTTCTGACAACTATGAAGCTCCTGTTATCGCATTAGTATGCAATTTCTCTAAACCAACTAAAGACAAACCCTCCTTACTTTCATTAAATGAGGTATCAACATTTTTTCATGAATTCGGTCATGGTATGCATAGCTGTTTAACAACCGCCAGGCTGGGGGGGCAGTCCGGAACATCTGTAAAACGTGATTTTGTAGAAACCCCTTCGCAGATGTTTGAACGCTGGCTTGAAAAACCTGAAATCCTGAATCGTTTTGCCAGACATTATGAAACAGGAAAACCAATGCCTGTGGAATTGATTAATAATATAGTAAAGCTAAATTACTTTTTAAAGGCGTTCGATACCACCCGACAGATCTTTTATGCAATGTACGATCAGGCTATACATGGAAAAGAAGTACCTGAGTCCACCACAAAGTTATGGGATAATATGATGTTAGACATCACAAAATACGAATCACCTGCAAATACACATTTTGAGGCATCATTTGATCATCTGGTGAGTGGATACTCAGCAGGTTACTATTCATACCTCTGGTCTGACGTAATATCTGCTGATATGTTCAGCCGCTTTGAAAAGGAAGGTCTCATGAACCCTGAACTGGGCAAGGAATACCGCGTCAAAGTACTTTCAAAAGGTGACAGTGTTGCACCTGATGCGTTAGTTAAAGATTTTCTGGGAAGAGAAAGCAATGCACAGGCTTTCCTGGAGTCACTTAATAAAGGATATTAAAATATAAGGAACAATTATGAAAAAGATACTCACCCTGATAATCGTATTCTGGATTTCCTGCACTGCATTAACAGGTGCACAGACCCTTACTAAACACCCGGAAGATCAATCTGTTTCACGCAACCTGGTACTTGATAACGGGTTAAAGGTGCTGCTGGTTTCAGACCCTTCCTTTAACAAATCAGCGGCAGCGCTGGAGGTTAAGGCAGGTTCTTTGATGGACCCTAAAGAAAGGCAGGGGCTCGCCCATTTTCTTGAGCACATGCTTTTTTTAGGAAATAAAAAATATCCGGAGGTGGATGAATTTTCTACCTATCTTGAGAGTCATGGCGGCTATACAAATGCATTCACCGGTGAGGACAGAAGCAATTATCACTTTGAGATACAGCATGATGCCTTTGATGGCGCCCTGGACAGGTTTTCACAGTTTTTTATTTCTCCCCTCTTTTCTCCTGAATACACTGAGAGAGAGATAAATGCAGTACATTCAGAACACCAGAAAAATCTTGAACAGGATGACTGGCGGGAGCATCAACTGATAAAATCATTTTACAGAAAAGGCCATCCGGCCAGCCATTTTGCTACCGGGAGTCTTCAAACACTTAAGGGTATTAAAAAGGAAGAGTTCATCAAATTTTATAACACCTACTATTCAGCAAACAGGATGAGCCTTGTTCTTTTAAGCAATAAAGGACTGGATGAGCTTGAAAAACTTGCCAGAGTGTATTTCATGCCCATAAAGAATAACAATCTGGAAAAAGAAAAATACGACTCGGACTACCTGGAACCGGTTAAAGGCATACGCATTATCAAGCGACTGCCAATAAAAGATATCAGGGAATTAACACTCACATTCTCTATTCCAAGCTTTATCGAGTATTACAAAACAAAACCTGAGATGCTCGTCGGTTTCTGCATGGGGCATGAAGGCAAAGGATCTGTTTTATCATTCCTTAAGATGCAGAGCCTTGCCACAGGTATGAGTGCCGGTGGTGGTAACACAACTACCGACTATGGGCAGTTTATTATCAATATCAAGCTTACACAGAAGGGGGTAGAGCATTATCAGGATGTTATTAAATACTGTTTCAGTTATATCGCCCTTCTCCGCGAAAAAGGTATCCCGGATTATCTATTCAGGGAGATTCAGCGTGTTGCTGAACTTGATTATACGTACAAGTACAAGGGTGAAGGAGCGGATCGTGCATCTCACCTGGCCGGTAATATGAACCAGTACCCTCCGGAACTTGCTGAGACTGTTGATTATATATATGAGAAACCTGAACCGGGCCTGATAAACCTTGTGCTTAAACACCTTACACCCGAAAACATGCTCTGCATGCTGACTGCAAAGGAAGTAGCAACCGACAGCACGGAACCATACTATGGCACCCGGTTCTCCTACAGTGTAGAGAAAGGAAAGCCATATAAATCCATTGTAAAACCACCTGAGGTAAATGAGCTTGCGCTTCCCATTCCGAACCCGTTTCTGCCTGAAAATGTGCACCTGCTGGCTGAACAGCCTGTAAATATCATCAATGCGCATGGTCTTGAGATGTGGTATGCACAGGATACCACCTTTAAAAGACCGGAGGCCACTATTGTTTTTCGCATCAAGCACAATAAAGGGGTTGTGAGCCCGGCTTATATGGCCAGGTTATCCATGTACACCGCATGTGTTAATGAAATGCTCAATGAAATAGCATACCCTGCCTCTCAGGCTGGCCTTGATTTTCAATTTTCAGGGGATCTGGATGGTGTATCCATTATTATTAATGGCTATACCGCCTCCATATCCATGTTATTAAAGGAGATTGGTAACAGGTTAAAATCATTAGATATAAGAGAGCAACAGTTTAATGACATCAAAGAGAGAAAGATACAGGAATGGGGGAATTTTAAGATGGGACAGGCGTGGGAGATTGCGCGCCATGTCTCACGCATGATCAGAAAAGAGACCTATTACAGTGTTGACTCCATACTGGCAGAAGGGAAGCTCATCGAACTTAAAGAACTAAAGGAGTTCACTGGTACTCTGTATAATAAGGCACGGATAGAAGGCATTGCATATGGAAACATCACTGCTGATGAGACTGTTACCTTAACACGCATGCTGCAATCTTCTTTAAATTCAGCCCCAATAAATAAAGAAGATACCTTTAAACAGGCGATTCTTGTTGAAAAAAATAATGACCCACTTATATATTTGGAAAAGCTTGAGACAAATAATTCCTGCCTCTGGAAGACGGTTTACCTGGGTAGCGAAACCCCTGAGCTAAGGATGGCAGCACGGATCATTGACAAATTTGTCTCACAGCCATTCTATACCGAGATGCGTACAAACCAGCAACTGGGTTATATTGTATCAGCAGCCGCCCAGGAGGATAATGGTCAGCATTATCTCTTTTTTATTGTCCAGTCAGAAAGCCACCCTGCTGATGACATACAGGAAAGGGCAGACCGTTTTATTGATAGTCTTTCTTCAAATTTTGAAGCATTACCCGATAATATTTTTACCGAATTCAAAACGGCTATCCGGACTGAGCTTTTACAAAAACCAAAGAGTATCATGGAAAAGACCATGCTCTTTGACAGACTGACATTTGAATATAAAAAGGATTTTGACAGAAAAGATGAGGACCTGAATGCCCTTAATGCATTGACAAAAACTCAGGTATTAAAAATTATTTCAGACAGCATTAATCCAGCAACCAGAAAAACAGTTGATATACTCTTGTTTGCTAAACAACACACTATAAAACCAGGTACAAAGGCCTCAATAGAGGCGATTGATAAATTCAAGCAAGGTAGGGAGTTTGTTAAAAGGCCTGAGTAGAGTGTGATATGACACATAACGGTCAATCTGAATAGCTATATGATAAAAATGGGATCAGAGTTACTGACCCCATTTCATATTTTAGAAACTTTTTTTAGTATCTGTAATGACTTGATTTATATGGCCCCTCTATCGGCACACCCAGATAATCCGCCTGCTCCTGTGTAAGTTTTGTAAGCTTTACACCGAGCCTTCCAAGATGAAGCCTTGCTACCTCTTCATCAAGTGTTTTGGGAAGGGTGTACACCTTTTTTTCATGTGTTTTACCAGCAAGCTCTATCTGGGCCAGGGTCTGGTTTGTAAAGCTGTTACTCATCACAAAACTCGGATGCCCTGTTGCACATCCAAGGTTCACTAAACGCCCCTCTGCAAGGATAATAATTGACCTCCCTGATTTCAGCTTCCATTTATCCACCTGTGGTTTGATATTGGTTTTTGAACATTCAGGGGTGTTTTCAAGATATCTCATATCAATCTCATTATCAAAATGGCCGATATTGCAGATAATGGCCTCATCCTTCATCTGTTCCATATGGGCGCCGGTGATTACCTTATAGCACCCTGTTGCTGTAACAAAGATATCCCCCATGCTTACAGCATCTTCCATAGTCAAAACCTCGTACCCCTCCATAGCTGCCTGAAGCGCACAGATGGGGTCAACCTCTGTTACAAGAACCCTTGCACCAAAACCCCTCATGGAGCTGGCACAACCCTTTCCCACATCACCATACCCGCATACAACAACTATCTTACCGGCAATCATGATATCTGTGGCCCTCTTGATACCATCGGCAAGGGACTCGCGGCAACCATAGAGGTTATCAAACTTTGACTTTGTGACAGAGTCGTTAACATTAATGGCCGGGAAAAGCAGCTCATTATTCTTTGCAAGTTGATAAAGCCTGTGAACACCTGTGGTGGTCTCCTCTGATACCCCCCTGATGTTTGCTGCTACCCTGTGCCAGTGCTGAGGGTCCTTTTTATAGCTTGCCTTTAAACGATCCATCAGGCATTTCATGTCAGCATTTGTGTATGTTTTATCAAGCAGAGAAGGATCATTTTCCACCTTAACACCCTGATGAACAAAGAGAGTAGCATCGCCGCCATCATCAACGATCAGGTCAGGGCCGGAGCCATCAGGCCAGGTCAGGGCCATTTCAGTGCACCACCAGAACTCCTCAAGTGTCTCACCCTTCCAGGCAAAAACAGAGGCAGTACCTTTATCAGCAATCGCTGCTGCTGCATGATCCTGCGTAGAAAATATGTTGCAGGTAGCCCATCTTATATCTGCACCGAGTGCATGCAGGGTATCGATCAGCATGGCTGTCTGTATGGTCATGTGAAGGCTGCCCATGATCTTCATGCCTTTAAGAGGCTTATCCTTGCCATATTTCGCCCTCACCGCCATAAGGCCGGGCATCTCGTTTTCAGACAACTGCATATCCTTGTGGCCAAAATCGGCCTGGGACATATCTGCCACCCTGTTTTTTAATTTCAGATCAAGTTCTTCAAAACTCATTTTGTTCTCCTTATATTAATTGTTAATTTTTTCTGCTTTATAAATAATAAGTTTCAGCGACTGATTCATATCATAGGACTCATCTATGATTGACGTTAACCCGGCATCCATCAGATATGTTTTGATCTCCTCCTTTGAAAAGCCCAGCCAGCTGTCTCCATACTTTGCCCTCATATCTTCATCCTGATGCTTTTCAAAATCAGCGATGATGAGCCTGCCTTTATTATTAAGTATCCGCGCTGCCTCAGCTATTGCCTTTTCAGGCGCTGGTATATGATGAAGGGCCATTGATATGATTACACAGTCTGCCTGGCTGTCTCCGACTGGAAGGTGTTCAAGCTCACCAAGACGCAGTTCCACACTGCCGTTGGTGTCTGAAAATAGCCTTCTTGCCTGCTCAAGCATCTGGGGTGAGGAATCAACCCCCACGGTAAAATCAGAAACCTCTTTTAATCTTTGGAGAAGGGTGCCGGTCCCGCAACCCATATCAACCGCATACTCACATTTTTCAACATACTTCAGGATTGCACCATTAAGGTCAAACTCACCAATGATCTGCTGTTTAAGATCATCCCATTTATGTGCAATCCTGTTAAAGAACTGTTTTGATTTCCTTTTGCGGTCATTAATTACAGACTCTGCCTTTTTAAGATCCTCAGCCAGTTCAGGTTCATCATTAAAAAGAAATCGGATTGCATCCACAAATTTCTTTTCTTTCCCTGCCTTTGAGACAGAAAAAAATGCCCAGATTCCATCTCTGCGACACTGTATAATCCCTGAATCTGTAAGTATCTTTAGATGCCTTGATATGCGCGATTGTCCCATACCCATAAGAGAGACCAGATCATTCACACTCATCTCATGATTGAGAAGTATGTTAAACAACCGTACCCGCGTTTCATCAGCAAGTGCTTTAAAATAAAATAGACTTTCCATATAATGCACATATCAATATATCTTGATATGTGCATTATATGGTTTTTTTTGGTTGAGTCAAGAAATTATTTAAATTGAACAAATAAAAACCCATGTAAGAGTGAGTAGTTTTTAAGGGGGATAAGGGCTTCCAATAAACTTTTGGATTCAAGGTTTATTGCGGTGGAATACCAGTTGATTTACTTATAATCATGATATTATTAAGATTAATTATTGCCTCTTTCAGATCAGGTTTATACCTTAAGGCCATTTTATAATAATATTCTGCTTTTTTCAGATCACCTTCATTATGAAATATGGTTCCAAGAATAAAAAGAATAGATGGGGAGTCAGGGTGTACTTTAATGGCAGATAAAAAATATTTCTTTGCCATTTCAGGTCTATTAAGTCTCAGATAATTATTCCCCAAATATTCAAGGGCCTGAAAATGGGTTGGGTTTTGCTTTAAAATGGTTGAAAAACAATGAATGGATTTTTCATATTCCTCCATGTCAAAGTGAATACGCCCCAGCATTACGATTGTTTCAATATCATCAGGGTAACTCTTAAGTATCACATTAAAGTGCTTCTTCGCCTCATTGTACATTCTTTTGGCTGCCATGGCTGTGCCCATATCGAAATGGCTTTTCCTATCCTGTGGCTTTATTTCAAGGGCTTTATTAAGATGATATATTGCCTCATCGGTCTTTCCGCTATTCAACAATACAGCACCCAGATTTCCATGAGCCACATAGTTATTTTCAGTTACCGCTATAGCATGAGTGTAAAGCGAATAATTGTTCTCCCAGGTTTTCAACTGCTTAACGGATAACAGAGACAACAGGATAGTTATGACAAGGCATACAGATATAGATATTGTCTTATTAAAAGGCAAATGAGTTATAAGATCATTTCCAGCCCACACAATAAAAATAAAAATCCCGATGCATGGGATATACATATACCTGTCAGCCATGGCCTGATCACCTAGATGAACCAGACCAATGACAGGAAAGATTATTATCAGGAACCAGAGCCATCCGAAAAGAAAGTATTTTTTCTTATTAAAATAATATACGCTGAACAGGCTAATAAGTATTAAGATCAGGGAGGCCACTATTGTTTCCCACATGGGGATATTATTGTTATATGGATAATAAAATGCCAGCTTATGTGGCCAGATTATTTTATAGAGGTACTTCATGTACGAAACAAGGGAGAGCTCTATCCTTGCAAAAAGCGGAATATCTTTCAGCTCCGTCATAGCACCTGAGGTATACTGTGATTTCCAGCTAATAATGCTGAAAATTATTGCAATGATAAGCAAGGGGATTTTTTCTATGATTATAGTGAGGTTACCTTTTAGAGGGCGAGGGTTTACACAACCATTATCCTCACCGACCTTCAAACGGCCTAATGGCCAGTAATCAAGAAGCAGTAAAACAAACGGCATTGTGACCATCATTGGTTTTGACATCAGGCCAAGAATATAAAAAAGTATAAACAATATGTACTTTCCAAATTTCTGCTCTTTAACATAACTGATATAGGACAATACACAAAGCAGATAGAAAAAGGTGCTTAAAACGTTCTTCCGTTCCGAGACCCAGGCAACAGATTCAATCTGGATGGGATGAATGGCGAACAACAATGCAACAAAAAAGCTACGATATGAGGCCCCTGTAATCTTTTGCAGTATGACAAATAATAGAAGGACATTCAGAATATGAAAGATAAGGTTATTCCAATGGTGTCCCATCGGATTCAACCCGTAAAGCTGACAATCAAGGATGTGAGATAACCATGTTATTGGGTGCCAGATACCTGAATTAATGTCTGTAAATGCATATGTAAGGCTATCGATAGAAAAGCCATTTCTTATATGCTCATTTTCTAATATGAATTCGTTATCGTCATAATTAATAAACCCATGGTTTCTTAAATCTGAAAAAGTAAATAAAGTAATACCACTCAAAATGATACATAGAATCATTTTTTTATAGTATTGCTTTATTTGCATCCGGAAATACCTGATTAACCCAGTCTAAGTTATGACCATCTGAAATTACTATTACATCATAATAAATTTATTGTTTTAGAATTAGTTGGAGAAATACCCGTGTTCGTCTTTCGCTTAATAAATAGAACAATGTATATGATGAAAGATAAAATAGTGATTATACTTCCCCCAAATAATAAAGGTGGGGAATAATTCAACTCAATTGAATGGAGCCCTTTCTCTACCTTTATACCCATCATACCAAAATCAACCAGAAAATTTTCTTCTTTTTTACCATCTACTTTTACAGCCCAGCCTTTATCAAATGGAATAGTAAACAGGAGTAATAATGGCGTTTTTGCATCAATAGTTCCCTTGATGCTATTTTGAGTTTGTTTCTCAATTACAAGTGCCCCTGCTCTTAGATTTTCAACTGTAGATCTATAATGCTCAGTATTGACTTCAGCAGGAAGGTTATTGATATCAAACTCATTTAATCCAGGGGAATTAGTTTTTTGTAACTCATTTATAATGACAGTGTTAAGCAAAGAAATGTCTTTTTGCAATATTGTTAATTTCTCAAAATCCTTCTCAAACATATATTTTGTATAAGCAATACCCAGCGGAAGGTAGTAATTATTTCTATAAATATAAACGTCCCCAAACTTAGCAATTTTGGTATAACCGAATAGTGTTTCCAATGACCCTTGATTCTTAACAAGGTAATACTTTACAGATCCAAATGTGTTTAAAAGTAATCTATTTAGTCCTGAAGCCCACCTGGTCTGAAATTCAATGCTTCCGTCAATAACATTTAATGCTGAAAGGAATTTGATATAGTATTTTTGATTAAAAGAACTGTAAGAAGAAGTTCCATAATAGTTTTGTACCTTGGCATCATTTATACTTGCATGCTCTGCAGGCCCGGAAGAATAATCTTTATTGATTCTAAAGAATGTATCATCAATCGACTTAATATATGAAACAGCATCGACTGTAAAATCATTATAACCCGTTCTGCTGCAATATTCAGATTTTGTAAGAATCATCCTGTTATTAATCGTTATATGTGAAAACGATGCCAGTTCAAATGCTGTTATAATTAATAACAGCAAATTTCTAAGGGGCATTGGATTGTTTGTTCTGAACAGGCAAAGAACCAAAAAATATAATGCGAAAAATACAATTATTATGAATAATAACTTTTTATCAACTTCGACTACCTTTGTATTTAAAAGAACTGATAGAACAGATAGAAGAACGATAAAAGTAACAGAATGAAGGATAAGGCTAAATTTATTATTAACAATAATCAGGTTTAATGAATAAACACCACCAAACAGGATTAAAAGTAGTACGAAAAATGAAAAAGAACGATAATAATCACCTGTAAAAAGCCAAAAAGAACTTCGGAGAAATGGAAACAGGAACATAATTGATGCAATTCCAGTAAGTGTAAGAATAGCTATTAGCTGTTTCCTCTTTGCAAGATAAAAAACCTGGGGGAAGATCAGGAGATTTAACAGGCCACAATATAAAATCGGCGCTTCAAGGTAATTCTTTGCCCCCCTGTAATTACTACCAGTTCCTAAAAGGTCACTTGAAAAATATCGTGATATGGAAGTAAAAAGCTCATCAACTGATATTATATGAAATATGCTTTCTGAAAATAAAGCACCTGCTAATGATGAATCGCCTGATACTCGGGGGCTTTGCAGATATTCGGATATATTGCTGAACATCAGAACCGAACTCATCCCAACACCAATCATACAAATCCCACAAATAATACATATTTTTTTTATTATCACCCGATATGAGTAATCTTTAAAAAAAGAAAACCTGATGGAAGAATAGATGAGGATTAGTAAGCCATACATGAAAAGATTGAATGGCTGGTAAAAGGCAATTAATAATATGGGTATTGGTAGTAACATATATTTGTTCCTACTTATATATCTCTCAAGAGAGTATAAAAGTAAGGCACAATATACAGCCTCAGTAGAAAAGGTGTACCAGCAACCACCAAGAACCATGTATCCTGAAAAGGAGAACATTAAGCCACCCAAACTGGATGGCATGTTTCTTATATTCAGCTCTTTTAAAAAGAGTAAGAAGAAAAGTCCGCCAAGAAACAATTTTATTATTTCAACATAAACAATTCCAAAGGGTAACCACTCCCGTCCCAGAAGCATTAGTATAAGGTTAAAAGGCTCTCCAAAGGAGAAGGGATAGATATTTTGCCCCATACCCTGGTTAAATGACCAACTTGGTAATCCTTCTGTCCGAAGATAATCTGAAAGATGGACAAGATGAGGGTATGAAATATTTAAGGTATCACTGCCAATATCTTTAAAAAGAAATAATTTATTTAATAAAATAAAATCATTATAAACAAAAAAGGCGATAGGAACGAAAAATAATATATAAAATAAAGAAGACTTGTTTTTACATTCCAGGACTGAATCTGATAAACCTGGACTGGGGTTCTTAAATATATTATGAAAAATCTTCATATACTCCCATACTATTTAAAAAAACACATTTCATTTTGAGTATCATCAGCCCTAGATTTTTTTACAAAAAGAGCGGCGATTAATATTCATTTTTGTCTTATCCTAAAGGAATATTTTGAATGCCCCAGATAGCTTATAACTGTAATCACCGGGATCATAGTTGCGCCGGCCACCTTTGGATTTAATTTCATAACCTCAACAAATACCGGTAAAAGGACAAGACTCAATAAAAATGTAAAGGCATAGGTGAGGGCAAATCGAAAGAATTCCATGATAACAGCATTACCTTCAACTTTCGATCGAAAGGTATAATATTTATGAAATATAAAGGCATTGATAATCGCTATAATTTGACCCAACGTCATCGCAAACATATATGCCAGGTATCTTGTCGGTAAAATATATGAAAAAAGGGTATCGAAAAATACAAATACAAAATATCCGAAAATGGTATTCCATATTCCAACAAGTATAAATCTTGCTTTAGTTTTATGATTTGTACTTAATAATTTTTCAAGAATTTTCAAATATCTTTTTCCTCGGGCTTGTTTTCTTGAGGAAAATTCATTCTTTCCTTCTCAATAACAAGTGGGCGTTTTTTTACTTGCGTATAAATAGATCCGATATATTCACCGATTATCCCTATAAAAAAAAGCTGAACAGATGTAAAAAAGAAAAGCCCAATAACAAGTGGTGCTGTTCCAACATTAAACCTGTCCCAATAAAACAACTTATATATAAAATAAATTACGGCTACTAAAAGACTAAGACACCCTGAGGCAAATCCTATAAAAGTAGCTAACCTTAAGGGTATTTTCGAATGATTTGTAATACCCAGCATTGCAATATCGTAAAGGGTATAGAAATTATTTTTAGATAGACCTCTCGGCCGGCCAGGTTTATCAAATTTAACAATTGCATATTCAAAACCAATATCAGAAATTAAGCCCCTTAGATACGGATATGGTTCATCTATTTTTTTTAGAGTTTCTATAATTTTCCGGTCATATACTCCATAACCATAATAATTTTTTGTCAGCTCAACTTCTGATATTTTATTTATAAATGAATAAAAGGCTTTTCTAATAAAAGACATTACAACAGTTTCCCTGGCGCTGATTTTAACTGCTTTTACTATTTTATAACCTTCTTCCCATTTTTTTAACATCTTTTCGATCAGGTAAGGAGGATCCTGGAGATCAGAAGCAATTAAGACAATTACATCACCCTGTGCCTGAAACAATGCATGATATGGTGATCTGAGATGTCCGAAATTTCTTGAATTAACTATCACTCTTACGTTGGCATCATCTTTAATTATATTTTTTAAAACACCAACTGTATTATCTGTTGAGGCATTATCTATAAATATAATTTCATATGAATACCGGGGAATTCTATCCAGTACGCTTTTAATCTGAGTATAAAATTCAAGAATATTTTCTTCTTCATTATAACATGGTGAAACGATGCTTAATAGAGGCATTGGTTATTCCTGTTATTTTATTTTTCTATTTGAGTATCAGTTAATAAAATCGTCTTTTTCAAAAACTTCCGTGTAGGGAACCGGAAGAGGCTTTCCATACATCTTGGTTGCATAATTTTCAATAAAGTACCTATCCTCGGCTATGAGACATGTATCCATATATTCACCGAAATATTTGATTTTCATTCCGCGCGCTACAATATCCTTCAATGGCTCATCGAAAAAATTGCCGATTGTCGTGTGGATATATGGACATGGCATGATATCACCATACTTTGTAACAGATATCATCCTTTTAACTGCAATGCATCCCATATCAAGACCATAGGATGGTGTCAGATGCGTAAAGACATTATATTTTTTTTCAAGGCTTCGCATGTAGGCCATATCATCTCGGTTAATAAGTACATCAAAATTACCTTCCCAGGCACCAACAGGTTTGGCATACGTTACAAATACTCCTATACCTTTTTCTTTTGCAAATTCAAGGAATCCTATAAATTCTTCTGATCTGATTCTCTGTTTTGTAACTACTGTTGCCAGTATTATATTCAAACCAGCATTCAAAGATGCATCAATAGCCTTCAAAGCTCTTTCATAGGACCCTTTTTTATGCCTGAATGTATCGTGCTCATGAGCAGAAAGACTGTCGAGGCTAAGCTGAATTTTATCAACTCCGATTTTTTTAAGATGCTTTGCTTTTGCGTCATCCAAAAACCATCCGTTTGTATCAGACACAATATAAAACTTCTGTGGATCAATGGCTTCAACAATATCATCGAAATCAGGAAACACAAGCGGCTCACCCCCGGTGATTACTATCTGTGCTAATCCCATTTCATCTGCTTGTTGTGACAGGTCTTTAACATCCTGAACAGTGATAAATCTTCCACTTTTTTTACCCTGAAATTTTTTTACAGAACAATGAGCGCACTTGAAATTGCAGGTATAGTCATATTGAAACTGAATAATAGCGATACTCTCGCCTGCTCTATATTTTTCTTCATATTTCATGGTTTTTTCATAGACATATGGTTTTTCTTTTTTTAATAAATTCCGTTTTTCTTTTTCGACTTGCAATAATTGATCATCTTTAATCATGAGTTTTTTCTCCATATTTAAAATCAGGAACTATTAAGATCAATAAATTATAACACTTCTATAGAAATATTAAATTTATCAAGATAACTTTTCCAAAACAACGACTTAATCGCATTTTCTTTAGCGATAGTATGGTACTGTTCAGCTTTTATATGGTCACCTAATTTTTTGTAGCATTTCGCAGCAAAATAATACCCAAAAATATGATCATTTTTAGCCTTAATCGCATTCTCAAAGCCTTTTAGGGCAGTCCTATAATCACCTGATTTCATGTCACTGTTTTCTACAAAATTAAGCTCCAGATTCATGTGATAAGCCATTTCCTGTATATAGTCAGATGTAAAATCTTCGGTTTCAACCACGGCTTTTTTGTAATCACTTCCAATGGCATTATCTTTCAGATAATTTTTTGTTTTACATATCTCGTACATCTCACTACCTATCAGGGGATTTGCGCAAAATATCAGGAACCAATTGCCTCCTGAATCCCTTAAAAAAGATCTTGCATTATCAATATCCTCTTTTGTCTCACCGGGTAATCCGATCAATATATTAATATTTGTATATATATTCAGATCCCTGCAATCATTAATGACCCTCTTAATAATTGATAAATTTAATGGTTTATGCATTATTTCCTTTAAAACTTTTTCACTTCCTGATTCAACTGATAACAACAACTGGTTTATACCAGCGTTTTTTAATGCATTAAGCATTTCTCTGTTAAGGGCATAAAGAGCTAATCCGTTTTGAAAAACAGCTTTAATTTTCAACTCTTCTATGATTTTTATAATTTTTAATGCTCTTTCTCTGTTTCCCATGAAGTGGTCATCCTGGAAAATCAGAGTCCTAGCGCCATAAACATTCTGCAGTTGTATGAAATCTTCTTTAACGCGCTGGATACTGTAATAACGTATTTTCTTTCCATGTACTGTATGTGATGAACAAAAACAACAATGATTTGGGCATCCCCTTGATGTCATTACATGATAATTTTGTTTTTTCTCATCAATTGATGCATATGCTGTAATAGCAGGATTAAGACCATATGCGTCTGTTTCACAAATACTGTAATCAAAGAAGGGGATATCATCCAGATTATCTATAAAATCGTGTTTATAAGACTCTCCGTTTTTAACTTTATTCTTTGTAATCCATGATGAATGCTTCTCAACAAGATTCCATCTATTTTCTGATTGCAATAGATCAAGAAAAGGCTTTTCTCCTTCACCATAACAAAGTGCATCGAAACAAGAATCCTCATTGTATATCTCATTGTACATATTCGTTGGCACGCTTCCGCCTGCTATTATAAATGATTCATGGAAAAGATTACGGCAACAATGTGCAATATCCATCATACTTTGATAGGCAGGAGTAAACAGAGTTGATATTCCGATGATTTCCGGATTATAGGCAGTCCATTCTTCTTTTTTTAAATAATCATGAAAAAATTCAAAGAAAGAGCCATAGTTAAAAATATCAAGTTTGTTTAATTCAATATTGAAATCGACCAGTTTGCATTCTATTGATTTATGCTTTTTTACATATGAACTTATGGATAATACTCCAAGAGGCATTTCGGTAAGGACACTTCCAATTTTTCTATTTTTTTTATCAACAACCCGTTCATTAAAGGCTGGATTAATGTATTGATTAAACTGTATGTGAGGTGGCACTATAAATAAAACTCTCTCCATATGCTATCCTTTTGTATCAATATTGAGAAATATTCAAACAGTTTTCAAACCCTTATTCTCCAATATTACTGTTGTTATTTTAATTTTATTTTTTTCTCTTATTATGTTGGCAACTTCATTGGAATAACTTGCTGCCATTATTATAACAGCTTCAACGGGATCATCGATAAGTGAATCAGGCGACACTATAGGGATATGTGTGGCAGGTGTGTATTTTCTCTGTTTAAAAGTTGCAGAATCCACTACATACCTGATTTTTTCTCTCTGATTCAACATTGACAATATCGTAAGAGCCTGATGCCCGGCACCCCACACCGCAACCTTTCTCGGCCCATATGTTTTGAGAAATACTTCAATTTCTTTGATAATATTTTTTTCATATTGTCTTAGGTTTGATAAATTAGACATTTTCCTTTTTACTACGGCAGCAGATAATATATAATCATACCATATATTGTCACACTCAATAACTTCAAAACCATTTCTTTCTAGAGTCAGTTTAAAAGAATCTTTTGTAAAATATAGCAAATGATCGCTTATAAACTCTGAAAACAAGTTATTATTTATAATCATATCGAAATTTGGGACTTCTATAATTCCGATACCTTGGTAAGATAAATTATTCCAAATACCCCTAAGAATGGAATTAGGGTCGGGAAGATGCTCAAGAAAACTCATTATCACAAATGCATCATATGGAGAGTCAGGCAGTATTAATGAATCACATTCGAAAAATCCTCTCGAAACATTAAGTCCTTTCTTAATACATTTGTTTACAGATGCCTCAGAGTATTCCAGACCATATGTGTCGACATCAAACTCGTTTATGATTGAAAGATATTCTCCTGTCCCGCATCCGATCTCTATAATTTTTTTCCTTTTAAGGTTATATTTTAAAATAATTTTATTAAATTGTTCTCTGCGAAATTTTTTCATTTCATCTGAAAAACCGGCTGCCCGAATAACCTCTTTGTAGTAATGGACCGGTTCGCTGTTTAACTGGACTAATCCGCAACCCGAACATTGATATATTTTAAGATCTATACCCGAATCATTATCAATAGTATCCTTATCAGGAAAGTACTGAGCCGATCCCGGCATGTTCGTATAAACAAGCAGTGGTTCATCATAAAATTTATTCTTACATACTCTGCAGTGTTTTATAGTCATTCTCAAATCCTGCTATATAAACTTCCTGTACATTTCATGAACTTTAACAAGATTCTCAGGACATTTTTCAAACCATTTAAGAAACCCCGGCATTTTTATAGTGAGGTTTTTATTTTCAGGTTCGAAACCCGGTGGAACAGAACATTCATACAATAATGAAATAAAATGTCCTCTATTCCTATGCTCGCATATTACTTGAGTTATTTTAATCGGTTCTGACGAATATTGGATAGCAGTTCCGATTTCTTTTTCAGCTACCTTTGCTATTCTGGTTTCCAATTTTTCCTTGAACCGGATAATTCCGCCTGGAATATGCCAGCCTTTACCTGCATAAGGATCATCTCTCCATGATAATAAAGTATGGCCATCATTGTTCTTGATTAGCAGATCTACATTTACCATTGGCATGATTCTGCTTGCAAAATAGAAAAGATCATCAGGAAGTCCTGATGTTGGGTCAGTAATTTGCATATCCAAATATTCTATTGCTGTTTCAATATCCACTTTAAACTCTGAATTATGCGAAACTTATTTAAAAATCTCTTTATTTAAAAAATACCAGTTATACAGATCACGAATTGAATCTTCCATGGAACTGAGTCTAAACGTGGACAGTTCCTTCATGATCAGAGTATTATCACCGCTGTACTCTCTACCCAGGCCCTTTTTTTTGATGATAATATCAAGGTCTTTCCCAGATATTGACAATATTTTTTCAGCAAGTGTCTTTAAATCAACAGCGTGTCCAGAGCAGATATTATAGACATTATGCTTAGGTTTATTATTTAAAAACCAGTCTACGATTTTTACAAGGTCATCAATGTACAGGTAATCAAAGTATACATTCTGTTTTATCTCAATCGGTTGATCAAGCATTACTCGGCTAATTGCGTTTGAGATAAAACGATATCGCCAGTCTTCATATTTACCAAAAACACCGAATAACCTTAGGTTATAGATAAAACTATTACTCTGAGAGTACTTTGTCATAATGTACTTTGAGTATCCGTATTGATCAGAAGGAACGTATTTATCAAAGAAAGCTTCACTCATACTGGGTTGCCAATTTTCGCGGGAAAATTCTGCTCCTGAACCAAAATTGATAAGTCTGTCATAATAGTCATTGCATCGAGCAAGATTGAAAAACATTCTTAAATTCTTCTCCAGCACTTTTTGCGGATCTTTTGTTGATGTCTTTGGAGCTGCATCATATGTAGCAGTATGAATGATTATATCATATTTATTTTTTTTTATATGATCATAAACAGAACTAAAGTCTAAAAGATCAAGTTGTGTGCTGTTTCTTGCTTTTACATTATATTTTGTATGGAACTGTTCATATAGATTTTTACCAATAAATCCTGCTCCTCCTGTAATTAGTATTTTCATAATTTAAATTACTCTTCTTCCAGTACAGGAATCAACATATTACGCTTCAACTCATCACGGCTTAAAAAAGGTGCGAGATCTTCAAGAGGCCTTGACACCATAGTTCCATCTGGTTTCTGATAAGATGACAGCTTGGGAGATGTAACATGGTTAAAGGATAGTAGAACCTCACATATTCCAGGCCCTTCACATTCAAGAATATCGGAAACAACTGATTTCAATTGATTATTATCAGACACCTTAAAGTACTTGATTCCGAAAGCATTCGCTATCTTTTCAGTATCAGGCAGTGACAATCCGCTGGAAAAATCACTTGCAACAAATCTTCCGTTAAAGTAATTGGATTGCGTGGTCCGGATTGATGCATACCCCTGATTATTAAGCACGAAAAATTTAATGGGCAGATTAAGTCTTGTTACTGTTTCCAGCTCCTGTACATTCATATAAAATCCGCCGTCTCCGTCCACACATATCGTCCTTCTCTTACTTGCCAGACACGCACCAATTGCCGCGGAAATCCCAAATCCCATGGGCCCAAGACCTTCACTGTTAAAAATCCTCTGGCCTTCTTTTACCCGGAAAGCCTGCATGGTTACTTCGCTCGATGCACCTGAACTCCCGGGAACAAGTATGTCCTTTTCTGTCATAAGTTCGGAAAGGGTATCAACCAATGCATAATTATTTGCATACTCTTCTTGAAAATACTCAGGTAGGATAACAGGATATTCCCTCTGCCAGCCTTTACATCTTCTCAACCATTCCAAAGAATCAGTTTTTTTTATTTTTTCTTTATTACGAAGTATTTGGTTTAAAAATAATTTAACATCATAGGGCACTCTAACATCAATAGCTGTTTTCATTTTATTGATTTCATTTTCATCGATATCAACCATCACTTTTTTTGCTGCTCTTGCGAAGTTTTCATGGTTATAACCTGTCTGCCCGTAATCAAGGCGGGCTCCCAGCATCATGATGAAATCTGCATTCTGCTGGGAGAAATTTGCTCCTCTCTGTCCAACAGCTCCAGGTCTTCCGACAAAAAGTTCATTATCCTCGGACATAAAATCCATACTTTTCCATGTTGTAAGAACAGGTATATTCAATATTTTGGTCAACTCTAAGAATTCATTTATCGCACCTGATAGCCTGACGCCATTTCCGACCAGGATTATCGGTCTTTTTGCCTGGTTTAAAAGCGAAATTGTATACTCAACCTTTTCTTTTAAATCACTCCCACTTACATCAAAGGTAGGGATATCAAATCCTTTTAATGCTCTTTCATTTATCACAGCGGCCTGAATATCGAGCGGCACATCTATCCATACCGGCCCAGGTCTCCCGCTTTTTGCCATATGCAGAGCCTTTTCAAGATGGTATTTTATGGTTTCCGGCTCTGTTACCATGTATGCATATTTAGTGATGGGCTTCACAAGACTTACTATATCAATCTCCTGGAATCCCATCTGGCGGACGCCACGACTCCTAGCAAGGTCTGCGGTTTTAACCTGCCCGGAAAATATCATAACAGGGATAGAATCCAACCATGATGCAGCGACTCCTGTTATGGCATTAGTTCCGCCAGGCCCGGTAGTTACGAGTGCAACTCCGATATTATTCGTATACTGGCTGTAGGCGTCTGCTGCTATTGCACTTGCCTGCTCATGCAGATTACAGACATAATTTATTTTTTTACTTTTCCCTACTGAATCAAGAAGGTGCATACATCCGCCTCCGGGCAATAAGAAAAGATGATCTACGCCCAGACCCTCGATAAACTGAATCACATAATCAGATAGTTTTATCACCTTGCTTTCCTTTATAGATGAGATACCTGATGCAAAAGTGTATTAACGGTTATGGTACTGCTATTCCAAGGACGCGGGAATAGTAAAGCATTTACACCTGCTCTCTTTGCCCCAAGTATATTTTCTTCAGAATCATCAATGTACAAATCTGCCTTATCGAGCCATTTTAAGAATTCTACTTTACTGCTGTCATATTTAGGCAAATTCTCTCCGGAACGTTCGGACGGGATAAAAGAGATCGTCCTTATCCAGTCACCATAAAATTTAAAAAGCCACTCTGACAGCACAGATATTGTTTTACGTGATCTGGAGGTTAAAGATATATGGCGATACTTATGACCATACTCATTAAACCATGAAAGTACATCTTCATTGGGATTTATATTTCTGCCCTTATTAGACAATCTAAAATTATCAAGGCTATTTAAATATTCCTCTCTGGAAATATTTAGTATTTTACAGGGAGGATTTTCCTTTAAATCCTTAAACTCAACAGGAATATAAGGAAGTATAGTATGGCAGTAATCTTCAAACCAATAGAACATCAGCTCATTTAATACATCATCAATATCCCACACAATTGTTTTCAAAACATTCCTCAAATATCAACTCATCCAATAACTGAGATGAGTTTTTCGTTGTTTATTTTTCATTATTTTGGGATCAGTATAATAGGAATCGTCAACAAAATGAGTTGAAGATATTTCCTCAATAACTGCTCCTTCCTTCGAGGAAAATGCATGCTTCATACCGGGTTTAACCGTAATAACATCACCCTGACTGCAATCAGTAACCTTCCCATCAAGAACGAGATTCACATCACCGTGGAGAACAACAAATGTTTCTTCTTTTCTGTTATGGAACTGCTCCGGATGTTGCTGTCCGGGAAGAACTACTATTAACTTCTTGCAATAATCCCTGTTGACAACTGTTATCATGGTGATTCCAAATTCACTGAACCTATCGAGCCCGTAGTGATGTGATATTTCAAGGGCTGCCTTTCCGGGTACAACAATATTACCGGTTTCAAGAAGTTTTTTCACATCCTGAACAATAGAGTATATCTTTTCACGTGTTTCCACCTTTACTACATCCGAATTTAAAACAGGCTCATCTTTCTTGAGGTCTCTTTGAACCAGGTATTTATTATATTTGGACATATCATTTGCAAGAAGCTGTGACTCCACATTTGGAAAAGCAAAATATACTTTATCGGTAGTGATAACCTCACCCTTTTTAATTTCGGCAGAGGGGAAAACACCTCTTTTAAATTGCCTGAGATCAGCCAGTTCTTTTCTGGAAAACTCAGCCCTTTTCCCGGTAATACCACACATATTAAAAGCTGACTTTGCTGCATCAAGCCATTTCTTTATCTGTTCAGGATTTGAAGAATATTCGTTTTTGGGATATATACTGGTCTCAATAGCAACATGACGTTCGAAAACAACAGCTCCTTTGGCAATTGCTATCTTCACTGCGTCTGTGTTTTCGGGATTCTCATGCGTTGAAAAACCAATTGTGACATCAGGGTATCTACGCTTAAAAAGATCTATCTGATTCAGTTGCAGGTTTTCTTCCACTGTTGGGTATTCTCCTACACAATGCATAAGGGTAAGATTTTTTTCTCTGTGCTGAAAAAAGCTTACTACTGCATCAATACTGTTCAGGTCAGACCCTGCAGTAGAGGCGATAATCGGTTTTTCCGCCAAAACTACCCTCTCCAGTAAAGGCCAGTCTGCAAAGGAGCAGCTAGCGATTTTAAAAATATCAAAATCCAGTTTCTCCATCAATTCAATTGATGCCTCATCAAATCCGGTACATATCGAAATAAAATCATTTTTCTTAATTTCAGAAAATATAAGTTTAAGCTCTTCTTCGGATAATTTTGTTTCTGAAAACCTCTTTACATATTTTAAATCCATTCGTGATTGATATGACGGATGAATAAAAGTATCAATATCCCTTAATTGAAGTTTGAAAGCAAAATCGAATTCATAATCTTTTTTTACTGCTGCAAATTCACGAACGATTTTTACCCCATGGGTAACATCTCCCATATGGTTATTTGCCATTTCAAAAATAAAAAGAGGCTTCACATTGCCATTTGTCATAGCCGACTCCCGGTCTTGTTATTAACAAATTCAGTTAATGTATTAATAATATACTCCAGCATTTTTTCATTAATACCCGGATACACACCAATCCAGAACAAGTTTTCCATTATCAAATCGGTATTTTTGAGTTCTCCCACGACCCGTAACTCGGCGTTTCGGTATGCCGGTTGTTTACATAGATTTCCGCCAAATAAAAGTCTTGTACCGATCCTTCGTTTTTCAAGGTACTGAATCAGTTCATTTCGTGAAAAAGGAGCAGATTTCTTTATGAGAATTGGAAAACCAAACCAGCTTGGCTCAGAGTTTTTTGTCTCTTCCGGTAGTTGTATATACTCCTGTAGCTTTAAAAGACCCATGTGCAATTTTGTGTAGTTTTCTTTCCTTTTTTTAATAAAGTGAGGCAGCTTTTTAAGTTGAGAGACACCGATAGCAGCCTGCATATCCGTAACTTTAAGATTATATCCTATATGAGAATAAATATATTTATGATCATATCCATGGGGTAATTCACCCAGCTTCCAGTCAAACCTCTTTCCACAACTGTTGTCACACCCGGTTTTACACCAGCAATCCCGTCCCCAGTCCCTCATGGATAAGATTATTTTCCTTAACAGTTGATTGCTCGTCAATACTGCTCCGCCTTCACCCATTGTGATATGATGGGCAGGATAAAAGCTTGCAGTAGCAACATCCCCGAAAGTGCCAACCATTCTGTTATCATATTTTGAACCTACAGCATCACAGCAGTCTTCAATAAGCCATAAATTATTATCACGCGCAAACTCTGTTACACGTTGTAGATCAAATGGATTGCCAAGTGTATGGGCAAGCATGATAGCTCTAGTCTTTTTACTTAATGCCTTTTCCAATATGTCTGTATCTATATTATAATTATCAGTGTTTATATCTACAAATACGGGAACAAGTCTGTTTTGAATTATTGGATTAACGGTAGTAGGAAATCCCGCTGCAACAGTTATGACTTCTTCACCGGGATTAATACATTTCTCCTCCAGTAATGGAGAAGTACATGCTGATAGAGCAAGGAGATTGGCGGATGAGCCTGAATTAACCAGCATACAATAGCTGTGTCCCATATATCGGGCGAATTCTGTCTCAAATTGTTTTGCAAAGCGTCCTTCCGTGAGCCATGCATCCAGACATGCGTCAACAAGAAATTGAATATCTTCGGCATCAATTATTTTTCCGGATACAGGTATAGGCGTTTCACCTGGAATAAATTTTTTTTGTATGCGGGATTGAGAGTAAAGGGTTTCTATTTTTTTGAATATATCGAATCGTATTTTTTCGGTATCAACTGCCAATGCATTTTCCTTAACTTGTCAAAAGAAACTTTTACCGCTATTAAAAATCCATATACTCCATTATCTGATTCCTGCATAATTGGTAACTATTTTTAATGCATTTTTTATACCATTCAACTGTTGCAGAAACAGCTTTATAAATATTCCACCTGGGTCTCCAGTTAAGCTCGGATTGTGCCTGTGAAATATCCAGATTAAGGATATCTGCTTCATGAAGCGACTTCTTATCTGACGTTAATACTTCAATAGAACCGCTTCCCCACTCTTTTATAATAAGCTTTGCAATTTCACCAACTGTCAGGTTTTGCGTATAGGTGGGGCCAAAATTCCATCCCCTGGAATACCTTTCAGGATCGTCCGACATTTTTGAAGCAAGCAACAGATACCCTGACAATGGCTCAAGTGCATGTTGCCATGGTCTTATAGAACCTGGATTTCTTAATATAACAGGCTCTTTTTTTTCCAGTGATCTTATGCAGTCAGGAATGAGTCGGTCAACCTGCCAGTCACCGCCTCCTATAACATTACCAGCCCTGACACTTGCCAGGCATTTTTTATGAGTATCATATGTATCAGGATTAAAAAAAGATTTTATATAAGCACTGCAAATAATTTCGCTGCAAGCCTTACTTGCGCTGTATGGGTCATGACCTCCCAGCCTATCATCTTCCCTGTATCCTCGTTTAGTTTCAATATTCTCATAACATTTATCAGATGTGACATTTATCATTACCTTTACTGAATCAGATAACCTGCAACATTCAAGAATATTTACGGTACCACCAATATTAATATCAAATGTTTCTTTAGGACTTGTGTAGGAACGCCTTACAATGGGTTGTGCTGCAAGATGAAATACTATTTCAGGCTTAAATGAATCGAAAACCGAATACAATCTTTTATAATCTCTGATATCTCCTACATGATGTGTTATTTTCCCTGACAGGCCGGATAATACAAAATTATCACGATCCGTATAGGGTTCAAGAGCATAACCACAAATCTCTGCACCCATCATCTCCAGCCATATGGACAGCCATGAACCTTTAAAGCCGGTATGGCCCGTGACAAAAACTCTTTTCTTTTTATAAAAAGATGAAAAATCCATTTACCAAATCTTCCAGGGTGCTTTTTGAGATTCCCAGTAATTCTCCAGTAATTGCTTCTCTCTAAGGGTATCCATCGGCTGCCAGAAGCCATTATGCTTATAGGCCATAATCTGGCCTTCTTTTGTTAACCTGTTTATAGGAACCCCTTCAAATGGCATTGAATCACCATCTATATAATCTGCGACTTCCGGTTCCAGCACGAAAAAACCGCCATTTATCCAGCCGCTACCAGTCTGGGATTTTTCAGAAAACCCAATAATCTGTGAATCATCCAATACCAGGTCACCGAATCTTGCTGAAGGTCTTACAGCCGTCATTGTAGCCAGTTTTCCATGTTTTTTATGAAATTTAATCAGTTTATCAATATTGATATCAGCGACACCATCTCCATATGTTGCCAGTACTCTTTTCTTTTCCGCAAACATCATACATCTTTTAATTCTTCCACCCGTTTGGGTGCCTAGACCGGTCTCCAATAGATTGACCGTCCAGTCTTCATTATGACTATTATGATGTCTTACATCGCCTGTTTGAATATCAACAGTTACATTACTATTATAATAGTGATAATTTAAAAAATATTGTTTAATTATCTCACTTTTATATCCCAAAGCTAAAATAAACTCTTTTATACCATAATAGGCATATATTTTCATAATATGCCATAATATAGGTTTATTCCCAATCTCAATCATCGGTTTCGGCTTGGAAACAGTCTCCTCAGAAAGCCTTGACCCCAATCCTCCACATAATATGATCGCCTGCATAGTGATCCTTTATTATTTTTATCTGATATGGTGAAACGTCATAAAATCAATGGATATTGTAAATACATATATTATCAAACCTCCCGATAATAATCATTTTGGGAAGTCACATTTTTATCATTAAAGAGTTTTGAATGTATTAACCTCATCTTTTGCATTCTGAATTTAAATGCTGTAGCCAGGACGCCAAACCCGTAGACAATACTGTTCTTCAGACTTATTGATGATGCTTCTTCAAAATATTTTGTAGGGCATGACACCTCCCCAATTTTATAACCTGCATAATGAATCTGCGCAAGCATCTCATTATCAAACCTGAAATTATCAGAATTCAGATGAATGGGCAGGGTTTCAATGATTTCCCTTGAAAAGGCCCGATAACCTGTATGAAATTCAGATAGCTTGCTCCCGAGTAACATATTTTCAATCGCGGTAAGGAACCTGTTTGCAACATACTTATAAATCGGCATTCCTCCTTTGAGCGCTCCACCACCAATAATTCGCGAACCAAGTACTGCATCATAAACATCAAATGCGATCATGCTTGCCATTGCTGTTACCAACTTGGGGGTATATTGGTAATCAGGGTGAACCATAACAACGATATCAGCGCCCAGCTTTAAGGCTTCCTGATAACAGGTTTTCTGGTTGCGTCCGTAGCCGTAATTCTTATCATGAATGTATGTCTTTATGCCGAGTTTTTGCGCAATACTTGTTGTTTTATCCGAGCTGCTGTCATCGACAAGGAGGACATCATCTACAATATCAAATGGCAGGTCATTATATGTCTGCTCTATTGTTCCTTCTGCATTATAAGCAGGTAGAACTACAACTACCTTTTTATTGTTCAACATTTAAACCTCTATGGATTCTTATAACTATTTTCCTCTGTCGGACATTCCTCTGCTTTTTTAAAAAGTACATTTAACATTGTATTTTTTTCATCTCTGTTAATTCTTTTTATCAGTTTCATTGCTTTCTGGCATTCATTATTTGAGATATACCCATTTGCCAAATTCCGAAATATGCTTTCGGATTCAATCCCGAGTCCTAAAGCCTTTGTAAATGACTCAATGGCATCTTGATGACGCCCCTTTATCCCCTGGACTACGCCAAGGTTTTCCCAATACACTGGCTCATGTGGTGAAAAATTTAAAGCCTGAAGAATATTTCTCTCTGCCTCATCAAGTTTATTTAATTTTAAATAGGCCACACCTTTATCATTTATTACTCGACCAAGCCTCTCTCTGGAAAAATTGATATTCCAAGCCTTATCCAGGTAATCCAATGCCTTTTCCGGATTATTTTTTTCAAGCAGTAATTCAGCATACTCTATATAATTCAAGTTCAGTCTGATGCCTTGTTTTATACTCTTTTCATGATATTTCATAGCCAAATCAATCTTATTTTCCTGTCCATAAAAAAACCCCATGCCATCAAAATAATAAATATTTTTAAAGTGTAACGCCTCCTGTATAAAAAATTCTTCTACCGAATGCCAGAGGTATCTATTCAACGTATAGGTATTGATACCAAGGTAAAAAATGACACCTGTAAATAGACATACCATTATCTTTTTATTCCATGCATGGAGTTTTTCAATTGGAGGAGTTAAAACCAGCAGTATAAATGGTAAAGGGAAATAAAGCCACCTCATGGCTAATAAAGAAGGCGCTGAAGTTGGGATAATATTCAGAACTGGGAAAACTAATATAAAAAAAGCTATTATGGAAAAATTGCGGATACGATTTTTTCTGTAATACCACATTGAAATAATTATTGCTACAAAACCAAAAAAACAAGTCAGTGAAGCTAAATTAAAAAGGCTTTCAGGATATTTTAAATAAAAGCTATGCAACTTGAATGGAAAAAAAATCAATCTAAGATTCAATAATAATACATAGGGCGCATTAAATATCCTCATAAATAAATTTGAAATTTCTGCCGGTGTGATTAAAGATTCTATTACATTTTGCCTGAAGAAAAAATAAAACATGGCAATAAGTACAAATGGAGCATATTCTCTAAACTCTTTTAAAAGAGATTCCTTTCCACTGTTTAATATCCTCTGGTAAATGAAAAAAACCGGTAGCAACATCAGGCCAAACTCTTTTGAAAATATGGACAGGGTAAAAAAAATGATAGAAAGGATATATTCATGATATCTCCTGTTTTGATAGGCGCGTATATAAAATATAAGAGATAAAATCCCAAATAGCGTAACCAGGATATTGTTCCTTGATGCTACCCATGAAACAGTTTCAGTGTTTACGGGATGGATGGAAAAAATCAGTACAAGCATCAGGGCAATATTTCTATTTTTAGTAATCAAAATATAAAAAGAAAATAAAAGAAAACATGTAAAAAGGTGTAGTACCAAATTTGTTATTCTGAAACCTGGGGCAAACATACCCCATATCTTATAATCAAGGGTGTAGGAGAGATTGATGAGTGGCCGGTAATATCCGGTATGACCACCTGAATCTTTATCATAACCATCCTCCTGAGCGAGATATGAACCTATGGAATGCCATTCTATTAGATAATTGTTCTTTTCTATTAATTGTATGTCATCCAGAATAAATTCCCCTGTAAAGGAGGGGATATAAATAGTAATTACAAACAGGCTGATTAACAGAAATGGAAAGAACCTGGTATTATACTCACTTTTTTTATCAAGCATGATCATTAATATCTCTAATCTGGGTAAGGATGGTTTAAAGTTGTCTATATAACAACAAAAAAAAAGATGATAGAATAAATTCCATCATCTTTTTCATATTACTATATGTAACTATTAAGTAGTGGGTGTAATTCTACCAATTTCGCCACCAGGACCTGTAACAGTATATGTAACAGCCCGAACACCTGCCTTTGTGTTACGAACACCGTCAATTGAATAACTCGCGGCCTCACCTATGATTTCTATATCACCCTGTTCTACACCAGCTGAAGGGGTATAACCATATTGTGTTAGAGTCGCTGGTGTGTCTGCATATTCATCATGGTCAACAAAATAACCTTCCTGGGCAGTAATCATATTCCTGAGATCAGAATTAGCTGATGCGTTGTATGACCTTGCCCTGTATGCATTAAACTGCGGAATAGCGATTGCAGCCAGGATACCGATGATTGCGATAACAATCATCAATTCTATAAGTGTAA
>CAZCMD010000030.1:0-12662 GCA_964499695.1 uncultured Desulfatiglans sp.
CAATCTGTGGAGCCCTGCAATTGCTCAAACCTTTTTGTAAATTCTACCACAGCTTCATTCACCTTTTTACGATCATCAGCCTTTTCACAGTTCTGGGTCGCAAATTTTAAACCAAGAACCATAATTGCACCTGTAACCGCCCCGCATGTTCTGCCATTACGCATGCCTCCACCGAACCCGGCAGAAATTTTCAGGGCTGTCTCATCATCAAGATCAAACAGCTCGCAATACTCAGTAAGGATAGCCTGTGAACAGGCATACCCCCGACTAAATTTATTTAAAGCATTATTTACTCTGTCCAATTCTACTACTCCTTTTTTCTTCTAATACACAATTTTTCATGTTTAAAAAAACCTTAATGCCTCCTTAAAAATATCACTGTTTTTCTTTGCCCACCATTTCATCTCAGTAAAATCGATAGGGCTTATTTTTAGGGAATCAGCAATATGCTGAATGTAGCTGTTTTCGTCAATATTGAAATTATCATCACTGTAAGCAAGATTGAGCAGTTCCAGGATAACAATGGCCTTTGATTTTTTTGTATCAAATACCTCAAACAGTTCTTCCGGATTTTTGTTTTTTGGAATCTTTTTTCCTGATATCCCCATTTCATTATCCAGCCTTGTTATAAATAGAGCTTCATTCATATCAAGGATTTCATCTGAATAAATAAGCCCAACAGCAAGGTTATGAAAATCAATTTTTTGCGGTTCTATAAGATCGTTTAAGAACATTTCCCCTCCATTTACAAGGATTAGATATCCGTTAAAACATCTGCTGTAACTTTTATTCTCAGGTTCCACGGTTCGAGAACAAGATTAACCGGCAACGGCTATCAATCTGTAAATGCCGTGAGTTTACGAAGCTTAATAAGCCATTTTCCATTCTGTTTTACGAGCCTGTCTTCGGAGCGGCCCATTGCGGCAGGGATCATTTTACCGTCTTTGTCACGGATAACTGTCTGCCAGTATGACTGGTGTAGTGCCTCGTCTGGCTTAGGGAAGGTAATACGGACATTGCTTATCACATGGTGCATACTTGAAGCAGGTAATCCCTTTGCCTTATTGTCTTCACGAAACTTGATGAGGCCTGTTACAACCTTGCGGATCTCATCATGACCTTTACTGATGCTGCCGTTTGAATCAATAACAGCGTCTGTCGTAAAAACTGACACATAACCATCAGCATCAAAGGAGTCTACTGCCCAGACATAACGCGCCATAACATCCTCTACAGCAATACGATCCTCATATGTGCCCAAGTTTTCCTCTGCTGTTGTCATAACTGAAGCCAGGAGTAATGTAAAAATAACTATATGGCAAAAGCGCATCTGTTTTCCCCCTCCTTTCTTTTAGCTATTTATTGTCAGTCTGCTTTTTCTGGTTCCCACAGGGACGACGGGAACCAGATACAAACGAGCTACATTAGCAAATGCCTGTTTATCTTTTAGTTTTCAAACAGATATCCCAGTGTAAACATCAGGGCCTTATCGGTTTTTTCTCTTCCGGGTGACGGGCTTTTTTCCCAATCAATATTGTATTGCAGAGAGGCATTAAGCCGTTTGTATAATGGAACGCGGATACCTGTCCTGCTTTTTATAAACATATCTTCAGTATCTTCCAGACTTACAAAACCTTCATGGAAATGAAAAAACTGAAAGGCCTTGTTGTAAAAGTACCTGTCATAATTGACTGCCCATCTGCCTGAAGAGTATGATTTATCAGGGGCCACAATGTAATCATCACTCACATAATTTATGCCTGATTCAAGCGAGAGATTTGTTTCAGGTGTTTCAAAAAACTGATGACCAACACCTACACCAAGGACTGACCTGAGATTCAGATCCTTGAATTTATCCTTCTCAAAAAGCGAATTTGCATAGGCAAACCATTTTTCTGAAAGGAAATGATCATATTTCAGATAACCAAGTGAATTGCTTTCTGTCTTTACGCCATTATCTTCGCTTTTGTTCAGTTGGCCTCCAGCGGTGTATCTGTTTTTTTCTGTTCTTGCAGAAAATTCGCCGTCAAAATGTGTTGTATCTTTTTCGGTATTTCCGCTTGTAAAAGTCATGCCTATGTTTGCCATGGCCTTTATCTTGACTGGAGGCTCATCGGGTGGATTTACAGAGACAATATCTGCCATAGAAACAGAGACAGGTTCAGCAATCTTGCTGGTATTAAGCTTTATATTGCCCTGTTCAACGCCCTGAGGCTTTCCGTGAATAAGGGTATCATCACTTAAAAGGACTGTTATCTCTTTATCTGTTTTCAGATTGGCGATTTCAGCCCATTTGACGCCTATTTCATCTGCATATGAGGTTTTAATAACAAGCTTGCCTCCATTCATATTTACGATCTCTCCTGTAATCCGGTCACCATTATTCAAATATACTTCGTCTGCCATTAAATTGGTAAAAGTCAAAAAATTTACCACCAGCATAGACAATACGATACATTTGCACAGGGCTTTCATAATAGTCTCCTTTCATTCCAGGGTTTATCAAATGAAAAATTAATAATTTGAACTTTTGTTAAAATAAAACTTCTTGGGATACGGGACTATTTATACAATAATATTCAATGGAGTTACAGATTTTTCTTCCATTAGAAGCATTCAATAAACATGCTTAACTCTTCTCTAAACTTCCTTTAATTCAAATCTGCAACCTTTTTTCCCGGCAGTTGATAGTATTGTTTCCAATACTTTTACAGACAATTTCTTGCCTAATACGGTTTCGAGGTGATATCTCACATGCCCGCCACAGCAGTAGCAATAGGTAATCGGCATTGCTTTTGTCAGCCCTTTCAGGCAGGGGCATTTTATTGTTTCTAAGGTCTCGGGGAAAAATGACACCTCATATTTACCATTTGAAATTTTCTTCACACCATGCCCAAACACCAGCCTGCCTTCATTGACCGGCTTTAACCGCTCCCTGGTATTTTTGAAATTATTATTAACCTGAATGCATATCTCATGTCTTTTGCCGCCCAGGCAGCATGCACAATCCTGCCTTACTTTGTACCTGACTTTCGGCTTAAGCTCTTTATCCATAACCAGCATGGCATTATAAAACCACTCTGCCTTTTTTTCATTTTTATCGGCCTGCTTTATTTTTTCGCCGCCTTTCATAATAGTTGAGGCAATGGCTGTCTCTATCCCATTATTTTTCAGACTGTCAGCTAGTTTTTTTATTTTTCCATATGAATATTCCATATAACCCTCCTTAAACGGTAAAGGAAATTACTGATTTGTTTTGCGGACATGCTCCTGATGTGCTTCTTTATATGTCTTAAGCAATGTATTAATGTGTGTCTGATAACTTGGCCCCTGTTCTTTAAACCATGTTAAGACATCCTTATCAATAGATAAAGTAACATGGGCCTTCACATCAGAGTCTATAACAGTTCCAATGCCTCTGCATCAGCAAGATCTTTGGTTCTTCCAGTCGCTCTCTTGTTAATAATAAGATCGTCAATCGAATGTATGTGTACATCAATCCCATCGATGTTCACTAAAATAGAATTCCGGTAGGCTTCTTCAAATTTAAGCCCTGTTAGTGCTGTGATGTTTTTTAACATTCTCGTCGGCTAAGGCGCGTAATATGTCTCTGTAGTCTTCGTTCAACATCATGTTTTTTGCTCAATGAGGCAACCTCTTTTGTTAATGGCCAGACAAGAAGAATACGCTCTTCAGCAGTGCCGATAACGTAATCGTTATCTTGCTTGTCTGTCATTTTATATATAGCGGTATATTTTCTATCCATCTTCATGGATTAAAATTATCATTTTAAGTAAATTAAATCAATTTTATATTCATCTTATTTAAAAAGATATTACTCTTCATCCATGCCGAGTTCTTCCTTGAGCTCTTCCATCCGGGTCTGGGCCTTTTCCCATTCGGAAATAGATTCCTCAAGGGTCTGTTTCAATTTTTTAAATTCATTTAAGAGCGGAACACTTTTGCTGCTGTCCTTAAAGAGTTCAGGGTCTGTGAGCATACCGGATATCTCCTTTTCCCTTGACTCAAGGGCTGAGATCTTTTCCTCAAGTTTTGCGCACTTATCCTCTATAGGTTTAAGGGCCGCGCTTATCTCCTTGCGTCTTTCTGCCTTTTTCCTTCTGATCTCCTTTTTGTTTTCCGATAACCGCTGCTCCTGCATGACCGGGGTGATAACAGGATCCTTCTCCCTGCCATTAGTATTAACAGCAGGGGGAAGAGCTCCCTCTTCCATCTCCTTGAGATGAAGAAAATATTCCTTCAGGGTGCCGTGGTATTCAAAAATATTCCCATCTTTTATATCCCATATCTTTGTGGCAAGCCGGTTAATAAATGACTGGTTATGGGAGACAAAAAGGAGTGTGCCGCTGTATTTATCCAGTGCGTCTATGAGTATCTCAGATGAAACAAGGTCAAGGTGGTTTGTAGGCTCATCCATAATAAGCAGGTTGCCAGGCTTTATAAGTATCTTTGCGAGTGCCACACGCGCCTTTTCGCCGCCTGAAAGCACCTTGACCGGCTTATCCACATCCTCGCCTGAAAAGAGGAATGCGCCGCATACCCCCCGCACAAAACTTGTGCTTTCATGGGGCACCACCTGATATACCTCCTCAAGGATTGTCTTCCTGGGATCAAGCATTTCAGAGTGGTGCTGTGCATAATAGCTCATCTCAACATTATGACCCTGTACGATGGTGCCGGTGTCAGCAGGTATTTCATTTGCTATCATGCGGAGGAGTGTTGTCTTGCCATACCCGTTAGGCCCTATAAGCCCGATCCTTTCGCCTTTGAACACATTAAGGTCAATATCCTTGTACAGCCTCTTTTCGCCGAATGCCTTTGAGAGGCTCCTTATTGTGAGTACCTGCCTCCCGCTCTGAGCCACCTCGGGGAATGAAAACCTTACGGTCCTCTGACTCTTGTGGGTGCTTACTATCTCTATCTTTTTTAAAAGCTTGATCTTGCTCTGTGCCTGCCGCGCCTTTGTGGCCTTTGTCTTGAACCTCTCTATGAATTTTTTTGCATCCTTTACCTTCTGCTCCTGGTTCCTTGCCATTGCCTCAAGGCGGTTATTCTCGTCCTCCCTTAATACAAGATACTGTTCATAATTTCCCCTGTAACTCCTTATGCCTTCCGGTTCAAAACTGATAATACGGTCTATCTGTTTATTTAAGAATTCCCTGTCATGACACACAAGGATTATCGCCCCTTTAAATTCCCGGAGAAACTGCTCAAGCCACATAACCGAAGGCAGGTCAAGGTGGTTTGTGGGCTCATCTAAGAGGAGCAGGTCAGGTGCTTGAAAAAGGAGGCTGGCTAAAGATGCCCTCATGCGCCATCCCCCGCTCAGATGTGCAACAGGCTCGTTAAAGCCCTGTTCTGTAAAACCTAAACCTGCAAGTATCTTTTCTGCCCTGTGAGATGGGTAGATGGTCTCAATCAGGGTCATCTCGTTGTGCAGTTCGGTCAAGCGTCCGGCAAGTTTCACCTGTTCCGGGCTGCCCTCACTGCTGTTTATCAAGGTCTCTAAACTTCTGATCTCTTCCCTTATGGCTTTTCTTCCAGGTATGGAATCTATTATGGATTGCAACAATGGGCCTGAAAGCCTCTCATCCACATCCTGTGAAAGATACCCGAACCTGCTTCCCCCTGTGAATACCACCTCGCCGCTGTCAGGGTGCATTTCTCCTGAGATGACCCTGAGCAGTGAGGTTTTACCTGAGCCATTGGGGCCGATAAGCCCGATACGGTCGCCGTTTTCAACCTGGAAGCTTAAATCCTTAAGTATCTCCTTTTTGGAGAGGGTCAGATTAATGTTTATTATATTTAAAAGGCTCATAAAATAAGGAAAATGGGGAAATATAAAGTTTGTACTAAAGTAACGCCTCGTGTCAACCGATTAATATCCTGAACCTCTAATGGTTCATCTTAAGCCCCCAGCTCTCCTCAACCCTCTTAGCATGGGGGCTTTCCTTTTTTACCTGCATATAGATAGATTGTTAACGTGAAAAAATACCGTCAAGCACTTCCTGTATCTGGGAGGGGGTAATATATCCTCTGTCAAGAAGGATTTCACCTATCAGCCGGTGAGTCTTGTAATCGATCTCTTCTTCCACCTGTATCTTCAACGTTTCAATGAGATTGTCCGGTGTTATAAACCCCTTTTCTATGGCGATTATGCCAAACTGTTTCTCATAATGCTCTATCTTGCCCGGTTTATCAGACATGATTCCTCTCTAAAAAATTAAAGTATTTCCGAGCTGTATTTCCCCTCATCTCAGAAATCGCTTAACCGAGTATCATAAAAAAAATATTATTGCCATTTATTTTTTGACAAGGATATTCAATTAGTTACCTTCTCCTCAGGCGTAATTGCAACGGGTTTGAAGTAGGTGATGATACCCTTCTCCAGAAGTTCCATACCCTTTTCCCTTGCCTGGGCTTCACTCCTGAAATCGCCTATATAAACCCTGAACCATGTAACCGCAGGTTCCTTTTCAGGGACATAGAACGCCTTATAGCCTGATTCCTTGATGCTTGCTACAGCCCTCTGGGCATTGACCTCTTCTTTGTAGCTTCCTGTATGTATAAAATAGATCCTGCCGTCTGTTTCAGTTACCGCAGTATCAGCCTTTTTAGGGGGTATATCAACGGCAGGAATCTCGCTATGAACGCGTGCGTAACCTGTTATTACACCTGAGCTTACAAGTGTCTTTGCGTCTTTTACCGCTTCACCCAGTGTTTTGTATCCGGTGATGTAGATCCGGTATATATCTCCAATACCCTCTGATGTTTCATGACGATAAAATGCTGTCCTCCCCAGGGATAAAAGCTGTTTTTTGAGGATAGCCGCATTTGCCTCCTCTTTACACGCACCAACCTGCAGGGTTGCACCCTTTGCCTGATCAATAACTCCATCTGTTGATGGCATCTTTTTTTCAGGCTCACTCCTTTTTGTGTCAGGTGTTTGATCTACTGCGGCAGGGGTGACCTTTTCAGGGGCGACTTCATCCCTTTTTATTTCAGGAGGTGCCTCTTTAGAAACTGTTTTATCTCCGGTAGCGAACTCTTTAGAGGTCGCCTTTTGATCTGTTGAGGTCGTCTGCTCTGCTGGTTTTTCTGGTACAGTACCCTGTTTTACAGTTTTATTCTGAATCAGTATTGGTTCTCTCCTGATCTGCCCGGATGTATTCTCCTGTTTTTGAGGTATAATGTTTTCCGATTTTAAGGTGCTGTCATTTGCTGATTTTTGATCTGTTAAATTTTTTTGCTGTGCCGGCTTTTCAGGTACAGGGGGCTTTGCCTCAGCATCCTTTTTAGCTGTCAGCGTTGCCTGTCCTTCGACTGTTTTTGATTCCGGTGCGGGGACATTATTTTGAGTAACCCCGATCTTTGACTCTGGAATCTGTTCTGCATCGTTAGCTGGCTTCGGAGTCTCTGATCCTTCCGGAGGTGCTTCAGACGGCGCCTCTTCTACAATCGGGGTGTCAACTACCTGTTTTACAAGGTAATCCGATATGATCTCCAGATCCTTTAAAACCTTGGCCTCTTTAATGGCCTCCTCCATTGAATTGTATTTTTCTATATATACCTGATATTCAATATTGCCATTTTCCAGATTCTTTTCTTTCCTGTAAAAGGCATTATTGCCGGAATTTTTAAGCTTTACTTCCTCCTTTTTGGCTGCCTCCTCATCACTGAATTTTGACAGGGCAATAGAGAAAAAGGGCTTCTCACCGTGTGACAGGGTAGGTGTGACCATCAAAAAAATAAATATTACAATTGCTGATATCGCGATGGGTATCATCCTGGCAGGCAGGTCTTGAGAGTTTTTTGAATTCATATTTTTTTATCCGGTATTATCTGCTCATAATAGTAAACAAACCAGTAAATGCCTCTTGAAATGCCTTAATGTCCGTTATGAATTCTTTTCCGTATGATACATGAAAATCGGTACTGTTATCAAAGAGTATATGGAATAGAAGCGAATGTGTCAATGAATTGGTAATATATAAGCACACCATCCTTGATTATGATTTTTATTTTCTATATACTCCTTCGCCGGGCCATAAAAAGTTAATTGAGTAAAGACAGGGAGCCAAAATTGTTTATCACCTTTGAAGGTATTGAGGGATGCGGTAAGACGACCCAGGTTGATCTTCTTGTAAAATATCTTGAGGAGAGGGATGTTGAGTTTATTAAGACATTTGAGCCGGGCGGCACAGATATAGGTAAAGGCATAAGGAAAATACTGCTTGATTCAAAGAATACCCATCTTTCCCCTCTGGCAGAGCTGATACTTTATGCGGCAGACAGGGCACAGCATGTGAATGAAAAATTGATCCCTGCCCTTGATAGTGGCAAATGGATCATTTGTGACAGGTTTTTTGATGCCACTATCGCTTACCAGGGTTATGGCAGGGGGATGGACATGGACCTTATCGGGCTTTTAAATAACAAGGCCGCCTGCGGGCTTTGCCCTGACCTGACAATACTTCTGGATTGTCCTGAAAATGTCGGCCTTAAGCGGGCACTTGCGCGTAATAAGAAGCTGGATCTCGAGGCGCAGGGGAGGTTTGAAAAGGAAAAACTGGAATTTCACAGGAAGGTGAGAAACGGTTATCTTGCACTTGCTGATAGTTACAAAGACCGCTTCAGGGTAATTGATGCCTCAAGATCTGTTGACAGGATAGGTAAAGATATACATGATCTTATTACCCCCTATATAGATGCAATAAATAAAGGAAAAAGGTGAAGGCGTTCTCAGAGATAATCGGCCAGAAAAAGGCTGTTGATTTTTTAAAAAGGGTCATAGGTGGCGACAGGATACCCCATGCATATCTCTTTACCGGGATAAAGGGGGTAGGTAAAAGCACGACCGCTCTTGCCCTGGCAAGGGCAGTTAATTGCACCTCTGATGCCACGGGTGATGGCTGCGGCAGGTGCGTTACCTGCAGGCAACTTGCGAGCGGCAATTTCCCTGATATTATCTCAATTGCCCCGGACGGGCAGAATATAAAAATAGAGCAGATAAGGGAGCTTAACAGGGACCTTAATTATAAGCCTGTCTCAGGAAAATACAGGATTACCATAATAGACAGGGCTGAGATGATGACAGAAGAGGCGGCAAACTCCTTTCTCAAGACCCTTGAGGAGCCGCCTCCGGGCAATATTATTGTTTTAAAGGTCGTTGATACCCGCGATCTCCTGCCCACAATAGTTTCAAGGTGCCAGAGGGTCCCATTTAATCCCCTGGACCGTGATATCATTAAAGAATATCTTGTGACATATCATGATCAGGATGATAATACAGCATATCTTGCAGCCGGTATCGCTGACGGAAGCCTGGGGAAGGCTATAGAAATCTGTGGAGAGGGATTTCTTGATGCACGCAGGGAACTCATTGATCTTTTTTTAAGTCTGACTGAGATGTCCGGGGATCAGGCTGTTGAAACGGCCATTGATTATGGCAAAAAATTCTCAAAAAAGGGACAGGATGATCAAGCTGGCATAGATCTATACGGGGTCATCGGTATATGGAAGACATGTCTGAGGGATATCATCCTTGCAAGGGTCAATGGCAATTATGATATGATGGAAAACAGGGATTACAGGGAAGATATTCAAAGGCTTGCGGCAAGGCATGATGCGGATAAACTGGTAGAGAGTTTTTTTCTGGTGGATAATTACCAGAGGGATCTCATCAGAAATCCTAACGCAGGGCTTCTTATGGAAAAAATGCTGCTTGAGCTTAAGGCGCTTAACAGTTGAAATCTATGAACAGGGACGGCAGGATCTTATGAGAAAAATAGTAGGTATCAGGCTCAGGCCAAACGGTAAGATATATGACTTTGACTCAGGTCACTTTGTGCTGAAAAGCGGTGACAGGGTAATCGTAAATACGGAACAGGGGAATGCCCTTGGTGTTGTCGCTGTTGAACCCAGACAGCAGGAGGAGGGAGAGCCTGTCCGAGAACTCAAGCCTGTCCAGAGGGTTGCGTCAGAAGAGGATATAAAGACTGATGAAAAGAACAGGGAAATTGAAAATGAGGTCTACTCATTCTGCTACCAGAAGATACAGGAAAGGGTTCTTCCCATGTCCCTTGTCACTGCGGAGCAGTTGTTTGACGGCAGTAAGGTGGTTGTATATTTTTCTGCAGAGGGCAGGATAGATTTCAGGGAACTGGTAAAGGACCTTGTCCAGAAATTCCATACCAGGATAGAGATGCGCCAGATAGGGGTCAGGCACCAGGCAAAGATGGTGGGTGGGCTTGGCGGGTGCGGGAGGGAATTATGCTGCTCCTCCTTTTTAAATAAATTTGACCCTGTTTCCATAAAAATGGCTAAAAAACAGAGCCTATCACTTAATCCGACAAAGATTTCAGGCATGTGCGGAAGACTGATGTGCTGCCTCTCATATGAATATGATTTTTACAGCAAGGCATCAAAGAATATCCCCAAGATCGGCAAGAATATCAAGACAGAGAAGGGAAGCGGAAAGGTCATACGCAATAATGTGCTCAAGGAATCGGTTACAATACTCCTTGATTCAGAGGAAGAGGTTGATGTTTTATATGGTGAAATAATAATGGATAATAAACCCGTTGAAGAGGAAGAGGAGCCTGATACAGATATTGTTGAATAAACCCCTTTCCTGCATACAGAACCATAAAGTTATATAAAGTTAAGTGTAATTTTCTTACTTCAGTATATGTTGATCGAAAATGGCATATATCCCTGCATCTTATTTTTACTTGACAAACTATTAACTCTATGACCTATAATATGGCTATGTTTGTGGCCCGGCTCTTATCGCGGGTCGATTTTATTCGGTAAAACTCTTTTGCCGAGTCAGCGACCTGAAGATTTTGAGCAAAAATGTAACAATTTTTTAAATGGAGGTCTAAGCTTTGGCAGAAGGGACAGTAAAATGGTTTAGCGACAAGAAGGGGTACGGTTTTATTGCACAGGAAAAAACCGGCCAGGACATCTTTGTCCATTATTCATCAATTGAAATGGACGGTTTCAAGACCCTTGAAGAGGGTCAGCAGGTCATCTTCGAGGTGGAAGATGGCGCAAGAGGTCCTGTAGCAAAGAATGTAAAGAAGATGTGAACCCCGTTTCCCATCAGAAGGGCATCTTGCATAAGCTAAGCAAGATGCCCTTTTTTTTTATTTGCCGAAGGGCATAAATTGGCAACCGCGCATTTATCATGTTCCGGTTTCCTCGCGCTGCATACCGCCCTGCCGTGATATATAAGGATATCCGAAAAGCGCCGCCACCTCTCTTCCGGCAGTATCTTCTGTATATCCTCCTCTATTTTATCCGGGTTGGTGTTTTCTGTTAAACCCATTCGTATCGCGAGCCTTTTAACATGGGTATCAACCACAACGCCGGGTACATCATAGGCCGCACCAAGCACGCAGTTGGCAGTCTTTCTCCCTACTCCCGGGAGTTTGATCATCTCGTCAAGTGTGTGAGGAATATTGCCCCCATACATCTTAATAAGCCCTTCACAGCACCCCTTTATGTTCTTTGCCTTGTTCCTGTAAAAACCTGTGGATTTTATGGCCTCTTCAATATCTTCTATAGGGGCATTTATAAATGCTTGAGGCGTTTTGTATTTTTTAAAAAGATCGGGAGTAACCTTGTTTACCTGTTTATCAGTACACTGTGCTGAAAGGATGGTGGCTATAAGAAGCTGGAATGGCGTGCGATATTCCAGCGCGGTCTTTTCCATTGTATAGACAGGATCGAGCCTGTTATAAATCTTTTCTACCCTCAGTTTTTTACTTTTCATGCTCTCCATTTTATGCCTCTTACCTCTCACGAATCCTTTAAAGGACGTTATTAATTTTGACAACTATACTGTAATATTATACTTTTGCATCAGGGAAACGATCTTATGAAGCTATATAAAAAAATAAGCAGAATAAAACAAGCTCTACCGGTCATCTGCTTTATAATAATGATCTTTTGCTTATGTTTTGTTGTTATGACACCTCATGTTTTTGCCTCGGGGCCTGATGAAGCCCGGGGAAAAGTCAGTCCTCATGAAACAAACAAACAGGAGGAAATGAACATGGAAGAAAAGGGAAAACTTACAAAGGAAGAGGGTGAATATCTACTTTCAGTTGCACGAAAAACCATTGAGGCAAGGCTCTTTAAAAAAGAGGTTTCCCCTGAAAAGGGGCTTGAAAGTACAAAATTCCTTGATAAACGTGGCACCTTTGTAACACTCACTACAGACGGCAATCTCCGCGGCTGTATAGGCCATATTATCCCGCAGGAATCCCTGATTGATGGTATCAGGGAAAATGCCATAAACGCCGCATTTAAAGACCCCCGGTTCCCTCCTCTTTCAAAGGGGGAGTGGGATAAGCTGAAGGTGGAGATCAGCATACTCACAGAGCCTGCACCTTTAAAATACAAAGATGCAGAGGATCTGTTAATGAAACTTAAGCCCGGTGTAGACGGTCTTATCATAGAGAAGGGATATCAGAGTGCCACATTCCTTCCCCAGGTATGGGATCAGCTCCCTGAAAAGGAGGAGTTTTTAGGGCACCTCTGCATGAAGGCGGGCTTAAGCGCAAACGAATGGAAAAAAGGGACGCTTACTGTATATACATATCAGGTCCAGGCATTTGAAGAGGAACACTAGT